>JBILXX010000023.1:0-39894 GCA_044378095.1 Polaromonas sp.
TGGCTGCAAAGCCGCTTCGGGCTACGCCCTACGCAGCTTTGCAGTCATCGCAAACAAAATAGAAAAAGCGGACAATCTATTTGCTCTAAAACCGGACAGTTCTATTTACTGCTGACATGAAATCTGTCCGCACTTGGACTGTTGTATGGCCGCGTGCACACGGCCACGCCAACCTCGAACTGCAGCGGAGCCCGGGGTCGCCCATTTCCCAAAGTCGGCCACAGGTCAGGTCCGCCATTTCCCACACATAAACGGTGTCTTTCATTATGATATTTCTCAAGCTAGCCTTCTGGGTCAGATCTTGAAATGAAACATGAAGTCACAGTCAAATAGGACTTCCGCTAAATAAATACGGGCGCAAGCAGCTCCTGATTTAGGAGCGCTTAAGTTCTCAAGCGTGCGCCGCCTCACGCAGTGCATTGCTGGCCCATTGGTTCAAACTCAGCCCTTTGACCTGCGCTGCTATCAACGCCGCGCCATGCACCTCAGGAGGGACGCGCAGCATGAGTTTGCCGCTGGCAGGTTTTTGCGGGTTACGCCCGGCTTTCTCACACGTGGCCAGGTAGTCAGTCACGGCCTCTTCAAAAGCCTGACGAAGCTCGGCCACGTTGTCAGCATGAAAGCCAACAATGTCTGTGATGCCGGCAATATGGCCGATAAAGCAAGCATCGTCATCGCTGTAACTGATTTGGGCTGCGTAGCCTTTGAATTGCATGGTGTTCATGGTGTTTGATCTTTCAATTAATCTAAGTGCGGTTAGCCTGGCCATCAAGGCTTGATGCCCGCTTGCTCTAAAAACCGCCGTGCGTCTGACACTTGGTAAGGCTTGGCCTCTTTGGCGGGGTGCGGCCTGTGAAAGGTACCGACCACATTGTTCAAAATAAATCGCACCCGTGAGCCATTACCCTCAATCGTCTGCGCCCCAAGCGCGGTGAACAGCGTTTCAATATGTGCCCAATCCAAAGACGCGGCGACGGGCTTGGCAAACACGATAGAAAGGGTCTTTTTATGCTTGCTGTTCATGATTGCATTATGGCTGGACATTGCAGAAATTGCAATCAATTTATGCAAGCACTCCTTTAGGGCGCTTTTTTTCAAACCAGGCCAAAATAGCAGTTTTGAGGCATTTTTTGGCCATTTTTAGCAGTCAAATTCGACGGCAGCCCAATGAATACGGGCGCAATAAGCTCCTGGTTCAGGAGCGTCTCAGCACACTTTCAAATCGCCACCAGCTGCCGGATGCCCTTGGCTTGCATGTCACTGCCGGGACCGCTGGCGATCACTTCGCCGCGCTGCATCACCAGGTAGTCGTCGGCCAGCTCTTCGGCAAAGTCGTAATACTGCTCGCACAGCACAATCGCCATGTCGCCGCGGTCAGCCAGCATGCGGATGACGCGGCCAATGTCTTTGATGATGCTGGGCTGAATGCCCTCGGTGGGCTCGTCCAGTATCAAGAGCTTGGGCTTGGCTGCCAGTGCCCGTGCAATCGCCAGCTGCTGCTGCTGCCCACCTGACAAGTCGCCGCCGCGCCGCGAAATCATCTGCTTGAGCACCGGGAAAAGCTCAAACAACTCCGCCGGGATGGGCGTGGATGCGCTTTTGTAGGCCAATCCCATCAGCAGGTTGTCTTCAACCGTCAGGCGCGCAAAAATTTCGCGGCCTTGGGGTACGAAGCCAATGCCAGCCCTGGCGCGCTCATACGAGGTGGCTTTTTCAATTGAAGCACCGTTAAATTCAATGCTGCCGGACCGGATCGGCACCAAACCCATCAGCGACTTGAGCAGTGTGGTTTTGCCCACGCCGTTACGGCCCAGCAGCACCGTGACTTTGCCCAGGCGTGCCTCCAGGCTGACGCCGCGCAAGATGTGCGAGCCGCCGTAGTACTGGTTGATGTCTTTGACCTGAAGGATGGGTGTTGTCGGGCTATCTACCAAGGTACACCTCGATCACTTTTTCGTTGTTTTGCACTTGCTCAAGCGTTCCCTCAGCCAGCACAGAGCCTTCATGCAGCACCGTCACTTTCTCTGAGATGCGTTCAATAAAGCTCATGTCATGCTCCACCACGATCAGGCTGTGGTGTTTTTTAAGCGAGACAAACAGCTCTGCCGTACGCACGGTTTCTTCGTCGGTCATGCCCGCCACGGGCTCGTCGAGCAGCAGCAGTTTGGGGTCTTGCATGAGCAGCATGCCGATTTCCAGCCATTGCTTTTGGCCGTGGCTCAAGTTGCCAGCCATGCGCTTCACGTCGCTGGCCAAATGAATGGTGTGCAGCACTTGGGCCAGGCGGTCGCGCTGGGTGGAATCGAGCCTGAAGAACATCGCGCTTTTCACGGCCTTGTTGGTCTTCAGCGCCAGCTCCAGGTTTTCAAACACGCTGAGCTGCTCAAACACGGTGGGTTTTTGAAACTTGCGGCCAATGCCCATCTGCGCGATTTCAAATTCGTTATAGCGCAGCAGGTCAATGGTGGAGCCAAAAAACACCGTGCCACTGTTGGGCCGGGTCTTGCCAGTGATGATGTCCATCATGGTGGTTTTGCCCGCACCGTTGGGGCCAATGATGCAGCGCAGCTCGCCGGGGGCAATGTCCAGCGACAAATTGTTGATGGCCTTGAAGCCGTCAAAGCTGACGTTGACATTTTCAAGGTACAAAATGCGGCCATGCGCGGTATCTACTTCACCCGCTTGCGCGATGCGCGAAAAGCCCGCTTGCCGCCCGCCCGATTCTGTACTGCCGCTGGCCTTGGGGTCACTCAGCGCTTGCAGGCGTTTGGCGCCCTGCTCCATCAAATCGGGCGTCATGCCTTGCTCCCGTCTGATTTGCTAAATATCTTGCGAACAAGTCCCACAATACCCTGCGGCAAAAATAGCGTGACCGCAACGAAGATCGCCCCCAAAAAGTACAGCCAGTATTCAGGAAAGGCCACGGTAAACCAGGTCTTGGCACCATTGACAGCAAACGCGCCCACAATCGGCCCAATCAGCGTGGCGCGGCCACCCACCGCTGCCCAGATGGCCATTTCAATCGAGTTGGCCGGGCTCATTTCGCTCGGGTTGATGATGCCGACCTGCGGCACATACAGCGCCCCGGCTATACCGCACATCACGGCTGAAATGACCCAGATGGTGAGCTTGTAGGCCACCGGGTTGTAGCCCGAAAACATTGCCCGGCTCTCAGCATCGCGAATGGCTTGCAACACGCGGCCAAACTTGCTTTGCACCAGCCAGCGCGAGAACAGATAAAACCCCAGCAGTGTCAGCCCGGTCAGCACAAACAGCACCATGCGCGTGCTGGGCTGGGCAATCGGGATGTCCAGAATTCGCTTGAAGTCCGTAAAGCCGTTATTGCCTCCAAAGCCGGTTTCATTGCGGAAAAACAGCAGCATGGCCGCAAATGTGAGCGCCTGCGTGATGATGGAAAAATACACGCCCTTGATGCGCGAGCGAAAGGCAAAAAAGCCAAACACCAGCGCCAGCAAACCGGGTGCCAGCACCACCATTGCCATCTGAAAGGCAAACGATGCACTGCCCAACCAATGCCAGGGCAATACTTTCCAGTCGAGAAACACCATAAAGTCAGGCAGGCCGCTTTTGTAATTGCCATCCAGCCCGATCTGGCGCATCAGGTACATGCCCATCGCGTAGCCGCCCAGGGCAAAAAACAGGCCGTGACCCAGGCTCAAAATCCCGGTGTAGCCCCAGATCAGATCCATCGCCAGCGCGCAGATGGCGTAGCACATGATTTTGCCGATCAGGCTGATGGCGAAATCGCTCAAGTGAAAAACACTTCCCTCGGGCACCACCAGATTAAGCAGGGGCGCGAGCATGCACACAATGATCAGGGCAAACAAGAATGCAGCCCAGCCAGATCGGCTCATCAAGGGTGCACTTGCAGGCAAGGTCAGGGGTTCGCTCATGATGATGTTCTCGTGCAAGCGGCCATCGTGGAACCGGCTTTGCCGGGCCACAGGTGGCGCCCCCTTGAGGGGGAGGCGCCGCAGGCGCTTCGGGGGGGGGTCATATTTCCTGTCATGCTTCGGCACTCCTGCCTTTGAGCGCAAAGATGCCTTGGGGGCGCTTCTGGATGAAGATGATGATGAAGACCAACACCGCGATTTTGGCCAGAACAGCGCCCTGCCAGCCTTCCAGAAATTTGTTCAGCACGCCAAGGCCAAGGGCCGCGTACACCGTGCCTGCGAGTTGCCCCACACCGCCCAGCACCACCACCATGAACGAATCCACAATGTAGTTTTGCCCCAGGTCAGGCCCGACGTTGCCGACCTGGCTGAGCGCACAACCGGCCAGCCCGGCGATGCCTGAGCCCAGCGAAAACGCATAGGTGTCAATGCGCGCTGTGTTCACGCCCATGCAGGCGGCAATCGGGCGGTTTTGCGTCACGCCGCGCACAAACAGGCCCAGCCGCGTTTTGCTGATCACCAACGCCACGCCAACCAGCACCAGCATGGCGAACACCACGATCATCAGGCGGTTGTAGGGCAATGACAAATTGGGCAGCAGCGCAAAGCTGCCGCTCATCCACGACGGATTTTCAACCCCGACGTTTTGCGCCCCAAACAGCGTGCGTACCGACTGCATCAAAATCAAACTGATGCCCCAGGTGGCCAGCAACGTTTCAAGGGGCCGCCCATATAAAAAGCGAATCACACTGCGTTCCATGGCGGCGCCCACCAGGGCTGATGCCATGAACGCGACGGGAATGGCGGCGATCAAATACCAGTCAAAGGCACCGGGAAAGTATTGCCTGAAAATGGTTTGCACCACGTAGGTCACATAAGCGCCGATCATGATCAACTCGCCATGCGCCATGTTGATCACGCCCATCAAGCCATAGGTAATCGCCAGGCCGAGTGCTGCCAGCAGCAAGATGGAGCCCAGGCTGATGCCGGTGAACACCACGCCCAGCGTTTCACCCAGGCCCAGCGATGATTTGATTTTGGCCAGTGATGCTTGCAGTTGCGCTTTGACTTCAGCGTCCTCCTCCAGTTTGAGGCGCTCGTTGAGCAGCAACTGCGTGGCCGGCTCTTTGCTCTCGGCCAGTGCTTTCGCCGCTTCAAGCCGTTTGGCTTTGTCGCTGCTACCAAGGAGAGCTGCCGCGCGCGCCAAGCCAAGCTTGTCTTTCAGTTCAGAGTTGGTCTCCGCTGCCAGCGCCTTGTCTAGCAAGGCGAGTTTGGATTCATCCGGGTCTTTGAGCAGGGACGCAATGGCGCGCTCGCGCAATTTGTCATCTTTAGAAAAAAGTTTAAGCGTGGCGAGCGCGCTGTCAAACTCGCCGCGCATTCGGTTGTTGCTGATCACGTCTTCCGCACCTTCGCTCAGCGCTGTGGCTAGGCCAGAAACAGGGTCAGTGGCTTTACCGTCACGCACAACAAACACTTTGTCGCCAGCAGTTTTAACCGCATCTTCGGCAAGCGCTTGAATGAAGGCCGCTGTTTTGTCGTCGGCTTCAATGATGGCTTTGTTTAAAGCCTGAATGCGTGCATCTGTTTCACCAACCGCCATGCCCTGGGCTTCTTGCAGCGTCAGCGCCGCCGTTGGCACGGCATGAAACAAGGCCAGACACAGCCCTGCCGCATAAAGTAATTTTTGAAGCATGAAAAATCTCAAAAACGTGAAAGGCAGCCGAGGCTGCCTTTCACGTGCTAAAACTCAAATGAGTTCAAAGGGAAACGATCAGGCTTTTTTAGCAGGGAAGTCAGGCTTCTTGTCGTTGCCTTCGATGAACGGTGACCATGGCTTGGCTTTGACTGGGCCTGGTGTCTTCCACACCACATTGAACTGGCCGTCGGCTTTGATCTCGCCAATGAACACGCTCTTGTGCAGGTGGTGGTTTTTCTCGTCCATCTTGCTGGTGATGCCAGACGGTGCCTTGAAGGTCTGGCCTGCCATGGCGGCAATGACCTTGTCAACGTCCACAGACTTGGCCTTTTCAACCGCCTGCTTCCACATGTTGATGCCGATGTAGGTGGCTTCCATTGGGTCGTTGGTCAGCGGCTTGTCTTTGTGGCCAGCAATGCCCTTGGCCTTGGCGTAGGTGCTCCACTTTTTGATGAACTCGTCGTTGGTTGGATTCTTGATCGACTGGAAATAGTTCCACGCCGCCAGGTGACCGACCAGCGGCTTGGTGTCAACACCGCGCAGCTCTTCTTCGCCCACCGAGAAAGCCACGACTGGAACGTCTTTGGCTTTCAGGCCGGCATTGCCCAGCTCTTTGTAGAAAGGCACGTTGGAGTCACCGTTGATGGTCGACACCACAGCGGTTTTGCCGCCAGCTGCAAACTTTTTGACGTCAGCCACGATGGTCTGGTAGTCCGAATGGCCAAACGGGGTGTATTTTTCGTCGATGTCTTTGTCTGCCACGCCTTTGGACTTGAGGTAGGCGCGCAAAATTTTGTTGGTGGTGCGTGGGTACACGTAGTCGGTACCGAGCAATACCCAGCGCTTGGCAGCGCCGCCGTCTTTGCTCATGAGGTAGTCAACCGCAGGAATAGCCTGCTGGTTCGGGGCTGCGCCCGTATAGAAGACGTTTTTGGACAGCTCTTCACCCTCGTACTGCACAGGGTAGAACAGCAGGCCATTGAGCTCTTCAACCACAGGCAACACCGACTTGCGCGACACCGAAGTCCAGCAGCCGAAGATGACCGAGACCTTGTCCTGCGTCAGCAACTGCTTGGTTTTTTCAGCAAACAAAGGCCAGTTGGAGGCGGGGTCCACCACCACAGCTTCGAGCTTTTTACCCAAAACGCCACCCTTGGCATTGATCTCGTCAATGGCCATCAGCACCATGTCTTTGAGCACAGTCTCAGAAATAGCCATGGTGCCCGACAGGCTGTGCAAAATACCAACCTTGATGGTGCTGCCAGCCTGCGCCAGGGCCCGGCCGGATGCGCCTGTCATGGCGATGGCTGCGGCTGCGCTCAGTGATTTCAGTGTACTTCTACGGTCCATTGAACTTCTCCTCGTTAAAAATAATCAACATTGATCATTTTTTTAAGAGCAAAGCTCATGCCAGCAGTAAAAGTCTCAACGCACCAGAGTCAGGCTGATTTGCGCACCAAAACAAAGCATGAACGAATAAAGTCGTCAGCCTGGTGCTTTCAGCGTCCTGTCAAAGCCCAGTAAATTTACGAATGACTGGAAAGTACAACCGCGGCGGCAGCAGCGCCAGTGCCTTCATGAAATATGTAAAGCGCTTGGGAAAGTGGATTTCAAATTCGCCCTTGGCCCAGCCGCGCAAAATTTCTTCAGCGGCTTTTTCAGGTTTGATGAGGCCGGGCATGGTGAATTTGTTTTGCGCGGTGAGTGGTGTTTCAACAAATCCTGGGCAAATCAGGCTGACGCTGATGTTGCTGTCTTTCAGGTCCACATACAGCGTTTCAGCCAGGTTGATCAATGCCGCTTTGGTGGGGCCGTAAGCCAGGCTTTGCGGCAAGCCCCGGTAGCCCGCCACGCTGCTGACCAGGCTGATATGCCCGGCTTTGCGGGCCAAAAAGTGCGGCAGTACAGCCGACAGCAAATACAGTGCGCCTACGTAGTTGACCTGGTTATGGCGCAACATACTGGCTAAATCAAACTCGGTGGCGCGCAATTCCTTGTAGTAACCAGCGCAATACAGCACCAGATCCAGCGGGCCAGCTTTGAGCACGGTTTGCGCCGCAGCTTCAACCGAGGCGGCGTCAGCGGCGTCCATGGCCAGAACAGTAGCGCCGGGGTGCTCGGCGGCAAATGTGTCCAGGGCGGCCTGGCTGCGAGCAGAGACGATGACTTTTGCCCCTTGAGCATGCAAAGCGTGGGCGGTGGCGCGACCGATGCCGGTTGACGCACCGACCAGCCACACGGTTTTGCCGCGCCAGTCATGGATGGGAAGGTTATGGGGCATGATGGTAGAACAGGGTGGGGTTATAGTTACTATCGATTCAGGAGCTGCTTGCGCCCGTACTGATTGGTTTAAAGGCCAATTTCATGCCAAAAAACAGGCCAAAAACAGACGATTTTCAGCGTTTGACAAAGGTCAGGGTGACTTCACCGAGCTTGAAGCCGAACTTGCTCATGTCTGCCTTGTTGATCATGATCTTGTCGTTCATCAGGTACATCCAGTCGTCAAACTGCACTTCAATGGTTCTGCCATCCACCGGCAACAGCAGCGTGTAGCCCCAGCGAAAGGCGTTGCCCTTGACTTCGCCATTGGCAACACCCAAAACGTCACCCGCCGTCCCGGTGTATTTGCCATCAGCGCCGCGCTTGAGCGTCCAGATGCGGCGCTCTTTGGTACCGTCTGAATAGGTGAAAAATTCGTCCAGCACGCCAACTTCCTGCCCCGGTGCGCCAGTCCAGGTGCAAATCATCTCCACGGTGAAGCGTTTGACGACCTTGCCCGAACGATCAGTGAAGACGCCGTAGGCATCGACTGTTCCGGTGAAGTATTGGCGCAGGTCGAGTACCGGCTTTTCAGCTGCATAGTCGCTGATTTGTGGCCCGGCGCAGCCAGCCAGCAAAACGCTGCTGACAGCAACCGCGCACAGCAAACTGCGGGCATATTTTTTAAAGAGCGTCATGGGTTGATTCCGACAGGTTTGGAAGAGGGTTGAATGATGAAAAAATAAAGACAGGCGCTGGCCGCCAGTTTTAAAACGCAAGGCAGAACGCAGTAGGCAATGATCAGGGCGCTCAGCGCCTCAGGGCTGCGAACGCCAGGCGCATAGCCAAAGACACCCAGCAGCGGCAATGCCAGGCCCGCGGCCAGCGCCAGGTTGAGCTTGATGGCAAAGTTCCACCAGCCAAAGTAAGCGCCTTCAGATTTGCCAGAGTCGCCGTTGTTTTGAATCACGCCCGCCAGCATGGCTCCGGGCAACGCCAGGTCAGTGCCTAAAGCCACGCCTGACAGGATGCAAATGACCAAAAATGCCGTGATCTGGCCGCTGCCGATCTGCGTCGCCCAGATGAACACGGCAATGCTCAATGCCATGCCGAGCAACCAGGACTTTGCCAGGCCGATGCGCTTGACAATAGCCAGCCAGAGCGGAATCGACAGCGCCGCCGCCAGAAAATAGCCCCCCAGAAAGGCCGGCTCCATCCTGCTGGGCGCCTGCAACCGGTCTTGAATGAAAAACAGCACCAGCGTGGCAGGTACCGCACTGGCCGTGCCATTGAGCATGAAGACCAGCAGCAGGCGCTTGAAGTTGCTGTGCCTGAAAGGCAGCCAGATGGCACCGGGTGCAAGCGGTCCGTCTTTTTTGGCAACAGGCTGCACGGCGCGTGTCCACGCCAGCCAGCCGATGCCCAACGCCACAAAAAAAACGGTCGTGGTGGCAGGCATACCCAGAGCCACGGGCGTGACAGATGCCATGACAACACCCACCAACCCCAATGCTTCACGCCACGCCACGATGCGGCTGCGCTCGGCCTCATTGCCGCCCAGCATGGCACCCCAGGACTGGTGCGACACGCTTAAAAAACTGTAGGCCGCGTACGTCACCATCAGCATGATGGTGACCCAGACAATCAACGCATTGGGGGCGGTGACTTGCGGAAAAAACAACAACGCAAAACCTGCGGCCAACACCAGGGCGGCCAGCAAACCCGCCTGAAGAATCGCGCCGCTTGAGCGTTTGAACAAGTGGTCGCTCAGCTTTCCAAGCAAGGGGTCAATGAAGGCATCAAACAGCCTTGCACCCAGCAAGATTGCGCCCAAAATCGCCAGCGGCACGCCGAACTCTTTGGCATAGTAGTTGGGCAAGATCACATACAGCGGCAAGGCCACAAACGCCAGCGGCAAACCCAGCAGGCCATACGCCAGTCCGTTGCTTTTGCCGAATGCCTGCATGGCTAGCTGACGCCTGCCAGCAGGGCAGCGCGTACTTTGGGTTCGGACGTTTTGGGCGACAGCCAGATGCCGAAAAACAGGCGGGCAAATTCAGTATCACGTATTTCGCCAGAAGCCTTGCCGTTGACCAGCAACTGCGCCCCGTTGCCGGGCAGGTGGACGCCCATCACGCGGTCGCCTTTTTTAATGTCGGGAATCATGCGCTGAAGGTCAGTGATCCAGGTTTTGGCCTGCGCATCGCCAATGGCCGCTGAGCGGCGCATCTCGGTGATGGAGCGTTCGGCAATGTCTTTGCTTCTGAAGTCACGCAGATAGGCCAGCTCCAGCGCAAACGGCTGGGCAGGCAAATCATCTGGTTTGAAGCCTGGCAAAGCCCAGAGCTTTGCGTCGTACACCTGAAGACCCCACACCGTTAACCGGCCTTTGCCAACCAGGCGGTGCTGCGGCAGCAGGCTGTCGAGTTCTGCCCTGACATATTCTGGTCGAGGACTGGCTTTCGCCAGGACTGAAGGCCCCGCCGCCGTCAGCAGCAAACCCAGCATCCACGAGCGCCGCGCAATCATTCGGGTTTTCTCAGGGTGTACTGCACCACATCAGTATTGGCTTCCAGAAAAGCCGCCTCGCAGTAACTCAAATAGAACTCCCAGATGCGGATAAAACGTTCATCAAAACCCAGCTGCAACACATGTGCATGCTGAGCGGCAAACTGCTCGCGCCACAGTTGCAGGGTACGGGCGTAGTCCTGGCCGAATGAAAACTCATCCACCACTTGAAGCCCGGCCTTGATGGCTTGCGCGCGAAACTCCTTTGGGCAAGGCAAACAACCACCAGGAAAAACGTACTGCTGGATAAAGTCTGTGGAGGTGAGATAGCGCTCAAACAGCGCATCCGCAATCACGATGCTTTGAATGCAGGCGTGGCCACCGGGCTTGAGCAGGCGATGCACCGTTTGAAAATATTCCGGCCAGTATTCACGGCCCACTGCTTCGACCATCTCAATGGAACAGATGGCGTCGAAAGGCGCGTCTTGCGTTGTTTTGCCAATGTCGCGGTAATCCTGCAGGCGAAGATCATAAGTGGGTACCCCCACGCTTATCGCTTCGCGTACTGCGCTGCCCCCCGAGGGGGCTGTCGCGGCTAGGGGCGGCCCGTCGCCGCGCTTCGCCACACCTTCACGCTGCATGCGCTGATTGGCCCATTCCAGTTGCTCGGTGCTCAGCGTCACACCCACAACGTTGGCATCGAACTCCTTGGTCGCTTTTTCAGCGAGCGCGCCCCAGCCGCAACCGATTTCCAGTACGCGGTCACCGGGTTTGACTTGTGCCATGCGCAGCGCACGACGCACCTTGGCATGCTGCGCGTCTTTCATCGACGTTTCAGGCGCTTCAAATATGGCAGATGAGTAGTTCATCGTGCCATCCAGCCACAGCTCATAAAAAGCATTGCCCAGGTCGTAGTGGGCATGTATGTTTTTCTGGCTGTTGGCCTTGGTGTTCCGGTTCAGCAAATGCTTTATGCGGTATGCAAAACGCCCTAGCCAGGTACCGTAAATCATGTCTTCAACTTCTTTGCGGTTGACGATGAAGACCTGTAGCAAATCCGTCAAATGAGGGGTTGTCCAGTCGCCGGCAATGTAGCTTTCAGCAAAACCAATATCACCAGACTTGAGGGCAGCGCTGCAAACGTTCCAGTTCAGCAAATGCAGGCTGGCTTGCGGGTTTTGCCCGTTTTCGTTATGGCCGCCAAAGCGCTGCACCGAACCGTCGGGAAGCTTCACGGTCAGTGTGCCGTGCTTCAGGCGCAGCAGCAGCTTGAGCGTGGCGCGTGCGGCCGAGGGCGCACCTGCGGGCAAAGTAAAAACGCCGGATGTTGTATTGCTGGTGGTCATCTCGTCACAAATATTTCTGGGGTCTTGGGTTTGGAGACAAAAGGCACGCGTTTGAGCCATAACTTGAGGGCTTGCCAATGGATGCGAGCCACCACTCCCAGGGTCATGGCTGGGTAGCGCCAGAGCGCCTTGCGCAAAGCGGCTTTTGTCACGGGTTCGAGTGTGCCACTCACACTGGTTTCAATTAAGGGGCCTTGCGCGTCGTCATAGTCAATTCGGGCCACGGTTTTTTCAATGCCACCGTGGCTGCTGCGCATGAAGCGAAAACGGTAATTGCCTTCAAGTGTGCAAAAAGGAGAAACATGAAAGACCTTGTCTGCCGTCACTTCGTGCCCGTACTTCGGTTTGTCCAGCAAGTAGCAATGCCGTTCGCCAAAGGTGTTGTTGACCTCCACAACAATGGCACGCAGTGAGCCATCAACAGCGTGGCAATACCAAAAACTGACGGGCTTGAAGGTGAAGCCCAAGACGCGCGGGTAGGTGTGCAGCCATATCTCGCCCTGTGCGTCTTCAATCCCCTCGCGGAACAAGATCTCATCAATCCATGTCACTGAATTGGCTCGGCCATCGCCATGGTCACGGTCAAAAAAACTGAGCAGGCCGCGCCTGTTATACGCCAAAGCATGCACTTTGCTGCTCTGCATGGTACGCATGGGCATCATCAAAAAATAGGTTGGGTAGGCAAAAGCGTTTTTGACAGGTTTTAGCCTGATGTGGCGCACCTGGCCAAACCCAATCAATGGAACGACCGTCACGCAGCAGCCCCATTGGACTCAAGCAGGAGCCTGGCAACATTCAAACCCGACTTCAAGCCATCTTCATGGAAACCATATCCTGTCCAGGCACCACAAAAGTAAGTGTTTTGCTGGCCTTGCAAAGTCGCAATTTCGCCTTGCGCACGAATGGCGGCAAGGTCGAACACCGGATGCGCGTAGTCAAATTCAGCCATGATGTGGTTACGCGCAATCTCGCGCAACGGATTCAGTGACACAACCACACTTTGCTTGAAAGGAAGTGGCTGTAGCATGTTGAGCAGGTAGTGCAGACACACTTGGCTGGACTCGCTTTTGGTTTGTTCGGCACGTTCGTAGTTCCAGGCCGCCCAGGCGATTTTCTTTTGTGGCAAAACTGACGTGTCGGTATGCAGCACGGCGCGGTTGGGCTGGTAGCGGATAGCGCCCAGGGCTCGCTGTTCTGCCGGGCTTGGCGCTTCAATCATGGCCAGGGACTGGTCAGAATGTGTGGCGAGTACGACTTTGTCGAACAGCTCTGCACCGGCATCGGTGCTGACACTGACACCCGTTGCGTTGCGACTGATTTTTTTGACAGGTGTGTTCAAGCGCTTGTCTGGAATGTTGGCAACGATCTTTTCAACATAGTGTTTTGCCCCCCCCTTGACGGTCCACCACTGCGGGCGGTTGGTCACCTGAATCAACCCATGGTTGTAGCAAAAGCGGATCATGGTGGCGACAGGAAACTGCAGCATCTGGTCTGTCGGGCAAGACCAGATGCAACCCATCATGGGCAGGAAATACCAGTCGCGAAACTCACTGGAGAATTTTTGATCTTTCAAAAAATCGGCCAACGGCTGCATCATCGCCGCCTCCCGATTGGCATTTGCTATTTCGGTGGTGATCCGGTTAAAGCGCATGATGTCTTTGAGCATGCGTAAAAACTGTGGGTTAAAAAGGTTTTTGCGCTGTGCAAAAACACTGCTTAACGACGAACCACTCCATTCAAGCTGCTGGCCGCCATCGCGCGGCACCTGGACTGAAAACGACATGTCTGATTTGGCTGTTTCGACCTTCAGATCAGCAAACAGTTTGATCAGGTTCGGGTAGGTACGCTCATTGAAAACCAGAAAGCCGGTGTCAACACCGTGCGTAATGGTTCCGCCAGCAGTACCGGGCAGGGTGACATCAACTGTGTGTGTATGGCCACCGAAATAATCAGCTGCTTCAAACAGCGTGATGCTGGCCTTGCCGAACAGCGCATGGGCTGCAGCAAGTCCGGAAATACCGGAGCCAACAATGGCAATGCGGGGAGGCGCGCTGGTGGCCATCAGCGAGCGGAAGATAAAAATGTTGCGAAGCGCCCCGAAGCGAACAAGGGAGGGAGGGAGGAGGAGAACCGCTCCGGGATTTCATCAAAAGCCAAACGGCTCAAACGGCTTCGCAACAATGAAACTGTGATGCCGCAGATATCTGAGGCAAGTGAAGGTACGAGTTGGGTAGCGACCGCAAAGTTCCCCGGCAAATTCACTCTGAAGGGGTAAAGATTTGTTAGGGTCTTGGCATCCATACGCTAGTATAACTTGATTAATACCAGTCAGTCAAATAATGACTGACTGGTATTCACCTACCCCAATTCGCGATAATTGTTACTTGACGGCTAGCTGTTTTTCAATGGCTGTCACGAATGATTTGCTCTTGGGGTCGGCCATCGAATTAAAGCTTTCGACACTCTGGCCATTGCGACTGATCACATATTTATAAAAGTTCCATTTGGGTGTGGTGCCGGATTTGGCGCTGAGTTGCTTGAAAAACGGACTGGCATCCTTGCCGGAAACGATGGTTTTGGTGAACATCGGGAATTTCACGCCAAAGGTGTTTTCGCAAAATTCTGCAATCCGTTTGTTGCTACCGGTTTCCTGTGAAAAGTCATTCGACGGAAAACCCAAAACGACCAGCCCCTTGTCCTTGTCCTTGTACTTGGTGTGCAGCGCCTCCAGGCCTTCATATTGGGAAGTAAAGCCACAAAAGCTGGCCGTATTGACCACCACGACCACCTTGCCAGCGTACTGGCACAGGGACTGCGGCTTTTCGTCTTGCAGACGCAAAACGTTTTGCTGCAGTATTGGCCAAAGAGGCGCTGCAAAGCCCTGCGAAAAATACGGCCGACGTGAGCAGCGGTTTAAGGTAAAAAGAGCGCATGATGACCTCAATGTCGGGAAAATGAGCGGGATATGCCGCAATCCTGGCGATTTATACGCCTTATCTGACGGGGTGGATTCGAGGCAGTGAGCTTGTAATACCCCTTTGTGGGGTCATTTGTCACATACAACGCCTAAAATTGTGACAGCATCCAAAGTAACAAATTTTGCGTAGACCCTCTCTGATGCCGCAGACAGTACGAAGGAATTCATATGCTTTATCCTGAATTGTTCAAACAGCTTGAATCCGTCCGCTGGGACATGGACAAAGATATCCCGTGGGACAGTTTTGATGCGTCCCAGCTGACCGATGAGCAGGCACAAACCATCAAGATGAATGCCATCACTGAATGGTCGGCCTTGCCCGCGACTGAAATGTTTTTGCGTGACAACAAAGACGACAGCGACTTTTCAGCCTTCATGTCGATCTGGTTTTTTGAAGAGCAAAAGCATTCGCTGGTGCTGATGGAATACCTCAAACGCTTCAGGCCAGACCTGGCGCCGACTGAAAAAGAACTGCATGAGGTGCGTTTTGAATTTGAGCCAGCCCCACCACTGGAGACTCTGATGCTGCACTTTTGTGGCGAGATTCGTTTGAACCACTGGTATCGCCGTGCCAGCGAATGGCACACCGAACCCGTGATCAAGAAAATTTACACCCAGCTCAGCCAGGACGAAGCGCGCCATGGCGGTGCTTACCTGCGCTACATGAAGCGCGCCATCAACAATGTCGGCAACGACGCCCGCGCCGCATTTACCAAAGTCGGCGTACTGATGGCCAGCGCCCGCCGCACTGCGCAGGCACTGCACCCAACCAATTTGCATGTCAACAAAAACCTGTTCCCGCGCGACACCATTCAGTCGCGCCTGCCAAACCCTGACTGGTTAGAGCACTGGTTGGACAAGCAAATCAACTTCGACTCGGTCTGGGAGGGCAAAGTGGTTGAACGGATCTTGCACAACATGAGCCTGTTGATGAACCAGAGCTTTAAAACCGTGCAGGAGCTCAATCGCTATCGCAAAGAGCTGGGTCGAGAGATCGCGGACGCTATCGCCCATGCCCCGGCGGCAATAGACATCAAACCGAAACCAGTGTGAGCAGCACCGGGTTTTTAACCAAGCTGGCTTCACGCGAGGAAGCGTTGGCAAAAGTTGCGGCCTTGCCCCGACCGGTGGTGTTTACCAACGGCGTGTTCGATGTGCTGCACAAAGGCCATGTGACATATCTTGAGCAGGCGCGCGCGCTGGGCGGCAGTCTGGTGGTGGCACTTAACACCGACGCATCCAGCAGGCGCTTGGGCAAAGGCGCTGACAGGCCGTTGAACAAAGAGCTGGACCGGGCCGTTGTGCTGGCAGCACTGGAATCCGTCAGCCTGGTCACCTGGTTTGACGAAGACACACCTTTAAAGCTCATCAGCCAGCTCAAACCAGATGTATTGGTCAAGGGTGGCGACTACGACATGCGTCAGTTGCCTGAAACGGCTGTGGTTGAAGCGTATGGCGGTCGGGCGGTGGCAATTGGCTTTGTCGAGGGGTATTCCACCTCCGCACTGGTGACACGAATCCGCGCGGCAGGTTAAACCTTTTTGGCTATTAACACTGCGTTTGAGCCACCAAACGCAAACGAATTGGACATCACGGCACGCAAGTTTTTAGCATCGCGTGCTTGCAGGGCAATGTAGTCCAGGTCACAACGCTCATCAGGCGTTTTCAAAAATGCAGTGGGCGCTAACTGGCCAGACCTCAAACTCATCACACTGGCGACAAACTCCATGGCGCCTGCCGCGCCCATTGCGTGGCCATGTACTGCTTTGGTCGAGCTGACGGGCAAGCTGCTGGCCTGGCTTTGAAACACCAGCTTGATGGCATTCGTTTCGACCACGTCGCCCACGTCGGTCGCTGTGCCGTGTGCGTTCAGGTAGCCGATGTCGCCGACATTCAACCCCGCGTCATCAAGCGCCAAGGACATGGCGTTGGCCTGGCCTGTTGCTTCGGGCTGGGTCAGGTGGTGCGCATCGGTGGTGGATGCATAACCTGCAAGCTCGGCCAGAATACTGGCACCCCGACGCCTGGCCGTGTCCCAGTCTTCCAGCACCAGCATGGCCGATCCTTCAGACAACACCAGCCCTGAGCGGTCTTTTGAAAACGGCCTGCACGATGTCTCTGCGCCATCGGCGTGCGGCTTGGCCAGTGTGTGCATGGCTTGCCAGGCTTTGATCGTGCCGTGGGTCAGCAGCGCATCTGAGCCGCCCACCAGCATGGCGTCGGCATAACCGTGGCGGATCTGGCGGAAAGCATCGCCGATGGCGGTGGCCGACGAGGCGCAGGCATTGGACACCGTGCTGCTCGGGCCTTTCAGGCCAAACTCCATTGACAAATGTGCAGCGATGGCGTTGTTCATGCCCAGTACCACTGTCATGGGTCGCAGCCGCGCGACTTTCTGGTCCAGCAAAGCATAGTAGGCCGCCTCAATGGACGTCGCTCCACCACTGCCTGTGCCGACTGACACACCAAAACGCTCAGGCTGCAAGCCGGTCAATTCACTTGTCAAACCGGCTTGCGCGATGGCCTCACGCGCCGCAACCAACGCAAACTGGCTGACACGATCCATGGTCAGAAGTTTGGCTTTGGCAATATGCTCGTCAGGGTGAAAGTCAATGGAACCCATCAGAACCTGTTCAGAGCCAGTTGGGAAGTTGACTGTGCGCGAGCTGATGCCCGAGCGTGCCGCCAACAGGGCTTCAAAAAAAGTGGCGCTCTGCGTGCCTACCGGGGAAACGACACCCAACCCCGTGATGGCGACGCGGCGCATCGGGCAAAAACTCAGGCAGCTGCCGCCGCGTTGCCCGGCATGTTGTTTGGCAGGTTTTTGGGCATCAGGGGCTCAATCAGTTGCACCATTTCATCCAGCGTGCGCGGGGGGTTGGCCTGGTCCGGGATCTGGATTTGGAACTGGTCTTCAATTTGAAACAAAAACTCAATCACCGCCAGAGAATCAAGCCCCAGGCTTTCCAGCGTGGCGCCCGGCAACAGCTTGTCTTCGGAAATCCCGAAAGTTTCAGCAAAAAGATTAATCAGATCAGAATTCATCGCATCAACACAGACAAAAGTTGCATCCTAAAGTCACCCAAAACCGAGCGGCTAGCTTAACATTTCTTTACACAAGTTTGATGACCTTGGGCCACCGTTACACAAAGGTTAACTCGAATGATTACGGTGTGTACATCTGCTTGACGGCATCCGACAAGCTCAATGTCCCCAGTAAATCGCCCAAATAAGTGACGGGGGCAGGCGCTGTCGCCAAGGTTCCAATTTCAGCCTTTAGTCTTGCATTGCTAAACACGGCATCGGCTGTCAAAAAGGGGAGATACGGTTGCAGCGCAGCAAACATCCAGCGCTGGCGAGCAAAAGTTGGCACGGGCACATAGTCACGGCCACGCATTACCAGCTTTTTGATGCCTGGCATCGTCAACATCAGTTCGTCAGCCAGTGCCTGAAACGTCATGGACGCTTCACCCGTTGATACGTGATAACAATCATGGGCGAAATCATTTTTCAGCAGCATCTCGGCAAAGGCACTGGCAATAAAGTCAACCGGCGCAAAATCCAGTCGCGCCAAAGGATCCAGCGGCACATCGCCCAGCTCGGCCATCACAGGAATCGCCCACAGCATGCTTCGTGAAAGTTTGGCGTCGTCAATGCCCCGTGACAGCACAATGCCGGGGCGCAAACTCACAAACGGAATGCCTGTTGCGCGCAACAGGGTTTCGGCATCACGCTTGGAGCGGATGTAGTCGTTGGCATAACCGGCGAACGGCATATCTTCGGTGATCACGCCGCGTGGCTCCATGGTGACCGCTGCCGTGCCAACAAAAAAGCCGCGTTGTGAAGGTTTGAGCTTCGTCAAAATTCCACCAAAGTTGGTGGCGGCCTTGATATTGATCGGGTACACACCGGCATCAGACTTGAAGGAGGTGTTGGCCGCAGAGTGAAGGATCACATCGGCTGACGCCAGGACACTGGCTTTGAGGCCAAAGTCCGGCGCTTCAATATCGCCAGCCGCAGCAGATACAAACTCGTCAAATTCTGGTTTGTATCTGACACTTTTTTGCAGGCGTTCCAGCAGGCGGGCTTTGGCTCTGGCGTCGTCAGGCGCACGCACCACAGCCGTGCTGTAGATGCCTCTGGCCGCCAGAATCAGCATCAACTCGCCGCCAATCAGGCCCGTTGCGCCTGAGAGCAGGATACGCTTTTGCATGGGTAAACAGTAGGTGAAAAAAAGCGCAAATTATAGGGCGGGTGCTTGTGCCTGCTCGGCCGCCGGCTTGGGCTTGCGCCTGAACAGGCGTGCCAGCCAATGCTCTAAATCGTCCATAAAGGTATACACCGCCGGCACCACCAGCAAACTTAAAAACGTCGACGTGATCAGCCCGCCGATCACCGCCACCGCCATCGGGCTGCGAAAGCTGCCGTCCGCCGCGCCCCAGCCAAAGGCAATCGGCACCATGCCCGCGCCCATGGCGATGGTGGTCATGACAATCGGGCGGGCACGTTTGTGGCAGGCATCCAGCAGCGCATCAAGCCTGCTCATCGGTGCCGCGACCGGTAAGCCATCTTTTCCGTCATTGCCACGCCTGGCCACAATCGCGTACTCCACCAGCAGAATCGAATTCTTGGTGGCAATGCCCATCAGCATGATCAGGCCGATCAGCGACGGCATGGAAAAACTCTTGTCCGCCAGCAACAGCCCCACAAACGCGCCGCCCAACGACAACGGCAAGGCCACCAGAATCGTGACCGGATGCAGGAAGTCCTTGAACAGCAGCACGAGCACGATGTAAATGCACAGCACGGCTGTCAGCATGGCCAGACCAAAACTGGCAAACAGCTCGCCAAACAGTTCGGCGTCACCAATCGTGACCTGTTTGACATCGGCAGGCAAATTGACAATGGCTGGCAATTTGTTGACCTGCGCGGTGACATCGCCCAGGGGCATGCCCGACAACTCGACCTCAAATTTCACATTGCGCGAACGGTTGAACCGGTCAATGATGGCCGGGCTGCCTGACAGCTCCAGGGTGGCCACCTGGCCCAGCATCACAGGCCCGCGTGCGCCGGGCACCAGCAGGCGCTCAAGCGTCGCTATGTCGGTTTTGGCATCGTCAGCCAGCCGCACCACGATGGGCACCTGTCGCGACGAGAGGTTGAGCTTGGGCAGGCTGGCATCGTAGTCACCCACGGTGGCGATGCGCAGCGTCTCACCAATGGCAGCACTGGTCACGCCCTGGTCAGCCATGCGGGCAAAGTCAGGGCGTATCAACAGCTCAGACTGCACCAGCGAGGCGCTGGACGCGACCGAACCCAGACCGGGGATGGTGCGCAGGTCCTTTTCAAGCGCAGCAGCAGCTGCCGCCAGCGATGCCGGGTTCTCGCTGGTCAATGCCAGTACGAGGCCTTCGCCAGAAGCACCCAAGCCAACCTTGCTGCGCACGCCGGGCAGCTCTTCAAGTGCTTTGCGGATGTTGTTTTCAATCAACTGTTTGCGCGGGCGTGTGCCGCGTTCGGCCAGCAAAATCGTCAGCGTCGCCTTGCGCGTTTCAGCCGCGCCGCCGGGTGCAAATGGGTCGCTGCCCGCTGCGCCACCGCCCACCGTGGTGTAGACCGACTTGACATGCTCGACCTTCATCAACATCTGGCGGGTGGCCTCTGCCGCGGCTTTGGTATCTTTTAACTTTGTGCCAGGCGCAAGTTCGAGGTAGACCTGGGTCTGGCTGTTGTCGTCAGGCGGTATGAAGCCTGTGGGCAAAAGAGGAATCAGCATCAGCGAGCCCACAAAAAAACCAATCGCAGCCAGCCCTGTAACCCAGCGGTGCTGCAAACACCAGCGGCTGGCACGCATGTACCAGCGCATCACGGCACCGTCTTTCTCGGTGTAGTCAACGATGGGCTTGAGCAGATAGGCGGCCATCATCGGCGTGAGCATGCGCGCCACCACCAGCGACGCAAACACCGCCAGCGAGGCCGTCCAGCCAAACTGCTTGAAGAATTTACCGACGATGCCGCTCATGAAAGCCGTGGGCAAGAACACCGCAATCAGGGTGAAGGTGGTGGCGATCACCGCCAGGCCAATTTCATCCGCTGCCTCCATGGCTGCCTGGTATGGCGTTTTGCCCATGCGCAAGTGGCGCACGATGTTTTCAACCTCCACAATCGCATCGTCGACCAAAATGCCGATCACCAGACTTAGCGCCAGCAGTGTCACCACGTTGATGGAAAAGCCCAGGTAGTTCATGCCGATGAACGCTGGTATCACCGACAGGGGCAGCGCCACTGCCGTGACGAAAGTGGCGCGCCAGTCGCGCAAGAACAGCCACACCACCAGCACCGCCAGCAGCGCGCCCTCAGCCAGCAGGGTCAGCGATGCCTTGTACTCTTCTTCAACCGGGGTGACAAAGTCATAGGCTTCGGTGAGAACCATGTCAGGGTGAGCAATCCTGAGCTGTTCAATGGCAGCTCGTACGCCGCGCCCGACTTCAATCTCGCTCGACCCTTTGGCGCGCGACACTTCAAAACCCACCACCGGAACGCCGTTCAGGGCAGCCGCAGAGCGCTGTTCTGCAATGGTGTCTTGGACGTCGGCGATCTGATCCAGGCGCACTTTTCGGACGGCGCCTTTGCCGTCGTCAAAACTCAATTCCAGCGCAGACAGTTCGGCAGCCGATTTGACGGTTGCCAGCGTCCGTACCGGCTGCTCGCTGCTGCCCAGGTCAGTACGTCCGCCAGCGGTTTCCAGTTGCACCTGTCGCAGTTGCTGCGACACCGCCGTTGCACTGACGCCGAGCGACTGCATTTTGGCGCTGTCCAGGGCAATCCGTACCTCCCGGGTGACGCCGCCAACGCGGCTGACCGAGCCCACGCCGCGCACCGCCAGCAAGCCTCTGGTCAACGTGTCGTCGACAAACCAGCTCAGGCCCTCATCGTCCAGCTTGCTGCTTTTGATGGTGTAAGCCAGGATGGGAGCGCCCGCAATGTTGATTTTGCTGACCACCGGATCGCGCAGATCGGCCGGCATGTCGGCGCGAACCTGCTGCACCGCCGAGCGGGTTTCGTCCAGCGCCTCCTGGGTCGGCTTTTCAATGCGGAATTCAGCCGTGATGGTGACCACGCCGTCCTGCACCTTGGTGTAGATGTTTTTCAGCCCTTGCAGCGACGCGATCGCGTTTTCAATCTTGCGCGCCACCTCTGTCTCCAGCTGCGCAGGCGAGCCGCCCGGCAAGCTGGCCACGATGATGATATTGGGCACATCCAGATCAGGAAAGTTCTGCACCTTCATGTTCTGGTAGCCCAGCATGCCCGCAAAGCAGAGCATGACAAAAAACATGATGGCGGCAATCGGGTTTTTGATGCACCAGGTAGAAACGTTCATGAATGTGAGTCCTGTATGCTATTTATTTAATAGCTTCTTGCGCCCGCAGTTGTTGGGCTAGAGATCAATTTGATAGGTAAAAAGGGCTGTTTTCAGGCTATTTTGATGCTTTGGGGGCTGAAGCCGGGCTGGCTGGACTGGGCGGCTGCGCCGCCACCACCTTCACCACATCGCCATCGGCCAAAAACGCTACACCGCCGGCCACGTACTGCTCACCCGGCTTGACGCCCCTGACAATCTCTACCGCATCGCCTGAGCGACGCCCGGTTTGCAGCTTGATCTGGCTGACTTTGTTGCCTGGCTCAATTCGCATGGCGTAGGTAAAGCCATCGCGCAGCACCAGGGCTTGCTGTGGCAGGGTCAGGACACTGCTGCTGCCGAGTTCAAACTCGCCGCGTGCAAACATGCCGGCTTTGATGTTGGCGTTCGCTGGCAAATCCACATACACCAGTGCATTGCGGGTCACGCTGTCAACCGTGGGCGCAATCATGCGGACTTTTCCTTGCACCTGCGCGCCGCTGGCGGCGATGACGGTGGCCGCTGTTCCCGTTTTGATGCCTGCCATCTCGGCGCTGGTGACTTCAGCGCGCCATTCCAGGCGTCCGCCGCGAATCATTTTGAACAGCTCGGTACCGCTGCCCACCACCGCGCCTACAGTGGCGCTGCGGCTGGAGATCACACCGCTGTCGGGCGCAACCACGCCGGTTTGCTGCAAGCGAACCTGCTGCACCACCAGCATGGCTTTGGCGGCCTCCAGCCTGGCCTTGGCGGTTTTGTCGGCTGTGGTGTACTGGTTGATTTGCTGCTCGCTCAGTGCGCCGCTGGCCTGCAGCGTGCGGGCCTTGTCGGCGTTGCCTGCAGCGTCCAGCGCGTTGGCCTGGGCTTCTGCAAAACTGGCCTGGGCCTGGGCGACTTCAGCATTGACCTGCTCGGTTGCAAAGCTGGCCAGCACCTGGCCTTTGGCGACCCGATCCCCCACGTTGACCTTGACATCGACCAACCGCAAGCCGTTGGCCTCGCTGCCAATGATGGCCTCTTGCCAGGCGACCACCGTGCCGTTGGCGGGCAGCTTGAGCGGCAAAGTGCTTTGCACGGGTTGCACGGCAGTGACCGTCAAAGCAGCCTTGACTGGCGTGGCCTTTTTATCGTCAGCAGCCCCTGATTTAGAGGCAAAAAAGGCTGTAGCACCCAATATTACAGCGCAAACAGCTACTGAAATAATAGCGTTTTGTTTGTCTTGGAGAAAGTTCATAGGGTTCATGTTTTTGAATTTGCAAGGTCGGCAATGGCCAGCGCTTACCAGTCCGGCAAAAAGGCTTCAGGGATGCCAAAAATCATCGGCGTGGGGTGGGGTGCCGCCGTGCTCCAGCCGCCGCCCAATGCTTTGTACAGCGCAATCCAGGCATTGCGGCGCTCGCGCTCCAGCAGCACCACCGCGCTTTGGGCAGCCAGCAAAACGCGGCGCGCTTCTTCAAGCTCGACCAGGCTGGCCAGGCCCGCTTTGTAGCGCGCCTCGGTCCCGGCAAACGACGCACGGTAGCCATCAGCCGCCACCAGCGTGTCACCGCCGCGGTCCGCTGTGCTTTGCAGGTTGACCAGCGCCTCTTCAACCTCACGCACCGCCTGCCGCACCACACCCCGGTACTTGCCGGCGGCTTCTTCGTAGCGTGCTTTGGCAGCGTCAACATTGGCATCGGCAGCGCCGCCGTCAAACAGCAGCACCGTCAGTGCCACCGGGCCGATCGACCAGGTGTTAAAGCGCTGGGTGACACCGCGCGAATTAAAGCGGTTGGCAGCAATGTTGCCACCAATGCTCAGGCGCGGGTAACGCTGGGCCCGGGCGCTGCCGACTTCAAAACTGGCGGCGTTCAGTTCACGGGCGGCATTGAACACATCTGGCCGCTGGCCCAGCACCTCGGCGGGCACGCTCGATATGTCTGCGATCCCCTGCTGCAGCGGTGCCATCGGCGACTGCGCCAGCTTTTGCCGCAAGTCGGGTTCGCCCCAGCCCGTCAACGCCACCAAAGCCTTGATGTTCACATCACATTCGGCGCGCTGCTGGGTGATGCGGCTATTGCCTTCTGCCGCTGTGGCGCGTGCCAGTGCGGCGGTAGCTGGCGCGCCAAAACCAGCTTTGGTCAGCAGGTCCGTCAGGCGGCTGGTTTCAAAGCGCGATTTGGCATCAGCGCTGGTGACCGTCAGCAGTTGGTCGCAGGCGCGCAAGCCGTAATACTGGCTGGCCACTTCAGCAGCCACCAGAATCCGCGCGTCGTGCCACAGTGCCTGGCTGCCCAGCAGGCGTTCACTGTCGGCGTTCAGGCTGGCCGCGTTTTTTCCGAACAGGTCAATTTCCCAGGAGGTTTGCAGGCCTATCAGTGCGGCATTGTTAATCGGTGCAGCCGTGTTCAGGTTTGTTGGCGCAGAAACACTGCGGCTGGCACTGCCTATTGCATCCAGCGCGGGCAACAATGCCGCGCCAGACGCCGTGCGCGATGCCTGGGCCTGCTGGATGTTGGACCGCGCCGTGATCACTGACGGGCTGACGATTTGCGCAGCGCTGATCATCTCCACCAGCAGCGCGTCATTTTGCTGTTGCCACCACTGCGACATGCTGGTCAGGCTGCCGTTGTGCGGCAGGCTGCTGGCAGGCGTGATGGCCGCGCTGCTGGAGGCAGCCTTGGGCACCATGGCATACCACTGCGGCGGGGCAGCGACGGCAACTGTAGGTGGCGGGGCATTGGCGGCACAACCGGCCAGAACCACAGCCAAGCAGATCGTTGCGAGGGTTGTATGAAGGCCGCGCTTGCCGTACCTGTACCTGTCTGGTGTGCTCATGTCTGAAGGGGGTTTAGGCTTGTTATTAAAACAAACAGTATTTTGCGGGATTTTCTTGACACTGCTCAACGCAATGCCCCAACAAAAGTACGGCTTTAAACGTCAAATGACTGGAACACAATCGCCCACAGGGCAAGAACGGCGGCGCGTTCGGCCTGTAACTCGCTGTGGGGAATCTGCGTGGGCGCCTCGTTCAGTCGAGCCTGGTGCTGCACACGCCGCAATGACCGGTAAGCCCTGGCTGCGGCCTCTCCCACACCGGGCGGTAACAAGCCCGCCGCCTCAGCGCGTTGCAGCAAGGCAATATTGCCTACATTGGCCACCAGTGCGGGGTGCCTGGAAGATTGCGACAGCACCAGGTACTGAACCGCAAACTCGGCATCGACCATACCGCCCCGACTGTGCTTGACATCAAACACATCGCCCTTGATGGGATGTGCGGCACGGACCTTGTCGCGCATGGTGGTAATTTCATGACGCAGCAAAGCTGAATCTCTCGGCGCGGTGATAACACCTTCACGAATCTGCTCAAACTGCTGACGTAAAGACTCGCCGCCCAAAACGAATCTGGCGCGCGTCATCGCCTGGTGTTCCCAGGTCCAGGCGGTGTTGCTGCCGCGCTGTTGCTGGTAGTTGGCAAAAGCCGCAAAGCTCGTCACCAGCATGCCTGAATTGCCATTGGGCCGCAGGGCCGTGTCAATCTCAAACAAATCGCCTTCGCTGGTTTTGACGGTCAGCCAGGTGATGAGTTTGCGCACCAGCAGCGCATACACCTCGCTGGCGTTTTCGTGGTCGTCTTCATAAACAAAAACGATGTCCAGGTCACTGCCATAGCCAAGTTCTTTGCCGCCCAGTTTTCCGTAGGCAATGATGGCCAGTTGCGGGGTGGCGCGGTGTTTGTTTTTAAGCCGCTGCCAGCACCAGCTCAGTGATGTGGCCAAGGTGGTTTCAGCCAGCGCGCTCAGGTCGTCGGCCACCTGCTCCACGCTCAGCACACCTTCGACATCGCGCGCCAGGGTTCTGAACACCTCGGCATGGTGAGCGCGACGCAGCAGGTTTAAACAGGTTTCTTCATCGTCTTCACCGGTGATTTGCAGCGAGGTCAAACGCGCCTTAAGTTCCTGCGCATAACTGCCCGCATCAAAGCGCTCATGCAGCATGGCATCGCTGGCCAGCTCATCAATCACACCCGGATGCATCAGCAAATAACGCGCTGGCCATTTGGCAGCACCCAGCAGCCGCAGCAACCGCTGGTGCACCTGCGGGCGCTCCAGCAGCAGCGCCAGATAGGTCTCGCGGCGCAGCAGCGGCTCTATCCAGTCCATGATGCGCAGGGCGGCTTCTTCGGTCACGCTGCCTTCACCTAGCCATAAGGCGGTGCGCTGCACCAGCTGACTCAGCCTTGCGCGCGACTCATCGCGCAGCCCCAGCACTTTGGGGTGGGTACGCCACTGCTGCAAACGCGCCTTGAACTGCGCTGGCCACTGGCTGGACAAATGGTCGAGCAAGTCGTCCAGCGCAGGCGCGGTGCTGGCTTGAAGCGCTGACGATCCCTTGGTGCAACCCTTGCACTCCGGCTTGCCACCCAGCAGTTTGTCAAACTCGCCTGCCACCAGCTCGCGGTGCGCGTCCAGGTCGTGCAAAAACAGGTAACTGTTGCTGTAACCCAGTGTCTGGGCAATCCAGGCCAAATCCTCATCGCGCGTCGGCAGCACATGGGTTTGCTGGTCGTCCAGGTACTGGATACGGTGCTCAACCCGGCGCAAAAAATCATAGGCGCTCACCAGTGCATCTGCTGTCTCCTGCGCCATCAACCCTGCATGTGCCAGGCGCTGCAAAGCATCGACGGTGCGGCGCGTGCGCAGCTCGGGGAACTGCCCGCCGCGCACCACCTGCAGCAGTTGCACGGTAAATTCAATTTCCCGAATGCCGCCGCGCGACATTTTCACGTCGTTGGCACGCTCTGGCCTGCCCGCACTGCGCTTGGCCGCGTGCTCACGTATCTGCTTGTGCAAAATGCGCAGCGCATCAAACACGCTGTAATCCAGGTAGCGCCTGAAGACAAACGGCAGTACGGTGCCGCGCAGGGCTTGCGCACTGGCGTCCCGCACACACGCGCCTGGGGCCACAACCCGACTTTTCAGCCAGGCAAAGCGCTCCCATTCACGGCCTTGCGCCTGAAAGTAATCCTCCAGCGCGCTCAATGACATGGCCGCCGGGCCTGAGCCGCCATGCGGCCGCAGTGCCAGGTCGACCCGAAAAACAAAGCCGTGCTCGGTGGTATCTCCTACCAGGGCATAAATCGCTTTGACCTGGTGCGCAAAATACTCGTGATTGGAAATCCGGCTGCGTTTGGCTTCGCTTTCGCTGGCGCCAGGCCTGCCAGCGGTCTGGCCGTCCTGGTCGTAGATGTAAATCAGATCAATGTCGCTGGACACATTAAGTTCACGCGCGCCCAGCTTGCCCATACCAATCACCCACATTTGAGCGGGCGCGCCGTCTTCAGTCTGAGGTTGGCCATACTGGGCATCCAGAGCGACGCTCGACTCCTGCATGGCCACATCAAGCGCCAGCTCGGCCAGCTCGGTCATGGCGAAAGTCACCACGTTGAGCGCCACTTGCTGGGCAGGCAGGCCTTCGCAGTCCAGCACCACCAGTCGCTCCATCACCAGTTGGCGCAATACCCGTAGCGCCGCGCTGGTATCCAGGCCCTGCGCACGCAGCGCGGCCAGCGCTGATTCCATGCTGGAACGCCTGGGCTCGCCGGGTGCCAGCAATGTGCGCTGGGCCACATAGCGGCAGCGTATGCGTTGTACAAAACGCGAATAAGCAGACGCGTCCAGCAAGCTTGGGCTTGAATTCATCACGTTAGGTCACAAAACTTCATCAAACCGGGAACTCCTGAAGCAATACAGACAGTCATAATTCTCATGCCAATGATCCAGTCAACCCCCCCCCTGCAAACCCAAGCGTTCCCGCGTGTGAAGTGGCTGGCTGTTGCTGCTCGCCTGGCACTGTGGCTGGTGCTTGCCTTCTGGCTGCTGTTTGGCGCAAGCTGGGGTTTGTTACACGGCTGGATTGTGCCGCGTATTGAGGAATTTCGCCCGCGCATTGAACTGGAAGCCAGCAAGGCATTGGGTGTACCGGTACGCATCGGCCAGATCACGGCGCGATCTGAGGGCATGATTCCGTCGTTTGAGTTGCGAGATATCACCCTGACAGACGCGACAGGCCGCGAAGCCCTGCGCTTGCCGCGCGTGCTGGCTGCGCTGTCGCCTACATCCCTGTGGGGTGGCGGTTTTGAACAACTGGTCATAGACCAGCCGGTGCTTGACATACGCCGCACCCTGGACGGCAAAATTTATGTGGGTGGCCTGGACATCAATCAGGAATCCACGGGCAACAGCGGCGCTGCTGACTGGATTTTTTCGCAACCCGAGTTTGCCATCCAGGGCGGCACACTGCGCTGGACCGATGAGCTGACCAGCGCACCAACGCTGGCGCTTGCCCAGGTGGATGCGGTGATGCGCAACAGCACACGCAGGCACAGCTTTCGCGTTGACGCCACGCCAACGCCCGAGTGGGGCGACCGCTTCAGTTTGCGTGGGCAGTTCAGGCAGCCGCTGCTGTCAAAAGGCGCGGGCCATTTTGACGACTGGACGGGCCAGTTGTATGCCGACTTCAGCCGTGTGGGTGATGTGTCCCGTATCAAGCAATATGTGTCCAACACCTTCGGCGTGGACCCGCGCTCTGGCAGCGGCAGCTTGCGCGCCTGGGCCGACATCACCAAGGGCCAGATAAGCGCTGCCACGCTGGACGTGGCGCTGCTTGATGTGAATGTGCAGCTTGGCAAGACACTGGAGCCGCTGGCATTGAATTCCGTCACAGGCCGTGTGAGTGGCAAACGCCAGGCGGATGGCTTTGAATTTGCCACTGAAAACCTGCGTTTCGACACACCCGACGGCCTGCAATGGCCAGGCGGAAATCTGGCCTTGAAGAGCAGCGGCACGGCTGGCGAGACTGACCAAAGCAACGAACTCAAAGCCGACAAACTGGACCTGGCAGCCGTGGCGCAAATTGCCAACCGCTTGCCGCTGGGCACGGCTACCCATGCACTGATCACCTCATTTGCACCCAGGGGCCTGGTTGAAACGCTGGACGCGCGCTGGCAAATACCCGTCAACGGTGATGTGAGCTATAGCGCCAAAGGCCGTGTGAGCGGGCTTGAAGTTCTGGCGCTGCCCAGCCAGATCCTGCGCAGCAGCGCGGGGAGGGCAACCGGGACGACGCCACACCAGCAGCCAGGCAGACCCGGCATCAAAAACGCCGCGATTGATTTTGACGTGACACAAGCCGCAGGCAAAGCCAAAGTTGTCATCAACCAGGGGTATCTTGACTTGCCAGGTGTGTTTGAAGACCCGCGCGTGCTGCTTGACAGGTTAACCATGGACGCGCAGTGGAAGTGGTCCGGCAAAAACATTGACATCCAGATGCGCGACATTGCCTTTGCAGGCGCAGATGCCGAGGGCACGGCGCAAGGCAGCTGGCGTTCGGGCCTGACCCGAACGGGCGCGCCAGACCCTGACTCATTGGGCGTGCTCGACTTGAAAGGCATGCTGACCCGAGGCAACGGTGCGCGGGTCCACCGCTATCTGCCGCTGGTGCTGGCTGACCCGGTGCGCCACTATGTGCGGGATGCCGTGGTGCAGGGTGAGGTCAGTGATGTCCGGTTTCTGGTCAAGGGTGCGGTTGACGATATCCCGTATGCCGACCCGACCAAAGGTGATTTCAAAATATCAGCCAAGGTCAAAAACGGCACGTTCGCCTATGTGCCGCGCAGCATTCAGCCCAACCAGGCTGCGGCCTGGCCTGCATTGAGCGACATCACGGCAGAGTTGGTGTTTAACCGCGCGGCGCTTGAAGTCAATGACGTGGTCGCCAAAGTCGCGGGGCTGCCCGGCATCCAGGTGGTCAAAGCCGATGCGCGTATCCCCAACCTGATGAATGCCGCCACAGTAGATGTGCAGGCGCGCCTGAAAGGCCCGATCAATGAAGCCCTCAGCTTTGTCAACACCTCGCCCCTGGCGGCGATGACGGGCAACGCGCTGGCCAAAACGATTGCCAGCGGCCCGGCTGACTACGGCCTGCGCTTGAGCTTGCCACTGAACAATATCGACAAAACCAGAGTACAGGGCTCGGTGACACTGCCAGGCAATGACGCGCTGTTTTCACCAGAAACGCCGCAGCTCACGCGCTTGAGAGGTGTGGTGTCGTTCACCGAGACTGGCTTTAACGTGCCATCAGCGCAAGCGCGGATGCTGGGCGGTGATGTGCGCTTTGAGGGCGGCATGAGGCCGTCAGGCCGCACTGCAGCGCCAGGAAGCGAGCTGGAAGCAGGCACGGTTTTCAGGGCGCAAGGCACGGCAACGGCTGAAGGCATACGCCAGGCCAAAGACCTGGGAGTGGCATCGCGTCTGGGCCAAAATGCCACGGGCAGCGCTGCCTACAACGCCACGCTCGCCTTCAGGCGCGGCGTGGCTGAGGTGGTGGTCACCAGCAACCTGCAAGGCATGGCACTGGGTTTGCCCGCACCCCTGAACAAAAGCGCCGAGACGCAATTGCCCATCCGCTTTGAAAACACCTTGCTGCGCGAGTCCCTGGCACCCGGACAAAAGCTCCAAGACCAACTGGTTTTTAGCGCTGGCAACATTGTGGCGGTGCAGTACCAGCGCGACATCAGCGCTGCCCAGCCTCGCGTCATTCGCGGCAGCATTGCCGTGGGGCTGGAGCCGGGCGAGTCAGCACCCTTGCCAGACTCAGGCGTGGTGGCCAACATCAAGCTCGACAACTTTAATGTCGATGCGTGGGAAAAAGTATTTTCATCCACGGTCGGCAGCAGCCCGGCAGCGGTGTCGGTCGCCACCACAGGCGCGGCGCAGCAGGCGCAAAGCTACCTACCCAGTCAGATTGCGATTCGCGCCAAAGAGTTGCTTGTGGGTGGCCGCAAGCTGAACAATCTGGTGATTGGCGGCACACGCGATGGCCAGACCTGGCGCGCCAACCTGGATGCCACCGAGCTCAATGGTTACCTGGAGTTTCGCCAGCCCGGCAGCGCCAGCGCAGGGCGCATCTTTGCGCGCCTGCAGCGTTTGAGCCTGGGGCAAAGCTCCGTCAGCGACGTGGAAAACATTCTTGACGGCCAGCCTGCAAGCATTCCCGCCCTGGACATTGTGGTGAACGATCTGGAATTGCGCGGCAAAAAGCTGGGCCGAATTGAAGTCGATGCAGTCAATCGCGTCGCCAACACTGATGGCAGCTCAGGCGAATGGCGACTGAACAAATTCAACGTCATCATGCCCGAAGCCGTGCTGACCGCCACTGGCAACTGGGTCGCCATCAATGCCCAGGGACCTGCGGCAGGGCCACGCCTGCAACGCCCTGTCGTGGAGCGCAGGCGAACGGTGATGAACTTCAGGTTCGACATCGCTGATTCGGGTTTGCTGCTCAAACGCTTTGGCATGGCCGATGTGGTGCGGCGTGGCAAAGGCAAGATGGAAGGCTCGGTAGCCTGGGCCGGCTCGCCCCTGGGTCTGGACTACCCCAGCATGAGCGGGCAGTTCAATGTGAACGTTGAGTCAGGCCAGTTTTTAAAGGCTGATCCAGGCCTGGCCAAGCTGCTGGGTGTACTGAGTCTGCAGTCCCTGCCGCGCCGCCTGACGCTGGATTTCAGGGACGTGTTTTCTGAAGGCTTTGCGTTTGATTTCGTGCGCGGCGACGTCAGCATCAGCCAGGGTGTGGCCAGTACCAACAACCTGCAGATGAAGGGCGTGAATGCCGCGGTCCTGATGGAGGGCAGCGCCGACATCGCCAAAGAAACGCAAGACCTCAAGGTGGTGGTGATACCTGAAATAAATGCCGGTACGGCGTCCCTGATTGCCGCAGTTATCAACCCGGCCATTGGGCTGGGCACATTTTTGGCGCAATACTTTTTGCGCCGCCCCTTGATGGAAGCGGCCACGCAGCAGTTTCATATCGACGGCAGTTGGGCCGACCCCAAAGTCACCAGAGTGGAGAAAAAATAATGCGGGTTGCAGCGATTCAGATGGTCTCAGCACCGGACGTCAAGGCCAACCTTGTCACCGCGCGTGAGCTTTTAAAGCAAGCCGCCGATGCCGGCGCAGAGCTGGCTGTGTTGCCTGAGTACTTTTGCCTGCTGGGCCTGAAAGACACCGACAAGCTGGCGATTGCCGAGCAGCCTGGCAGCGGGCCGTTGCAAGACTTTTTGAGCCAATGCGCAATTAACTTCAAACTCTGGATTGCAGGCGGTACGGTTCCCCTGACCGCTGATATGCCGGACAAGGTCTACAACAGCACGCTGGTCTACAACCCGCAGGGCCAGTGCGTGGCGCGCTACGACAAGATTCATCTTTTTTGCTTTGACAACGGGCAGGAAAGTTACGACGAAGCGCGCGTGCTGACCCCTGGCCACCAGCCGGTGGCGTTTGACTTGCCTTCGCTTGACGGCCACACCTGGCGGGTGGGCTTGAGCATTTGCTATGACCTGCGATTCCCCGAGCTGTACCGCGCCCTGAAGGCTGACCTGCTGCTGGTGCCCAGCGCCTTTACGCACACCACCGGGCAGGCGCACTGGGAGTTGTTGCTGCGCGCCCGTGCGATAGAAAACCTGGCCTGTGTGCTGGCGGCAGCGCAGGGCGGACTGCATGCCAACCAGCGCCGCACCTGGGGACAGTCGATGGTGGTGGATGCCTGGGGGCAAATCCTGGCGCAACAGGCCGAAGGTGCAGGCGTGGTGCTGGCAGACATTGACAAACCCTCACTGGCGGCAAGCCGCATGCAGTTGCCAGCCCTTGACCACCGCAGGCTGTGAAGTTTTCTACCCGCGTTGTGGGTCGCAGACGTTTTGTGCTGTGGAGCCTGTTGCTGGCGCTGGTGTTGGCGCTGCTGGGCACACTGGTCTGGCTGGCCGGGCGCTATGAAACCAGCCAGATAGAGGCTCGCCTGGAGCGCGACGCCACCGAGTCGGTGCTGGACATCCGCAACGGCCTGACGCGCAACATCCAGAGTTTTCAGGCGCTACAGTCCAGCAACCCAACCACCGACGCGTGGCAGTTCCCCGCCACTGACTTGCTGCGCGAGCGTCGTGAGGTCATGCGGCTGGAATGGCGCAACGATGCGCTGGAGGTTTTAACCTTTGTTGACACGCCCTACCGGCAACCGATTTTTGAGCGCCTGACCCGCAGCACCACCCAGGCTGACGTGATTGCCGCCTGCACCGCCGCCCGGCGGCTGAGTGGTGCGGCTTATTCAAGCAGTTATTTTTTGCCTCAACCTGACGGCCTGGGCATTGAAGTGTCTGACATGTGCCTGCCCATCATGGCTGCAGGCCGACTGGTCGGCTACACGATTGCCACCTACGCCCTGCACGAGCTGATGTCAGAGATGGTCAACAAAGAGCTGGCACGCGGCCAAAGCCTGTCGCTGACGGAAGCCGACGGCACGCGGCTGGCGCTGTTTGGCGTGCCCACACCCGGCAACCGCGTGTTTGTGGCGCGCCAGTTGCTGGACTTGCCCGGCAACACCATGGTGCTGCGGCTTGAAAGCCGCGTTGGCCTGCCAGCTTTTTTTCCCAACGTCTTGACAGCGCTGGTCACGGCCATGTCTCTGGCTTTGCTGGCGGTGCTGTTCTTACTGGCACGCGACACCCGGCGGCGCATCAAGGTTGAAAACGACCTGAGCGAAGCGCTGGCCTTCAGAAAAGCCATGGAGGACTCGGTGCTCACGGGCCTGCGCGCGCGCGACCTGTCTGGCCGCATCACCTACGTCAACCCGGCTTTTTGCCAGATGGTCGGCATACCCGCCAATGAGTTGCTGAACCAGAGCTTTCCGTCGCCCTACTGGCCGCCGGAGCTGGCCGAGACCTACCAGCAGCGCCAGACCATCCGGCTGGCCGGTAGCAACTTGCCGCGTGAGGGGCATGAATCGCTGTTCATAAAGCCCGATGGCACGCGGTTTCCGGTGCTGATCATGGAGGCACCGCTGATCAATGCCGTGGGCAAACACACCGGCTGGATGAGCGCGATTCTGGACGTGTCAGAGCAGCGCCGCACTGAAGAGCTGTCCCGCGCCAGCCAGGACCGCCTGCAAGCCACCGCCCGGCTGGCCATGGTGGGCGAGATGGCGTCGCTGCTGAGCCATGAACTCAACCAGCCGCTGGCCGCCATATCAAGCTACGCCGTGGGCTCGCTGAATTTGCTGCACGACAGCGCACCACCCAACGGCGTGCTGACCGAGGATTTACAACTGGCCATCAGCCGCATTGCCGAGCAGGCCGAGCGCGCCGGCAGGGTCATCAAAAGCGTGCATGACTTTGTGCGCCGGCGTGACCAGGCGCGTGAAGCCGTTGCACCGCGCGCCCTGCTGGACGCGGTGATGCCACTGGTCAGCCTGCAAGCGCGCAAACTGCATGTCACGGTGGTGATGGATGTGGACGCCAATGCCAGCCCCGTGCTGTGCGACCGCACCATGGTCGAGCAGGTGTTGCTGAACCTGGCGCGCAATGGCATGCAAGCCATGCAGTCGCTGCCACCCGCAGCCGCCAGGGAGCTGCGGCTGCGCGTGCGGCCAGCGGCGTCTAACGCGGCCAGCGCCTGGGTTGAGTTTGCCGTCATTGACCAAGGCGACGGCATACCGCCAGACGTAGCCAGCCAGTTGTTTACCCCGTTTTTCACCACCAAGGACGAAGGCATGGGCCTGGGTTTAAGCTTGTGCCGCACCGTGATCGAGCAGCACGGCGGCTTTTTGGGCTTTGAGCCCGCTTTGCCCCAAGGCACCGTCTTCAGCTTTACCTTGCCTGTGGCCAGCCTTCAACGCCCTTAAATCTTCAAGCAGGAAACCGGTATGGAACCCGTACAAGACGCGACTGTTTATATTGTTGACGACGACAGCGGCGTGCGTGATGCGCTGGCCTGGCTGCTGCGCACGCGCCGCCTGCCCAGCGAGGTGTTTGACAGCGCCGAAGCCTTTGACGCACGCGTGTCAGCCGGCTTTGCCGTCAGTGCGCCGTCTTGCGTGCTGCTGGATGTGCGCATGACAGGCATGAGCGGCCTGGCCATGTTTGAAAAGCTCATCAGCTACGGCCTGCTGCCCACCCTGCCGGTGATTTTTTTAACCGGCCACGCCGACGTGCCCACCGCAGTGGCCGCTGTCAAGCAAGGCGCGTTTGACTTTTGTGAAAAGCCGTTTTCAGACAACGCTCTGGTGGACCGCATCGAGCAAGCCCTGGCCCAGTCTGCCGCTGCGCTGGCGCTGCTGGGCGAAAGCAGCAGTTATCAGGCCCGCCTGGCCAGCCTGACCGAGCGCGAAACAGCCGTCATGCAACTGGTGCTCAAAGGCCTGCCCAACAAGCTGGTGGCCGACCAGCTCGACATCAGCGTGCGCACCGTCGAAGTCCACCGCGCCAGGGTGTTTGACAAGATGCGCGTCAAATCAGCCGTGGAGCTGGCGAACCTGATGCGGGATACAGCGAAATAGGCGCTATTTAATCAGGAGCTGCTTGCGCCCGTATTGATTAAGTTTCAGGCACTTTTAATAGGTAAAAATGCGCGAAATCGATATGAATCGGTGTCTGGCTCCGATTTTTACCCGATCTCCATGATTTGAGTTGCCGCGTGTTGGGAAGCACGCCGTCAGCCTCCTGTTGCCTGTATCTGGTCAGCCACTGCTGGTTATTTCCTTACTGTTTTTGTGGGTTATTTGGCACGCTGCTTGCACACACCCGGTCGCTTTCACTTTGAAGCACATGTCGCAAAGAAAGCAAGCAAACCTGCACCAACATTAACCAGCTCTTTTTTAAGGATGTCCATGAAAACTTCCAGTTCACTCCCCGTTTTGGGGCGTCGCCAGTTGCTCAAGGCCTCGGCCGCAGGCGCAGCGGCCTTGTCGGCACCGTACGTCTTTGCCCAGCAGATGACCAATGTGAAGTTTTCTTTGGACTGGCAAATCCAGGGCGTTCACGCATGGTATTTGCTCGCTGCTGAAAAGGGCTATTTCCGCCAGGAAGGCATCAACATCCAGATCGACGTGGGTGACGGCTCGTCCGGCGTGGTGCAGCGCGTACTGGGTGGCGCCTATGACGCCGGCATTGGCGACACCAGCACAGTCAAGCAGGTGGTCACCGTTAATTCTTCAACCGCGCCGATGCTTGCCTATATGGTGTTCAACCGTGTTGCCTTTGTGATCATGTCCAAGAAGAGCGCCAACATCACCAAGCCGGCTGACCTGGCGGGCAAAACCGTTCTCAGTACGGCGAACAGCTCGGCTTTTCGCATGTTCCCCGTGCTTGCCAAAACTGGCAAGCTCGACATGGCCAAGGTCAACTTCAAAAACGTTGCGCCACAGTTGCTGGACCAAATGCTGGTGCGCAATGAGGGAGATGCCCTGGCCGGTTTTATCACCACCACCTGGGTGAACCTGCGCACCCTTGGCCAAAACATGAACGACTACAACACCATGTTCTTTGCTGACCATGGTGTGGATGCCTACGGTAACGGGGTCATGGTGTCGCGCAAGATGGCTGTCGAGCAACCACGCGTGGCGGCAGGCCTGGTGCGCGCCATCAATCGCGGGTTTATGGATGTGCAGGCCAATCCGGCTGAGGGCATTGATGCGGTCATGCGCCGCAGCCCCATCCTTAACCGTGAGGCTGAAACCGAGCGTCTGGAACTCGGCATGCGCCAACTCATCAACACACCAGAATCGCGTAACGTGGGCATTGGTGATGTTGAGACGCCGCGCTTTGAGCGGGCAACTCGCCAGGTCGCCAACACTTTTGACCTGATCCGCCAGCCCCGCATGTCTGAAATATTCACTCGTGACTTTCTGCCGCCGCGCACTGAGCGCAACATGCGTACGACCTGAAGAAAGTCTGAGCCCTGCTGAATCTGGCTGGCTTGATTCTGGTTTCGCCAGCCAGCTGATGCATTCGCATTTGCGGGGCAAGCACACACCATGAACGACAAGTTTTCTGCACTGGGTTCCAGCCCGCGCAACCAGTGGCAAGCCAGCGCTGCGCAATGCAGTCTGGTGCGTGAAGCGGCCCCAGCCAAACCCATGGCTGTGCCGGCTTTGCCGCAAAACATCGTGATTGATCTGACGCGTACCGCGATTGTCGTGATCGACATGCAAAACGATTTTTGTCATCCCCAGGGCTGGCTGGCATCAATTGGCGTTGACGTCGGCCCGGCACGCCAACCCATCGAACCCCTGCAAAGCGCACTGCCTTTGCTGCGGGGCGCAGGGGTACCGATCGTCTGGCTCAACTGGGGTAACCGCCCCGACCAGCTGAACCTGAGCCCATCGGCGCTGCATGTTTACAACCCGGACGGCCGCTCTGCCGGCCTGGGCGCTGCGCTGCCTGGTGTGCCCTGCGACGCGTCTCACAACCATGTACTTGAAGCGGGCTCCTGGGGTGCTGCTGTGGTGGATGAGCTGGTCAAAGCGCCAACCGACATCAGCATCGACAAATACCGGATGAGCGGCTTTCATGACACCTGTCTGGACTCGGTGCTTCGCAACCTTGACATCAAAACTGTTCTGTTTGCCGGTGTGAACGCCGACCAATGCGTGCTGGCAACGCTGATGGATGCGAACTTTGCCGGGTACGACTGCATACTTTTAGAGGACTGCACCTGCACCACCTCGCCAGCCTTTTGCTGGGACGCCACGCTGTACAACGTGCGTCAGTGTTTCGGCTTTACCGCCCTGTCAAAAGATTTGCTGGCATGACGCTGCCAGGCTTTACGCATCTCAATGCCATCGACTGCCCGGTGTTCAGGATCGCCGCGGGCGAAACCAACAAGTTCGTCATGCTGATTGATCCGCTGGCAGAGCAAACTGGCTTCATTCAGGTGCTGGAGATTTTTGACGTGGATGGCTTCACGCCGCCCAACCAGCACCGTGCGGCAGAAGAGGTGTTTGTGGTGCTGCATGGCCAGGGGCAGGCCCGCGTGGGTGATGAGGTCATGAACATCCACGCGGGCTCCGTGTTGCTGCTGCGGCCTGGCCAGACACACGCCGTGCGCAACACCGGCCAGACCAGGCTGTATTGCCTGACCACCATGGTGCCTGATGAAGACTTTGCCAAACTGATTACCAGCGGCGTTAAAGATGCGCTGGACGCGCAGGACCTTGCTGTTCTGGGTTGGGACTGACGCGCATTGCGTCACGCGGCGGGGGCAGGCGAATTGAACAAACTGGCGGTGGGCGTCAATTCTTCGTAGTCTGGCAGCGTATCGGTCACGCGCCGGCCCCGGTAAATCACGATGCGGTCAGCTTGTGGGCGGCACATCAGCTCATTGAGCGTGCGCGCGCCAAACAGAATCAGGCGTGCATCTGCGCCTTCGGCGATCCAGCCGACACCGGGCTCTTCAACAATCGCCGACGGAATCGGCCCCGCCATGGCCACGGCCTGCGCTATCGGGTTGTCAAGCTGAAAGACGCGTACCGACTGCTTGATGGTGTCGACCATGTCGTGGTCACCAAACGGGAACCACGCGTCGCGGCAGTTGTCACCCCCAATCGCCACCGGCACACCCGCGGCCATCAACTCGTGCGCGACTGTCACGCCGCGCCAGCGCGGGGTGCGGCCCACCTGGCGGTCCTGCAAATACATCATCGGCGTGGGCAGGGTCACAAACGCCAGTTTGGCCTGCAGGCACAGGTCTATCGTGCTTTCAATCACTGCGGCGGGTTGCAGCGCCAGGTTCACGCAGTGGTCCACCACGACCCGGCCGTCAAAGCCAGTGCGCAGCACTGCCCGCGCAACGTCGGGCAGGGTGAAGGCATCGACATCGTCAGACTGGTCCACATGCAGGTCTACATCCAGGCCGCGCTCCCCCGCCGCGTTAAAAAATTTGTCGAGCAGGCTGTCCAGGTCGGCCCGGTCTGGCCCATGCTGTGCAATGCCGTCGGTCCACCCACCCAAAATCCCCCTGGCCGCGGCCACCCTGTCGGCCAGCTCAACACCGGACTGATCGAGAAACGCCGTCAGCGGCGTGATGCCCACCGCCTGCAAAGCCACCTTGCCGGCCCAGGCGGTACGCAGGTCTGAAAAGGCCTCCCAGCTCATGGGCGTGGTGCGCGGGTCAACCGAATCAATGTGGGTGCGGATCACCGACACCCCGTGCACGTAGGCGCAGCGCACGCCGAATTCCATGCGTTGGTGAATGTCAGGGAGCGTCCAGCGGCTCTGGTCAGCCGCCGTCAGGGTGATGCCGCCAGACAGGCTGCCGTCGGGCGCGACCCGTGGCACCACCTGGCCCTTGTCGAGATGGGCGTGCATGTCGATGAGCGTCGCCCACACCTGACGACCTTGGCGGTCGATCTCGGGCTGCAGGCCATCTGCCGGCCTGGTGCCAGCCAGCCACAGGCCTGCGATCTTCTCGCCTTCGACATGAATGTCGAGCAGAACCGACCCCTCCGGGTCGACCTGCTGACCAACCAGCGGCCGGCGCAAAAAGCAGCTTGGCACCCGCGCGCGGCGCAGGATGTAGGCGCCGCTGGCGGGGATGGCAATGTCAGCGTGTCGTGTCATGGTGCTGTTCCAAAAGAAGTGTTGGCAATCGTCGCCCGGACGATGGACGCAACTGGCGTGCCTGAAAACGCCAAAGCCCAAAGCGGGTTGCGGCAAAGTAGCGCTATTAAATCGGGAGCTGCTTACGCCCGTATTTATTGGTTCGGAGGCACTTTTTATAGGCAAAAACAGCTAAAAAAGGCCTGAAAACTGCCTTGGAACTTGGGCTTTAAGGCATCGCCCAAAGTTTTCTCTTTAAAATGTCAGCAGTAAATAGAACTGTCCGGTTTTAGAGCAAATAGATTGTCCGCTTTTTCTATTTTGTTTGCGATGACTGCAAAGCTGCGTAGGGCGTAGCCCGAAGCGGCTTTGCAGCCATCGCGCG
>JBILXX010000024.1:0-39301 GCA_044378095.1 Polaromonas sp.
AGTAGCTTGGCTGAAATTTGCGGCTGTGCCGATTTGCCGCTGACAGCGGACTTGGTTGTAGTGCGGGGCATGTAACTCCTTTGGGGGAATGGTATGCCTCAAACACAAAATTTCTGACAGGCTCCATGACAACGGCCTTTTCATAAAGATTTCTATGCAGTGAGTTTTAGCAGCCTTGCCTTGCAAAATTTGGCCTGTTGTCACGGTTTTGTCATTGTTATCTCCTACGCTATGTAATGTTATTAACTAGGAGTAACTTGATGCTGACTTTTGTTTCCAATCGCCGTTTGTTGATCGCTGCAGCTGTTGTTGCAACTTTGTCTGGATGCGCGACATCCTCCAACCCTGTGTCCGTCGCTGACACCATAGCCGCCAGACCAGAACTAAGCACGCTCAGCAGCCTGGTTGTCAAAGCTGGCCTGACCGACACACTTAAAGGTACGGGTCCTTTCACGGTGTTTGCGCCAAGCAATGCGGCTTTTGCCAAAGTGCCCGCCAAAACCATGGACGATCTTGGCAAAGACCCGGCAAAACTCAAGGCAGTTTTGACTTACCACGTCGTTCCAGGCAAGGTCATGGCCGCTGACGTGAAAAACGGCAACGCCAAAACAGTCAACGGCGCTAACTTGGCACTGTCAAAAGCTGGTGATTTCGTTACGGTTGAAGACGGCTTGGTAGAAAAGGCCGACCTGGCAGCCACAAATGGTGTAGTTCACATCGTTGACAGCGTCTTTATTCCTCCATCACGTTAATTTTTTCAATCGTTTGCCGTTGACTGTGTTTTGGACTCAGTCAACGGCGAATTAAAAATTACAGCCAGTGCTTTTTCATATAAGCACTGGTTTTTTTATTTCTCAAGATCCTTTCAAGAACTCGAGCCACGATAAACTGAGATATGCAAAATGGAACCCTATTGGCTGCTGTAGATCTGGGATCCAACAGTTTTCGCCTCGAAATCGGTCGCCACGACCATGGCCAGATCAACCGGATTGAATACCTCAAAGAAACTGTACGCCAGGGCAACGGCCTTGATGCAGACCGCAACCTGACGCCAGACGCCATGCAACGCGGCTGGGACTGTCTGGCGCGTTTTGGCGAGAGACTGGCTGGCTTTAAGAAAACCCAAGTCCGCGCAGTTGCGACACAAACTTTGCGGGAAGCCAGAAACAGGGACGAATTTTTGGCTCGCGCCAACAAAATATTGGGCTTTCCGATTGACGTTATTTCGGGCCGCGAAGAAGCCCGGCTTATTTACCAGGGCGTCACGCACATGCTGCCGCAGTCCGATGAACGGCGCCTGGTGATTGACATTGGGGGACGCTCGACTGAAATGATTGTTGGCAAGGGGCTTGAAGCCCGCACCATGGAGTCCTACCGTGTTGGCAGCGTGGCGTGGTCGATGAAGTACTTTCCAGACGGTCAGTTCACTGAACGCGCCTTCGAAAGCGCAGAGATTGCAGCCAAAGCCATTCTTGACGAAGCCACAAACTCCTACCGGTCAAGCGCATGGGATGTGGCTTACGGCTCGTCGGGAACGATTGGTGCCGTCAGTGATGCACTGTCAGCAGTCGGATGGGCGCCAGGCTTGGTGACTCGCGAAGGACTGGACTGGTTGCTGGATTTTTTGATCAAATCTCAAAGCGCAGATCGATTGAAGCTTGAAGGCATGAAAGAAGACCGGCGCGCTGTCATTGGTGGCGGCGTGAGCGTGCTGCGGGCAGTATTTGACCTGCTGGACATCCAGCAAATGCATGCGGCTGCAGGAGCCTTGCGCCACGGGGTGCTGTATGACCTGCTGGATCGCGACCAGGGCGCAACCGACCTGCGATCAACAAGCGTTGATCGACTGGCCGTTAAATTTGGCACCGACACGGTTCAGTCTCAGCGCGTCAGCAGGGTCGCTCAGCAACTTTATTTGATTCTGACAGCCCACCAGGCGCCCGCTGAGTCCGACCGCTATTTACGCAAGTTGAAATGGGCAGCTCAAGTTCATGAGATTGGCAGCCAGATCTCGCACAGTGACTACCACAAGCACGGCGCGTACATTTTGGACAACACCGATGCGCCTGGCTTTGCGCTGCCAGAGCTGCACCGTTTAAGTTTGCTGGTGCTGGGGCACAGGGGTAAATTAAGAAAGCTGGAGGTGGATTTTGAAGATCGGTCATTCATCCAGCAACTGCTATGCCTGCGAATTGCCGTTATTTTGTGCCACGCCCGACGTGACCCGGATTTGCTCGGATTACAGCTTGAGGCGGGTAGCGAGCCGGGCCGGCTTTTTGTTTTGAACTACCGATCAGGTTGGGCTGAAGGCTTTCCCCAGTCTGCACATTTGCTGCGCGAAGAGGTTTTGGCATGGCAAAAAACGCCCTGGACGTTGATTGTTTCCGAGCTGTCAATGCAGACTTGACAGCATCAAAGTAAACAATATAAACTGTATATACGGTTTATATTTACCGTTTACAACAAGGAAAATCCATGGCAACTGCAAAAACCATAGCACTGACTGCAACCCCAGTCGAGACAGCACCCGTGAAGACGGCAACCAAATCTGCCACTGCAAAAGCTGTCACAGTCAAACCTGCCGTCAAAAAACAAGCCGCCACTGGCAAAGTTGCTGCGAAACAGCCAGCAGCAAAAAAACCACTTTCCAAGGCATTCGCCGGTTCAAAAACCGCCAAAACTGCCAACCCCATCAAGCCTGTCAAAGCTGAAAAGCCTAAAAAGCCCAAGCTTGTTCGCGACAGTTTCACGATTCCCAAAGTCGAATATGTTGTGCTTGAAGCACTTAAACTCCGCGCTGCCAAATTGACCCGCACCGTCAAGAAAAGTGAGTTGCTGCGCGCCGGTATCAAGGCACTGGCAGCCCAGTCTGATGCCGCCTTCTTGAGCGCGCTTGAAAAAGTCCCGGCGATCAAAACAGGCCGCCCGGCATCTGCCAAGTAAACGCTACATAAACTCTGGTGACTGCACGGTGACAACAACCGTCTGGCTATGCCCATCTCGGTCACGGTTGCGCAGCCACCAGAGCGCACCTTTTTTAACAGCGCATTCGCTTTCCTTCAAGGCTAAAAGCCGAGCGATAGTTTGGCCCAAAATGGGCTGATGGCCAATCACAAGTACCGGGTATTTGTTGCTTGGCCACTGAACCAGCTCCAGCAACTGCTCAGGTGTGGCGTCCGGTGCCAGTTCTGTCCTGATTTTGTATTTTCGTCCCAGGGCCAATGCGGTTTGCTCGCAACGCCTGGCCGGGCTGACCACAATGCGTGCGCCTTCGGGCAATTGCCTGTCCAGCCATGCTGCCATGCGTGCCGCCTGCTTTTCACCGCGTTGCGTCAGAGAGCGATCCAGGTCAAGACCGGATGCCTCATCGCCAACAAGCCAATCTTCCGCTTCTGCATGACGCCACAAGATCAGGTCCATGCGAGACTCCTTGTGACTTTATTTTTTACGCCGCACCGCAGACGTGTAGCGTCTCATCAATGCGGCTTGGGCACCCAGTAGCGGCTGGGAATTGACGCGCATGTAAGTGCCATTGGCTTGCAGGTCCCACGCATCGACCTTGTCGTGCAAGTAAGCCACCAGGCATTCGTCGATGATGCGCTGACGAATCACTGGGTCGGTAACAGGCCAGGCCAGCTCTATGCGGCGCAGCATGTTGCGGTTCATCCAGTCAGCGCTAGACAGCAGCAGTGTTTCGTCAGTGCCATTGCGGAAATAAAACACCCGCGAATGCTCCAGAAAGCGGCCAATCACCGAGCGCACCCGGATGTTGTCGGTAACGCCCGGCACTAGTGCCGGCAACATACACGCACCCCTGACAATCAGGTCAATCTTCACGCCCCGCTGCCCTGCCCTGACCAGAGCCAGCATCAAGGCCTCGTCGGTCAGCGCATTCATTTTGGCGACGATGCGCGTGTCTTTTCCATGGGCTGCGGCTTCACCCAACGCGTCAATTTTTTCGATCAGTTTGCGCTGAAGCTGAAACGGGGCCATAAGCAAGTGATGCAACTTGGGCAAGCGACTCTGACTGGCCAGATGTACAAAAACACTGTCCATGTCAGCTGTTAACAACGGCTCGGCGGTCAGGTAGCTGACGTCGGTGTACAGCCTGGCCGTGCGGGGGTTGTAATTGCCGGTTGACAAATGACCATAGCGAACCAGGTTTCGCCCTTCTCGCCGGGTGATAAGCAGCATTTTGGCGTGGGTCTTCAAGCCCACCACACCGTACAACACCTGCGCGCCAATCGACTCCAGCATTTCTGCCCAGTTGATGTTGGCTTCTTCGTCAAAACGCGCCTTCAGCTCAACCACCACCGTCACTTCCTTGCCGCGCCGCACAGCTTCACGCAACAGCTGCATGAGCTCCGAATCTGAGCCGGTTCGGTAAATGGTTTGCTTGATGGCCAGCACTTGCGGGTCGTTGACGGCCTCACGCAAAAACGCCAAAACACCTTCGAAACTCTCAAATGGCTGGTGAATCGACACATCCCCCTGTTTGAGGCGCTCAAAAAACGACTGTCCCGGTACCAGCTGCGTCGGGTAGCAGGCGTTGTAGGCTGGGAACAAAAGCATCGGGTCGTTGATCAGATCAACAAGTTGCGTGAGTCGCACCAGATTCACAGGGCCATGCACGCGGTACAGCGCCAGCTCAGGCAAGTCAAACTGCTTGAGTAAGAAACCAGACAGGTAGTCAGAGCAGCCCGCAGATACTTCCAGCCGCACGGCCTGACCGTAGTGGCGCTGCTCCAGACCCTGGCGCAAGGCGGTACGCAAGTTTTGCACGTCGTCTTCATCGACAGACAGGTCGGAATGCCGCGTCACACGAAACTGTGAAAACTGACCGACCACTCGCCCGGGAAACAGCTCTGCCAGGTATGCACGAATCACACTCGACAGCGACACGAACAGTTTGTCTTTGTTGCTGCCGCGCGTCGGCATATGAATAAAGCGCGGCAACACACGCGGAACTTTCACAATGGCAATGTCGTTCTCACGGCCAAACGCATCATGGCCACTGAGGCGAACGATAAAGTTCAGTGACTTGTTGGCCACCTGCGGAAACGGGTGTGAGGGATCCAGCCCAACGGGTATCAGCAGCGGCCGCACTTCGCGCTCAAAGTAGGCCTTGACCCACCGTCGCTGGACGGCATTGCGCTCCCCATGCGAGACGATACGAATGCCATGCCTGCCAAATTCAGGCAACAATTCATCGTTGTAAAGCGAATACTGGCGCGCCACAATATCGTGTGCAGCTTCGGACAGTGTCTTGAATGACGCTGCCGAGTACAAGCCTTTGTCGTCGCTGGCAAGTGACGCTGTCAGGTGCGGCGCAGAGCGCACTTCAAAAAACTCGTCCAGATTGGACGAAACAATGCACAGGTAGCGCAGTCTTTCAAGCAGCGGAACTTCAGGCCTCTTGGCCCAGTCAAGTACCCGCTCGTTAAAGGCCAGAATGCTTTGATCCCTGTCCAGAAACTGGACCGGTTTGGCGATGGTGGTGGCTTGTAAGGTGGTCAAGTAAAGCGCCTCGGCTCAAGCCGACGTGGTCAAAGGTAAACAAAAGTAAGCAGACCAGTGTTCACTGGCTTGATGACAATGGTATGACAGGAGTTTTGGCAATTGGGACGGACGAAGTGCTATTTTGCCCGTTGTTTGGCAACTTGTTGGGATGCACAGACACCAAAAAGCCATCAAACAACTGGGCTGCATGAGCCCAGCTAAAGTCTAACGCCCGTAAACGGGCTTCGTGACGCGGCACAGCAAGAGCCCTGTAACAGGCCTTTTGCAAATCTTCATCCATCACTCCACCATGATGCTGACCATCATCAGTACCACCAGCCTTGCACAGGACTTCCAGCGGTCCGTCTACCGGGTAAGCGGCAACCGGTGTGCCTGTGGCCATCGCCTCCAGCATGACCAGGCCAAAGGTTTCAGACCGGCTGGGAAACACGAACACGTCTGCCGCTGCGTAGACCTTTGCCAGCTCGTCTCTGGGTAGCACCCCCATCCAGCGGACTTGCGGGTAACGCAGTTTCAGGCTGGCCTCCAGAGGGCCCACGCCGCACACGACCTTGGTTCCCGGAATGTCGAGGTTCAAAAAAGCATCAATGTTTTTCTCATACGACACACGACCCACAAACAGCGAAATGGGTCGCATCAGCGTGCCCATTGGCGGATTCATGACCGGCAACAAACGCGGCTGCGGCTGGTAGGCGAACAGTTCTGTGTCCACGCCATGCGTCCAGCCGCGCAGGTATTTAAAACCTCTCTGCGACAACATGCGCAATACGCCCTGGGTTGGCACCATCACGCCAGATGATGGCTTGTGAAAGTACCTGAACAGCGCGTAACCCCATGAAAGCGGGATCCTCAATGCAGCGTGCAGTATTTCAGGAAACTTGGTGTGAAAAGCAGTCGTAAACCGCAAGGATCGCTTGTTGCAGTAACTGCGCGCAGCCCAGCCCAGCGGGCCTTCTGTCGCAATGTGAATGGCCTCGGGCGCAAACGCATCGAGTTTTTCAGTCAGTACACGCTTGGGCGAAACCGCCAGATCGATACCCGCATAACCAGGGCATGGCCGGGTTTTAAACAGGCCAGGGTGAATGACTTCTATTTTGTGGCCAAGCGCTTCAAGCTCACGCACCAACTCAACCAGCGTGGTGACCACACCGTTAATTTGCGGTTGCCAGGCATCGGTGATCAGTGCAATTCTCATTTTCGTTTACTTCGGTGTTCAGACGTCAGGCAGCCACAGTGCTGCCAACTTGCGCACGGCCTTGCGCCTCGTGTGTGGGTGCCCAGTGCAACAGCTCCAGCGTGCCGTCAAAGTGCTCGACCAGCGCAGTGCGGCTTTCAACCCAGTCACCGTCATTGCAATAAAGCACGCCGTCAATGTCACGCATTTCGGCTCGGTGGATGTGCCCGCACACCACGCCCTGATGGCCACGGTTGCGCGCCTCGTTGGCCACAGCAACTTCAAAGTCGGTGACGTAGTTCAAAGCGCTTTTGACCTTTTGCTTCAGGTAAGCAGACAGCGACCAGTACGGCAGCCCCATGCGGGCGCGCATGGTGTTGAGGTAGCGATTGAGCTTGAGCGTGAACTCGTACAGGTTGTCACCCACAATGGCCAGCCACCTGGCGCACTGCACCACAGCGTCAAAGTAATCGCCATGGATGACCCACAACTGGCGGCCATCGGCCGTTGTGTGAACGGTTTCTTCCATGACTTCAATGTCGCCAAATTTATGACCAATAAATTCACGCGCAAACTCATCATGGTTGCCAGGTATGAACACCACGCGGCAACCCTTGCGCGCACGCTTGAGCAGCTTTTGCACCACGTCGTTGTGCGCTTGTGGCCAGTACCATTTGCGGCGCAGTTGCCAGCCATCAATGATGTCGCCGACCAGGTACAGGTTGTCGCTGGGATGCGCCTTCAAAAAATCCAGCAGCGCAGTGGCCTGGCAGCCTGGCGTGCCCAGGTGCAGGTCAGATATGAATATCGTGCGGTAACGTTTGCGCAGCGATTCATCATCGTTGTCATGTGGCTCATGGGCGTTTGGGCCACCCATTGAACCCAAGGCGTCAAACATGGTGCGCATCACACAGCGACGGGTTTGACGACAGGTTGTGAAATGAAATGCTTCAGATAGCGTGGCGGCAGATCCGCAATCCGCATCATCATCGGCAAATCAGCAGAATTAAAGTCAGGGTCCCAGGCCGGTGCGCCCAGCACCTTGGCGCCTAGGCGCAAGTAGCCGCGAATCAGCGCAGGCGGCTCAATCGTCAACGAGTCATCGAGCTTGTCAACCGGCAGCGCCAGGCGCGGTGTGACATGGTATTCAATCGGAGCCAGGTGCGCTTGTTTGACCTGCCGCCAGATGCTGACTGCTGCCTGGCCGCTGTTCGCCCCCGGGGTTTGCATCGGGATGCTGGCGCAGCCAATCATGGTGTCCAGCTGGTTGCGCGCCATGAATTCGGCCAGCGCGCCCCACAACGCCAAAATCACCCCGCCAGAGCGGTGGTCTGCATGCACACAGCTGCGGCCCAGCTCTACCATGCGCTCACGCAGACTGCGCAGACGGGTCAAATCAAACTCGGTATCGCTGTAGGTGCTACCAGCACGTTTGGCCTGGGTAGGCGTCAGCACGCGGTAAGTACCAATCACCTCGCCGCTGGCCTCGTCACGCACCAGCAGGTGCTCACAATAGTCGTCAAACAGATCAATGTCGTGGCCAGCCAGGGTGACGGGCAGGGTGGCACCCATTTCAACCGCAAAAACCTGGTACCTCAGGCGCTGCGCCGCCCGGACCTCGTCTTGATGCCGGGCCCAGCTGACCGAGATTTTCCCCACGGCAGGCCTTTGAACAACGTTGGGAATGACAGTTTGACCGCTTGGACAAAGTGACCCCCGGATAACAGGCGGCATGGCCACAGGTGAGAGGGCAAACGTAGGGTTTGGCAGTTCTTTCATGGCTAACTCCTTGTGGTTATGTGTCTCGGTCCAAATCAGATCGAATCAAAATTTGCTGTAAAAAAGCCCCGGGGTCGGGGCTGCTGGTGAAAGGTCATTTGATGGCCATCGGCTGAGTAGGCCGAATGCTCTGAAGCCCCTCCAGCCAGGGCCGCGCCCCAGGCTTGAAGCGCAAACCACCTGGCGTGCTGGCAAGCGCACTGGCGGTGCAGCGCAGAATCCGCAAGCACTGCTGGTTGAAGTTCAAGGCAATGACAGTCGTTCTGGTTTTTTGCATGCCCAGATTGTGAGCAGCTGAGGTGACGCGCCTGTGTCAGTTGAGTGGCAGTTGTGTGACAGGAAAAGCCTCAGCAGACGCCCGACTGCAACCTGAAATACTATGCTTTTAGGAGCTGCTTGCGCCCGTATTCATTGGGCTAAAAGCATATTTAACCCCTAAAATGCATCACTTTATGGCCTAAACGGCATTCACAAGGGCGTTTTGAGCTGCTTAGAGGCTTAAAAGACCATTTTTCAAGCCTTTTCAGGTGCAATTTAAGCCTCCAGGCCATTAAATACGGGCGCAATCAGCTCAGTATTAATAGCATTCAGCATTCACTAAATGAGCGCGGTGATTGGGTTATGCGACCGGGCTTTGGGGGGGAAGGCGCGCAGGGGTTGAAACAGAAATCAGGCTTTCCCGGTAGACCCATACCCACCCTCCCCGCGCTCACTCGCCGGGAAGTCTTGCACCACATTGAACTCTGCCTGCACCACGGGCACGATCATCAACTGGGCAATGCGCTCCATCGGTTCGATGGTGAAGGGCACATCGCTTCGGTTCCAGGCGCTGACCATCAATTGGCCCTGGTAGTCGCTATCTATCAAGCCGACCAGATTGCCCAGCACGATGCCGTGCTTGTGGCCCAGCCCAGAACGCGGCAGGATGAGGGCGGCGTAGTTGGGGTTGTGCAGGTAAATGGCGATACCTGTGGGCACGAGTTGCCAGGCGTTGGCAGCCAGGGTTAAGGGCTCGCTCAAACAAGCCCGCAAATCCAACCCAGCGCTGCCGGGTGTGGCGTAGTTGGGCAGGTTGCCTTCAAGACGTGAGTCGATGATTTTGACGTCGATTTTCATTCTGGTTTCTTCATACGGTTGGCGATTTCTTTGACCAGTTGCCGCGCCAGCGCAAGTTTGCCGGATCGTGGCATTTCAGTCGTGCCGTGGCTGTCAACCAGCAGTAGCGCATTGTGGTCCTGGCCAAAGGTGTCGGGGCCGATGTTGCCGACCAGCATGGGCACGTTTTTACGCAGGCGCTTGGCCTGGGCGTTGTCATGCAGGTCGTGGCTTTCAGCGGCAAAACCTACGCAAAACAGGGTGCCGCTTTTGGCTGCGGCGGATTGGGCAACGGTGGCCAAAATGTCCTGATTTTCAACAAAAGCCAATTGCGGTGTTTGACCCGAACCATCTTTTTTGATTTTCTGGTTTGACGGCGCATCAGGCCGCCAGTCTGCGACCGCTGCAGTCGCTACAAATACAGTAGCTGCTTGCGCACGTATATTAACGGCTTCCAGCATATTTGATGCTGATTTAACGTCAATTCGAATCACGCCACGGGGCGTGGCCAGGCTGACCGGCCCAGCCACCAGCGTCACGTCGGCACCCGCCTCACGCGCTGCACGCGCAATGGCAAAACCCATCTTGCCGCTCGACAGGTTGGTGATGCCGCGCACCGGGTCGATGGCCTCATACGTCGGCCCGGCCGTTACCAACACGCGCTGATTGGCCAAAACCTTGGGGGTAAAAAAAGCGATGATGTCCTGAAGCAGCTCATCAGGCTCCAGCATGCGGCCGTCGCCTGTTTCGCCGCAGGCTTGAAAGCCGCTGCCCACGCCCAGCACTGTCGCGCCGTCGCTTTGCAGTTGCACCAGGTTGCGCTGGGTGGCCGGGTGGGCGTACATTTCGCGGTTCATGGCTGGCGCCACCAGCAGCGGCACGGTGTCGATGGGACGTGCCAGGCACATCAAACTGAGCAAGTCATCTGCCCGGCCATGCAGCAACTTGGCCATGAAGTCGGCACTGCACGGTGCAATCACGATCGCATCGGCTTCTCGCGACAAATTGATATGCGCCATGTTGTTGTCTTGCCGGTTGTCCCACTGGCTGGTAAAGACCGGGCGGCCACTCAAAGCCTGCATCGTCACCGGCGTAATGAATTGCTCGGCGGCCTCGGTCATCACCACCTGTACGGTAGCGCCGGCCTTGATCAGTGCGCGGCACAGCTCAGCGGCCTTATAGCAGGCGATACCGCCCGAAAGACCCAAAACGATGTGTTTGCCGCCCAATTCAGGCGCCTCGGTTGATTCAGCAAAATGTGTTGGAGAAGTCATGTCCAGCAATGTATCAGTTCGCAAATGATGCCGGACGCAAAAGAGTCAGCGCCTATAATCAACATTTCCCACCTGAGCAGACGCCAGTCTGTGCCAAAAATGACCAAATTTGTCTTCGTCACCGGCGGTGTGGTGTCTTCCCTGGGCAAGGGAATCGCCTCAGCCTCTTTAGCTGCGCTGCTTGAATCGCGAGGCCTCAAAGTCACCCTGATCAAGCTAGACCCCTACCTTAACGTTGACCCCGGCACCATGTCGCCCTTCCAGCACGGTGAGGTGTTTGTCACCGACGACGGCGCTGAAACCGATCTGGACTTGGGCCACTACGAGCGTTTCATTGAAACGCGGATGAAAAAAGCCAACAACTTCACCACCGGGCAAATCTACAAAAGCGTGCTCGAAAAAGAACGCCGAGGCGACTATCTGGGCAAAACCGTGCAGGTCATCCCGCATGTGACGAACGAAATTCAGGAGTTCGTCAAACGCGGTGCGGGTTTTGAAACGCCTGATGCGGTTGACGTGGCGATTGTTGAAATTGGCGGCACGGTGGGCGACATCGAGTCGCTGCCTTTTTTGGAGGCCGTTCGGCAAATGAGCTTGCGCATGGGCGCTAACAACACCGCGTTTGTGCATTTGAGCTATGTGCCGTGGATAGCCGCTGCGGGCGAGTTAAAAACCAAACCCACTCAGCACACCGCCAAACAGTTGCGTGAAATTGGCATCCAGGCCGACGTGTTGCTGTGCCGCGCTGACCGTCCGATACCGGCTGAAGAGCGCGAGAAAATCTCGCTTTTTTCAAACGTGCCCGAATGGGGCGTGATCTCGATGTGGGACGTGGACACCATTTACAAAGTGCCACGCATGCTGCACGAGCAAGGTCTGGACGGTCTGATTTGCGACAAACTGCGGCTGAACACACCGCCTGCCAATCTGAAGCGCTGGGACGATCTGGTGCATGAAACTGCGCACCCGAAAAACGAGGTGCACATTGCCATGGTGGGCAAGTATGTGGACCTGAGCGACAGCTACAAGTCACTGAACGAAGCACTGCGCCATGCCGGTATGAAAAACCACGCCAAAGTGGTGATCGAGTACATCGACTCCGAAACCATCACAGACGCGAATGTGTCGCGTCTTGCCAAGTTTGATGGCATTCTGGTGCCCGGCGGCTTTGGCGTGCGCGGTGTGGAAGGCAAAATTTGCGCTGCCCGTTATGCGCGTGAAAATAAAGTGCCCTACCTAGGTATCTGCCTGGGCATGCAAGTGGCTACGATTGAATTTGCGCGCCATGTGGCAGGCTTTAAAGGCGCCAACAGCACCGAGTTTGATGCGACTACGCCGCACCCCGTCATTGCCTTGATCACCGAATGGAAAGACGCCGACGGCACGATCAAAACCCGCGACGAGAAATCAGACCTGGGCGGCACCATGCGTCTGGGGGCGCAAAGCTCTGACGTGGCCACCGGTACGCTGGCGCACAAGATTTATGGCGACGTGGTCACCGAGCGCCATCGCCACCGCTATGAGGCCAATGTCAACTACCTGGACAAGCTGCGTGAAAATGGCCTGGTGATTTCAGCCCTGACCCAACGCGAGCAATTGACCGAGATTGTGGAACTTCCACAAGCCGTTCACCCCTGGTTTGTGGGTGTGCAGTTTCACCCTGAATTCAAGTCCACGCCGTGGGCGGGACACCCGCTGTTCAATGCGTACATCAAAGCTACGCTGGACCACCAGCTAGAGGGCAAAGCCCTGAAAGTGGTGGCTTGATATGAAGTTGTGCGGATTTGATGTTGGGCTGGACAAACCTTTCTTTTTGATAGCCGGCCCTTGCGTGGTGGAGTCTGAACAACTGCAGATGGACGCAGCAGGAACGCTCAAAGAAATCACGTCAAGCCTGGGCATACCGTTTATTTTCAAAAGCAGTTTTGACAAAGCTAATCGAACCAGCGAGTCGGCCTACCGAGGCCTGGGCATGGAAAAAGGGCTTGAGATTTTGGCCAAGGTCAAACGCGACATTGGTGTGCCCGTTCTCACCGACATCCACCGCGAAGACCAGATTGCGCAGGTCGCGGCGGCGGTGGACGTGCTGCAAACCCCGGCTCTGCTGTGCCGCCAGACTGACTTTATTCACGCGGTGGCGCTGTCTGGTAAACCCGTGAACATCAAAAAGGGGCAATTCATGGCGCCCGGCGACATGAAAAATGTCATCATTAAAGCGCGCGCTGCCGCCAAAGCAGCTGGCCTGCCAGAAGACAACTTCATGGCCTGTGAGCGCGGTGTTAGCTTTGGCTACAACAACCTGGTCAGTGACATGCGCTCGCTGGCCATCATGCGCGAATGTGGTGTGCCTATCGTGTTTGATGCCACGCACTCGGTGCAATTGCCCGGCGGCCAGGGCACCAGCAGCGGCGGTGTTCGTGAAATGGTGCCTGTGCTGGCGCGGGCTGCCGTTGCGGTGGGTGTTGCGGGCCTTTTCATGGAAACCCATCCCGACCCGGCCAACGCGCTGTGTGACGGGCCAAATGCCGTGCCGCTTAAGCACATGAAAGCGCTGCTTGAGACACTGCTGGAACTGGACCGCGTGACAAAGAAAAACGGTTTTCTAGAAAATGATTTTGGAGCCTAAGCCTGTGCCCTCTGCCTACATCATTGCCAACGTCACGGTGACGAACCCGGAACAATATGTTGAGTACAAAAAGCTCTCGACACTTGCGGCCGAAACTTACGGCGCAGAATTTTGCGTTCGAGGTGGTGCGGTTGAAGTGCTGGAAGGCGACTGGACACCGGATCGGGTGGTGATTTTGAAATTCGCCTCGGTTGAAAAAGCCAGGGCCTATTACCACTCGGTTGAATACACGGCGGCTATCCAAGCACGCCAGGGTGCATCAGTGATGCGCATGGTCGTGGTTGAAGGCGTTTGATCCCTTATTTTTTATTTTTTATTTTTGAAAGCAACTAAATGAGCGCAATTGTTGACATCGTGGGCCGCGAAATTCTCGACAGCCGGGGCAACCCGACGGTTGAATGTGATGTGTTGCTGGAGTCTGGCGTGATGGGCCGCGCAGCCGTACCGTCAGGTGCATCGACAGGCTCACGCGAAGCGATTGAGTTGCGCGACGGCGACATGGGCCGTTACCTGGGCAAAGGCGTACTCAAAGCCGTTGAGCACATCAACACCGAAATATCTGAAGCCGTGCTGGGCCTGGATGCCAGCGAGCAGGCGTTTTTGGACCGCACGCTGATTGACCTGGACGGTACCGACAACAAGTCTCGCCTGGGCGCCAATGCCATGCTGGCTGTCAGCATGGCCGTGGCACGCGCTGCGGCTGAAGAAGCTGGCCTGCCGCTGTACCGCTACTTTGGCGGCAGTGGCGGCATGCAAATGCCGGTGCCGATGATGAACGTCATCAACGGTGGCGCACATGCCAATAACAACCTGGATTTGCAAGAGCTGATGATCATCCCGGTCGGCGCGCCCAGCTTTCGTGAAGCCGTGCGTTACGGGGCTGAAGTGTTTCATGCCCTGAAAAAAATCATCAGTGACAAGGGCATGAGCATTGCTGTGGGCGACGAAGGCGGCTTTGCCCCCAGTGTGGCCAACCACGAAGCCGCCATCCAGATGATTCTGGAAGCGATTGACAAGGCTGGCTTTGTGGCAGGTGAGCAAATTGCCCTGGGCCTGGACTGTGCCGCCAGCGAGTTTTACAAAGACGGCAAATACGTGCTGGGCGCAGAAGGCCTGAGCCTGGATGCAACCGAGTGGACGAATATTTTGGCCACCTGGGCAGACAAATACCCCATCATCAGCATTGAAGACGGCATGGCCGAGGGTGACTGGGACGGCTGGAAAATTCTGACCGAGCGCCTGGGCAAAAAAGTGCAACTGGTGGGCGACGACCTGTTTGTCACCAACACCAAGATTTTGAAGGAAGGCATTGACAAGCACATTGCCAATTCCATCCTCATCAAAATCAACCAGATCGGCACATTGACCGAGACCTTCGCCGCCATTGAAATGGCCAAGCGTGCGGGTTACACCGCCGTCATTTCGCACCGCTCAGGCGAGACTGAAGACACCACCATTGCCGACATTGCCGTGGGCACCAATGCAGGGCAAATCAAAACCGGTTCGCTGTCACGGTCTGACCGCATGGCCAAGTACAACCAGTTGCTGCGCATTGAAGAAGATTTGGGTGATGTTGCAACCTACCCAGGCAGATCAGCTTTTTACAACCTCAGGTAATGGCCCCCACGCTCGTCACTGCGTATACTTCACTGCCCCTTGAAGGAGCGCGTTTTTTCTTGGGGCGGCCCGGCGAAAAAACCATTCAAAACAATTCCTGATGGGAAACCGCATCGTCCCTGCCATTTTGATTGCGCTGCTGCTGATCTTCCAGGCACAACTCTGGATGGGCAGGGGCAGCATTCTCAATGTGCGCGACTTGCAGCAACGACTGACCAATCAGCAGGCCAAGAACGCCAAAGCACAAACCAGCAACGACCAGCTCGCCGCTGAAGTGCGGGACCTGAAAGAAGGCCTGGAGATGGTGGAAGAAAAAGCCCGCTCAGAGCTGGGCATGGTCAAGCCCAACGAGATTTTTGTGCAGGTGAATAGATAACTACTGCACAGCAGACGGCGGCGGCTGCCGATCAGGCTGGGTAAACAGCTGCGCCGAATCAACCGGGTCAAACTCGTGTTGCGCGCCGCAAAACTCACACGTCACGCCCACACTGCCGCGCTCGGCAATCACGCTTTCAACTTCCTCAGCACCCAGGCCACGCAGCATATTGGCCACACGCTCACGGGAACAGCTGCAGGCAAAGCTGGGCTGCAGGACATCAAAGCGCGTGATGGGCTCTTCCCAAAACAGCCGGTGCAAAATCGTGTCCGCATCTAGCGTCAACAGCTCATCACGCTTGAGTGTGGAGGCCAGCAATGCAATGCGTTTGTAGTCTTCGTTCTTGCCAATCTGGTCTTCATTGGCATCGCCGTCTATCTTGCCCTCCAGATTACCCTGGCCTTTGACGGGCAGCCGCTGGATCAGCAAGCCAGCGGCTACATGCCCGTCCGCCGCCAAAATCAGTTTGGTGTCGAGCTGCTCACTTTGCAGCATGTAGTGCTCCAGCACCTCGCTGATGTTTTCAATCTTCTCATGGCTGTCGCCAAACAACGGCACCACGCCCTGGTAGGCCTGCTGGCCGGGCAGCTTGTCTTTCGGGTCCAGCGTGATGGCACAGCGTCCTTCGTTGTGGACATTGACGAGCTGGCTCAAGGTGCTGCCATGGTCAACATCACCCGTGACGGTTGCGGTGGCGCGCAGGTTCAGGTTGGGCTGCACTTCAGCCACCGCCAGCTTGACCGGACCATCGCCAAAAATCTGCAAAATCAGCGCGCCATTGAACTTGATGTTGCCCTGCATCAAGGCCCCTGCGGCCGTCATCTCGCCCAGCAATTGCATCACCTCCACCGGGTAACCGCCGGCAGCCTGGCGCCGCATGAAAATCTCTTGCCAGGCATCGGTCAGGCGCACCAGCATGCCGCGTACCGGCAAGCCATCGAAAACAAACTTGTGTAATTCAGACAAACCAGCCCCCACGCTTTTCGCTTTGCGTAATGCGCTGCCCCCCGAGGGGGCCGCTGCGCCTGCGGCCTTGCAAAGCCAGTTCCGCGGCCCCTGCTTGGCTGGACAGGGTCAGGTAGGAGATATTTCTTTGAGTTGTCATAGGAGATGAAGTGTGCTCAAGCCAGCTTTTTGAGTCCGGCTTTGTAGCGGTTCGCATTGTCTACATAGTGCTTCGCGCTCATTTTTAAACCCTCCATCTGTTCAGGCGACAACATTCGCACAGCTTTGGCAGGGCTGCCGATGATCATCGAGCCATCGGGGAACTCTTTGCCCTCAGTCACCAGTGCGCCCGCACCCACCAGGCAGTTGTTGCCAATTTTGGCGCCGTTCAGCACGATGGCACCAATGCCGATGAGCGAATGGTTGCCGACCGTGCAGCCATGCAGCATGACCTGATGGCCCACCGTCACGCCCTCGCCGATCACCAGCGGCATGCCCACATCAGCATGCAAGACACTGTTGTCCTGCACGTTTGAGCCTTTGCCTAGGGTGATGGTCGATGTGTCACCGCGTATGACCACGCCAAACCAGACACTGGCGTCTTCAGCCAGTGTGACGCGGCCCATGACCTGTGCGTTGTCTGCTACCCATGCAGTGGGGCGAACGTCTGGTTTTAAATCATCGAGTTGGTAAATGGCCATGGTGTTTGAGTATGTCGTGGGGTCAACCTTCATTGTAAGGATGCTGACAAACAGGTCGTGATGACCTTTAAACATCGGCTCTGGCATAGAAAGCTCGTTCCGGAGCTGTTTTCGATGCCGAATCATGGAGAAAACGGTTAGCCCAATGAATATATGGGTAAGCAGCTTCTCATTTAATATCCATCAATATCATCCATCAAATTCAAAGTCGCTGCCTGCTTCGTCGATTTACCCAAAACGAGCTGCTCTCAAATCGGCGTTCTGCACCGTAAGACTGCGCCAAACGCGCGCGGTAAGCGTGTTCAATGCTGTTGATTTGAGCGCCGTATTCCCCAAAGTCTGTGCCAAGGCGCAAATGTCTTTCCACTGCCTCGGCTGCGGCTAGACCGCTGTACAGAGCGTTAAAAATACCCTGTGACGACAGCGGATCAAAACTCAATGCCGCGTCGCCCACACACAACCATCCCGGGCCTGTGCAGGGCCGTGTGAGGGCGCTGTTGGCGGCGGTCAAACCAAATTTTGAACCACTGGTCTGTGGCGCCCACGTACCGTTGACAAGGTGCGCCGCTAACGCTGGTCGTGTCGCCGCCACGGCCAGCAGGCTTTGTTCGCTACTCATCCACTGCAGCGTATCGGCGTCCGCATGGAAGGAGATGATCCGCTTGCCATTGGGTAGCGGGGCGGTGTACCACCAGCCGTGTTCGTCGGCTTCGATATAGCTTGCGCCAGCGCCTGAGGCAGCTTCTGCTGATGTTGAGACCGCAGGCGTACCCGTGGACCACGCACAGCAAAGTGTGTCCAATGACGTTCGCTCAGCGCCTAAGCGTTTGGCCACGCCGGGGGTTCTTCCGCCAGCATCAATCAGCACTTTGGCACGCACGAGACGAGCGGCGGAGCCGTTGAGACCCTCCACCCTCACAACCCACGGGTACGAGCCATTCGCAAACCCATCATCGCCCGAGGCTTCAATAGCGCCCAGCCGAGAAGGCGCCCACAAGGACGCACCGCGTAGCTCGGCTTTACGCCGCAGCCAGCGCTCAAACACCCGGCGTTCCAAGTGCCAGCCGTGACCCATCGGGTCGCGCAAAAAATCAGTCCCCGTTACGTGGTCACTGCCCCAGCGTGACTGGTTGCCAAAGCAGGGCAAGTGCCCTTGCTGCTTGAAGTCCTCCAGCAGCCCCATGTCGGCCAGCAGTTTGTTGGCCGCTGGCGGCAAGGATTCACCAGCTCGGGGCACGGGGTCGGCCTGGCGGTCTATCAGCAGCACGCGGCTAAACGGTGCCAAGTTCAGCGCAGCGCAGCTGCCTGCTGGCCCCGCGCCGACGATCAAAACATCAGTATCCACACTTGCCGTTCATCTGCTTTCAACTGGCTGTAAAGCGCCGCACTTTGTCGATTTTCGACAAATCAGTCTTGCCTGCGCCCGCCGGGGTCGCAAAACCATCGACCGATCCACTGAATTCCTTTGCGGCGCTGGCCTGCGCTGGTTTGAGGTGTCGCCATCCGCCCGATGCCAGGCGAGTTGCGTCATGCGCTTGCGCCTTGGCCTCGCGCTTGGTTTCTTGCACCTGCATCATGGCGGGGAAATTCGCATCATTGGGCAAGCCGGCGCGGCTTTCGACAACGCCTAGCTCGTCAAAGTGCGCAATCATGTGGTTGATTTGGTGGGTGTAAGGCTTGTCCAGGCCAAGCGGCTCTAGCCAACTGGCACGGTTGGCAAAGGCTTGCAGGCGCTGCCCGAGTTGGAGACTCGTGTCCATCACCACCTCGTACTGAGCCTCTGACATGACCTGATTGGGCACACGCGCTGGCCAAAATGTCGGCACATACGGGTCATAGCTGGCGACATAGCCTGAGCGGCAGCTGGCGGTGTCGGTCTGCCACGGGATGGCCATCCAGCGGGTGATGCCGCCCGGCAGTTGTCCACCCAGCAGCGGGCCGCTGGGCAGCGTGGTGACATCGCTGTTGAGTTGCGCGCCGTAGTTGGGCTCAGTCCAGCCGGCGGGCGCGTGCTTCAAGCGAAACGCCGACAGATACATGCCCGCTGTCCGCATGGGCCAGGTCATCTCGCAGCCGGGGTGGAACGCGTCGGCCAGGCAGAACTCCATCGCCGCTTGGGTCAACATGTCGGCTTGCTGCGCCGCGGGCACATCGTCTATGGTCAGAGGTGGGCAATAAGCCGGGTCATAGTCGGCAATGAAACTGCCCATGGCCCACTGGTCTAAAAACGCCAATTGCGTATTGCTCAAGCTGGCATGTTGGCGCGGTGTGGCAGCTGGCGGCAAGTTCATCGCGTCGCCATACAGCCACGGAAAAGGCACGGGCGACCACGCGTCGCGCTCAAAGCGGCGGAACTGGTTGGCCAAGTTTTTTCGCAGCTCGCGATTGGCCGGACCGTTATCGGAAAGCTTGTGCAGCCACTCGGGCGTGGTGAAGTTGAACGCGCCCCCAAAACCAAACGCCGACGCAAAGCCCGCATTGACCCATTGCAAATGCGTCATGCGTTCAAAGATCGGCAAGATGTCGTGCGTGAAGGACGGCATCGTAGGTTGCGCGAGCAAGCACGCCTGGATGGCCGTGTCGCGCATCAAATCCCACATGGTGCGCACCGACTTTTGTAGCGGCGCGTAGTCGGGCGGCGCGGTGATCACCCAGGCTGGTTGCACCTTCAGCGCCACGCCCTGGTAGGTGACTGTGGCTGTCACTGGGCCGTCGGAGGTGTCGTCGTACCAGCCGTCATTGTTGGCAAAGGTGACAGCCTTTTGGTCGTCAATCGACGCCGACTTGCCGCGCCCGCCAAGCACGATCAAACGCCCCTGCGCATCGGTCTTGAGCTCACCCAAGTAAACGGACGTGCCCATAAAAGAGCCGTGCAGGGCGTGGCTACTTTGATCACTGCCTGCGATGCTGCAAGCACCTGGGTCGATGCGCAAGCTGCTGCGGTCACTGACAGTCGCATTGCGCAGCAGCGAAGGAGCAGCGTTGACCGCTTCGGGAATGTCCAGCGCCAATTGAAACTCGTACCATGCGGATTTTTGGTTGGCCAAATGCACCGTCCAATGAACTTGAGTGTCATCGCCGATCAATTCTTTGACGGGTTTGCCTTGGGCGTTTAAACCATAAATGCGAAAGCGTGCCGCTTGGCGCTTCAGGGCTCCGCGAGCGTCGCGGTAAAACCCCTGTGGCCGCGGTTCATGGCGGGTGACCTCGGGACCGATGAAGAATTCGTCCTGGCTGTTGCCCACTCGGCACACGCCAATGGGTGGGTAAATGGCGGCGCTGACAATGCACTCGTCATCTTGAGCCGCGCCTGCTGCTTGCGTTGACTGCGCTACACGCGGCTCTCCGGGCTCTTGCGTGGGCAAGCCGTTGACTGTGTGGCGCTTGACGGCAGAGGCTTCGTACACCACTTTTCGCGCGTCCGATATGCTGCCCTGCGGCGCATGCTCGGGCAAACAGTGCCAAGGGTTGAAGGCCAGGTTCTCACCATAGCTAGCCTGCCCCGGGGCGCAAATGTCTTGCTGCGGCAAGTGCAAGGTGGCAATCTGCACAAAGGGGCTTTGCGCCTCGGGCCAGCGCACGGTGGCTTTGTCCAGCGGCATGGTGGCCGGGTCGGTACGCCACTGCACCATGAACTTGAAGGTTGCAGGGCCATGCAAGAGCCGATTCTGAAGATCAATCGCCAAGTAGTTGGCGTCATTGAAGGGCTCGCCAGTGGGTTGGTCCACAGGCTCTAACTTGTACTTGACAAACCGTTCCGCACCAAAGGCATAGGGCAGCACGCCCCAATAAGGCGTGGCCAGGGTACTGGTCACGGCTTTTTCCATCTCGTCGGAGATGCGGCGTGTTACCGGGTGCTTGGCCAGGTAGGCATCGTAGTCATGGTCGATCACACCAGCGGTGGTGAACTCGGCCATGTCTTTGGCGTCATTGACAAAAAACACGTCAAAGTTCTGAAACAAAAAGTCATGCGTATCGCCCTGCCCCAGCAGCTTTGGGCCAGGCACACCGAACAACTTCAGGCCCACACCGCAGGTGGTTTTAAAATCTGGCGATGTCGGTGCGGTGTCGCTCGAAAAGCGCACCCAGGCTTGCAGTTCGCCCAGGGCAAAGACGCCTATTTTTTGATCCGATGGCAAGTCGGCCAGAGGCTCAAAATATCCGTGTGCCACGCCATGAGGCTTTAAAAACACCGGTCTTTTGGCGGGCTTTTGCCCCAGCGCGATGCGCTCGGCTTGCACCGTATCGACAAACATGGTTTTGAGTTGCTCGGTCGGCGGGGTGTGCGCCCAGCACGCGACCTGGTTGGCAGTAGGAACAGATTTGAAGTCAGGGTTGGACATGGGACGTTCTTTTGATTGAAAAAATTGAGAAGGCTGGCGCTTGATGACCAGCCACCGATCGCATCTCTTTACTTCTTCGCAGGCTCCACCAATGGTTTGTTTTGTGCGCTGAATAGGTGACTCACGCTGAGACTGTTGGGCCCATAGTGGCACCCAAAGCAACCATTTTTGTCGGTTTGGTGATAGGTTTCCATCGTTGAGCTGGCCAGCATCTTTGATCCGATTTGCTTGCCCACATCGGTTGGGTTAGCGGGAATGCTGCCGTCTTGCGTCCACACCGCACCGACCTGGAAATAATTGCCGCGCACATCGCCCAGCTTGGTCAGCCTGCCGCGTATGTCTGCGTTGAGCGAGATCAGTTGACTGTTGTTGTTGGCCGAGGCGGGGGTGGGTGCATTGCCCCAGGGCATGGCGCGGTAAACGTTGTTGGCTTGAATGACGTTTCCAGACGTTGCCACCAAGGCACCCGAGGCATTGTCAACCGTCATTTGCGACACCAGCCCCGCTAACGCGCCACGGTTTGACATGAAGTTCCAGGTGCCAGTTGAGTTGTACGGCACGACAACCGCCTGCCCGGTTTTGGTTTGAACAAAGTGGGTGTTGTCTGGCGCATTGCGGCGGTGCTCAAAGGTTGCCCAGACCATCTCGGGGTGGCCTTGCACGGGGCCGACCACATGCAGTCCGACCAAGGCGAGTTTTTTAACGGTGGTCGGTTGGACAGTGCTGATCGTCCATGTCGTGGCGTTGGTGGTTTGGACGTAGTTCGGCACCGCTGCCGAAATCGTCAGGTACTCCGCCTGCTGCGCAGCCGGGATGGTCGCCCAGTCGATCCAGGCGGTTTTTAGCTCCATCGTCAAGGCCTTGGCGTCTTTGAGGACTACGCCGTTGCTTTTGGCATAGGCGACGATGGCGCTCAAGTCGGCTGGCGTGGTTGGGAAGGTCGCGGTTGGCGAAATCACGCTATTGGACACCGCCGTGTTGAACCAGGCATACACATCGTTCACGTGCAAAGCAAAGTACACCAGCGAACCATTGAGCGACAGCAGTGTGTCAGCGCCGCCGGCCTGACCCGCAGGCGTGATGACCTGCGGCTTAGAGCCACGCAGAGCGAATTTGTTGTTTCCCACGCCGGTTTGATTGGGCACATAAGTGGCGTTACCTGACTTGTCAAAGCTGACGTCGTAAAAGGTGGGTGAGTCCAATACCAGGTCGCCACCTGATGGCGACGTCATCCACAAAAACATCTGATGCGACCACTTGTAGAAGTCGCAGGCGGTGTTTTGGAGGGGGAAACCCACGCTGTCGGCAAACGTGACCGCGCCATTTTTTTTAACGTATTTGCCGTCAAACCAGGTACTGAAGGCTTTCGGCGTGATGTTGCAAGTGGCGGGCGGTTTGCTCTGTGCCAAAGCACCGCCGCTGGTCAGACTCAATGACATGCCCATGACGGCCCCGAGCAAAAGGGTTGAAGCAAATTTACCAAGCATGATTTTTCCTCCAAAGAAAGAGATTAAGACTCGTTGACATTTCTAATTGCCAAGAAAATGCACGCCGTGCAACGTGAGCACATTTGTATAAATGTGCAACATATATCTCAACTTAGAAATGTTATCAGTTTTTATCTGTGAAAAAAGTACGAAATTTCTGTGCATTTTCACGTTCAGTCCGAGCTACCAAATTAGCCCGACCGGCCCGATGTCCGACAATCGCTTTATGTTGATCACACCAAAAACTCCTGAACTCCGAAAACTCGCTCTGAACGCACTTTTAGAGCCAGCTGCAGGTAAAAAAGTGGCTCTAACCCAATGGATAAAAGGGCAAGCAGCTATTATTTCAATAGCTCCTGAAGTCAGGTATCACGAGCCAGATGGGGTGCCCGGCTGCCCGCCCCGACCGGAACTGCGCTCGCACCTGGACGTGCCCAAGCGATCTGCATTCACCACAGAAGGCCTGGCAGCGCTGCTGCACGCGGTGACGCATATTGAGTTCAATGCCATCAATCTGGCACTGGATGCGATCTGGCGATTTGACGGCATGCCTCAAAACTACTACACCGACTGGCTCACCGTTGCAGCAGAAGAAGCGCAGCACTTTAGCCTGCTGCGCGCCCACTTGCAAAGCATGGGTTACGACTACGGTGATTTCCCGGCCCACACCGGCTTGTGGGACATGACAGAAAAAACCAAATCAGACGTGCTGGCCCGCATGGCGCTGGTGCCGCGCACGCTGGAGGCGCGCGGGCTGGACGCGACGCCGCCCATGCAGGCCAAGCTGCGCAAGGTGGGGGCGCCGGATGCGCTGCGCGCGGTGAAAATTTTGGACGCGATTTTGCGTGACGAGATTGGCCACGTTGCCATTGGCAACTATTGGTACCGCTACCTGTGTGCCCAGCGTGGGCTAGACCCGGTGGCGCACTATGCGTTGCTGGCCCACCAGTACAGCGCGCCGCGCATCAAAGGTCCGCTGAATCTGGATGCGCGGCGCAAAGCGGGTTTTGATGCGGCTGAACTGGCTTTGCTGGAAACCTGAAACTAGCCCCGAGGATGGTTTTCTTCCAGGATTTTCTTGAGCCGCTCACGCGCCACATGGGTATAAATCGTGGTGGTGGAGATATCGGCGTGCCCCAGCAGCATCTGCACGGCGCGCAGGTCAGCGCCGTGGTTGAGCAAATGCGTGGCAAAGGCGTGGCGCAGGGTGTGCGGTGACAGGGGCGATGTGATGCCGGCAACAATCGCATATTTTTTCACCAGTATCCAGAACATTACGCGGCTCATGCCGTGGCCGTGGCTGGTGACAAACAGATCGTCGGTTTGCTGGTCTTTCAAGATATCGGGCCGCCCGTCCTTGATGTAGCGCACGATGGCCTCGCGTGCGAGTTGGCCAAAGGGCACCAGCCGCTCCTTGTTGCCCTTGCCCATCACCCGCAACACGCCTTCGTTCAGGCTCAGGTGAAAGGTCTTCAGGCCGACCAGTTCACTGACACGCAAGCCGCTGGCATACATCAGCTCCAGCATGGCACGGTCGCGCTGGCCCAGTGGATTGTCATCATCAGGCGCGGCCAGCAGGGCTTCAACCTGGGCCTGGCTCATCACTTTGGGCACACGCAAGGCCTGCCTGGCTGACTGCAGCTTCATGGTGGGGTCAGCCGTGATGAACCTTTCGCGCAGTGCCCAGCGAAAGTAGCGTTTGAACACGGTCAGGCGGCGGTTGGCTGAGGTGGCCTTGGTGACGCTGTGCCGGGCTGAAAAGTAGCCGTTCAGATCAGGCTCCAGTGTTTGGTCAAGGCTGCGCTGGCCTTGGGCTTCTTCAGCCAGCCAGGCGGCATACAAAGACAGGTCGCGCCGATACGCCGCGAGTGTGTTTTTGCTCAACCCGTCTTCCAGCCACAGCGCATCAATAAAGCTGTCGATGCTGGATTGGCTGTGCGAATTCATCAGGCAACGATAACAAAAAAAGCCGCTTGACCAAGCGGCTTTTCAAACAGGCTGGCGCAAAGCTTATTCGAGCCTGAGCTTGGCTGACTCGACGACTTTTTTGTACACCTCGTACTCGGCCTGGATTTGAGCGGTAAATTGCTCAGGCGTGTTGCCAATCACGATAGAGCCCGTGTCCTCGATGCGCTTGCGAATGGCGGGGTCTTCCAGCGCTTTTTTAACGCCTGCATTGACTTTGTCCACCACCTCTTTTGGCAAGCCCTTGGGCCCGGTGATGCCGTAGTAAGCCATGCGGTTGACCGGCTCCAGGCCCAACTCTTTGAAGGTCGGCACATCAGGCAGCACCGCCAGGCGCTGAGGCGCGGCTACGGCAATCGGTATCAGGCGCTTTTGCTGGATGAAGGGCAATGCCGACGGAATGTTGTCAAAAATCATGTTGACCTGGCCGGCCACCGTGTCGTTCAGGGCCGGACCTGCACCGCGGTATGGAATGTGGGTGATGAAGGTGCCACTCAGGCTTTTGTACAGTTCCATTTGCAGGTGGCCAATGCCGCCCGTGCCGGATGAAGAATACGAATACTTGCCTGGGTTCTTTTTGACCTCAGCGATGAACTCCTTGTAGTTCTTGGCGGGAAAGCTGGGGTGAACCGCAATCAGATTGGGCGTAGCCGCAATGTTGATGATGGGTGTGAAATCGGTCAGCGTGTTGTAGGTGATCTTCGGGTTGATGGCCGGATTGGCAGCCGTGGTGGACACCGTGGCAACCCCCAGCGTGTAGCCGTCTGGTGCAGAACGCGCCAGCTCGGTCGCGCCCACCACACCGCCGCCGCCAGCCTTGTTTTCAACCACCACAGTCTGCCCCAGCACCTTGCCCAGAGGTTCGGCAATCACGCGGCCCACGATGTCGGTCGTTCCGCCGGGTGCAAAAGGAACTTGCAGCTTGATAACCTTGTTGGGGTAGCCCTGGGCAAGCACAGCGCCAGAGGCCAGCGCCAAGGCGGACAGGGTCAATAAAAAGCGACGTTGCATGATCAGATCCTTGAAAATAAAAACATTCGCAATGGTACGTGCAACGCCAGTGTTTTGCCTTGTGGATTACGCATAAGGGCAAACCCGAGGAAGACCGCTTTTTAAGGTTATTCTTGATGCGTGAATTACGCTCAACTTCTCTTTCCTGACTTCTCCCTCATCATCTGCGGTTACCTGGTCTGCCGCTACACCGCGCTCAACCGCACCGTTTGGGAGCAGGTTGAAAGTCTGGTGTATTTCTTTTTGTTTCCGGTGCTGCTGTTTCATTCCATCGTCAAAAGCCCGCTGGACCTGGTGGCCGCATCCAGTCTGATCAGCGCCGGGCTACTGCTGGGCGTGGCTGGCATCGCCATGGCATACAGCCTGCCCTATTTGCCGTGGTTGGGCAAGCGCATCGACAAGCGAAATCATGCTGCCAGCGCCCAGATAGCGTTTCGCTTCAATTCATTCATCGGCCTGGCACTGGCTGAAAGACTGGCAGGACCCGAGGGGCTGCTGATGATCGCAGTACTGATTGGCGTATGTGTGCCGCTTTTTAATGTGGCGGCGGTCTGGCCGATGGCGCGGCACGCACAAAGTGGTTTTTTGCGCGAGCTGCTTCGCAACCCATTGATCATTGCCACAGCCACCGGTCTGGCGGCTAACTTGCTGGGTTTTACCATGCCCGTGTGGCTGGAGCCCACTGTCACCCGCATTGGCGCAGCCTCATTGGCATTGGGGCTGATGGCCGCTGGCGCGGGCATGCAACTGGGCCACTTGTCACAAGCCAAAACCCTGGCAATTGCGGTGCTGTCGATACGGCATTTGATCTTGCCAATCGTTGCGCTGGGTCTGTCGCGACTTTTTAACCTGTCTTTGCCGCAAGCCACCATCTTGCTGGCTTTTTCAGCCTTGCCGACCGCATCCAGCGCCTACGTGCTGGCCGCACGCATGGGCTACAACGGCGGCTATGTGGCGGGGCTGGTGACGCTGTCAACGATGCTGGGGGTGCTGAGCCTGCCGTTTGCGCTGGGTATGCTGCGGTAAACAGCCAGTTGCAATCAGCTCTGATCGGGGGCAATCATTTCCGCATAGTCGTACAACGCGCCCAAAACGGCTTCACCGCGATCGTCTGCGGTTTCAGCCAGCACATCAATCCGGGCAAACAGGGCATCGAGATTGCGCGCGCCGCCTTCGCCCTCCAGCAACCTTGACGCGCGATGCGCTTCCCAGCGCGCCAGTTCATCCGGTTTGAGTGTTTCAACAAAATTGCGCGCCCGGTAACGAAACACCAACTCAGCCAGGCGGTCATCGTCAAAGCCGACCCGGCTGACGGCCAGTTCAGCGGGCGACAACTCTCGCAACTGGTTCAGGCGGCGACGGTCGGTATTGCCGACAAAGCCGCCATACAGGTCTTCATCCACATCTTGCGCGGGCATTTTGGGGCGATTGAAGAGCTCGGGCCAAATGGCGCTCATGTCGGGCAGTGCCCGGGCTTTTTCAGCATTGGCCAGCGCGGCAGGGATGTCGATGCCCCACTTGGCGGCCATCTCGTCAGTCAGGGTTTTGAGTTTATTGACCACCATCGGCGATTTGTTCAAATGCACGGACTTGATCGGCAGGCGCAGCACGCCTTCTGGCAAATCAGACTGCTTGGTAAACAAACGCTGGCGCAGTGTGTCGATGTCAAGCAGTGGCAGCTCACTTGGGTCTTGCGACAAGTCCCAGGCCAGCACCTCGTTTTTGTTGCTCGGGTGCGTCGCCAGGGGCCACATGACAGCCAGGCAGCCGCGCTCGGGCGGGAACATGCCCGAAACATGCAAAAAAGGTTGTGCTGACTGCGGGCTGGTCGGGAAACCCAGCTCTGCGGCCACCCGGTCTTTTTTGTGCAGGCTCAGGCAAAACTCAAACAGCTTGGGCCGGGCCGTGCGAATCAGCCGCGCCAAAGCGATGGTGGCCCGCACGTCAGACAGTGCATCGTGCGCAGCCTCGTGCTGCAGGCCGTTGGCGCGCGCCAGGTCTTCGAGCTTGAAGCTGGGGCGCGTGGCTGTTAGGTCGTCTGGTTTGCGGTCATCGGGTTTTATCGGCCACTGGATGCCGTCTGGCCGCAGTGCATAAGCCATACGCACCACGTCCTGAATGTCCCAGCGGCCACAGTCGTTTTGCCACTCGCGTGCATAGGGGTCGATCAGATTACGCCAAAACAGGTGGCGCGTGACTTCATCATCAAAGCGAATCGTGTTGTAGCCCACGCCAATCGTGCCGGGTTCGGCCAGCAGCGCTTCAATGCGCTTTGCAAATTCATGCTCCGGCACGCCGCGCTCCAGGCAGACTTGCGGGGTGATACCTGTCAGCAGGCAGGACTCAGGGTCAGGCAGATAGTCGTTGGCTGGCTGGCAGTACAGCATGACCGGATCACCAATTTCATTGAGCTCCGCATCGGTACGGATACCAGCAAACTGCGCAGGGCGCTCGCGCCTGGGGTTCAGTCCGAACGTTTCGTAGTCGTGCCATAAAAAGGTGTGTGCAGCCATATTTTGGGTGTTTTTTAGCTTGTTTCAGGCATCAAATAGGGCTTTAGACCAATGAATACGGGCGCAAACAGCTCCTAAAATTGTAGCGTCGTAAAAAAAGCCGCTAGCGGTATGCTAACGGCTTTTTAACGACTTCAGTTCAGAATCAACTGGCTTCAGCCGATTCGGCTTCAGGTTTGACTTTGCCCTCTTTCTTAGGCAATGGCTGAATGTCGAGCAGAACTTCACCGTCTTCCACGCCTTTTTCGTTGGTGGTGATTTTCATGTCCACCGTCAGGCGGCCACCGTCTGTCAAGCGGCCAAACAGCAACTCGTCAGCCAGAGCACGACGAATCGTGTCTTGAATCAGCCGCTGCATCGGGCGTGCGCCCATCAGCGGGTCAAAACCCTTCTTGCCGAGGTATTTGCGCAGCGTGTCGGTGAAGGTGACTTCGACCTTTTTCTCAGCCAGCTGCGTTTCAAGCTGCAGCAAGAACTTGTCCACCACCCGCAAGATCACCGTTTCGTCCAATGCTTTGAAGCTGACGGTTGCGTCCAGACGGTTACGGAACTCTGGCGTGAACAAACGCTTGATATCGGCCATCTCGTCACCCGCCTCACGCGGGTTGGTAAAGCCGATGGTGGCCTTGTTCATGGTCTCGGCACCGGCATTGGTGGTCATGACGATGATGACATTTCTAAAATCGGCCTTGCGCCCGTTGTTGTCCGTCAGCGTGCCGTGGTCCATGACCTGCAGCAGCACATTGAAAATATCCGGGTGCGCTTTTTCAATCTCATCGAGCAGCAGCACGCAATGCGGTTTTTTGGTCACGGCTTCTGTCAGCAGGCCGCCCTGGTCAAAACCCACATAGCCCGGTGGTGCGCCGATCAAGCGGCTGACGGCGTGGCGCTCCATGTACTCGCTCATGTCAAAGCGGATCAACTCGATGCCCATGATGTAGGCCAGTTGCTTGGCGGCTTCTGTCTTGCCCACACCAGTCGGGCCGCTGAACAGGAAGGAGCCAATAGGCTTGTCATCTTTGCCCAGACCAGAGCGAGCCATTTTGACGGCACTTGCCAGCACATCGAGGGCTTTGTCCTGGCCAAAAACGACGCTTTTCAAGTCACGCTCAAGGGTTTTGAGCTTGCCGCGATCGTCGTTGGACACGTTGGCGGGCGGAATGCGCGCGATCTTGGCGACGATTTCTTCGACCTCGGTTTTGGTGATGATTTTCTTGCGCTTGGACGGCGGCAAGATGCGCTGTGCAGCACCGGCTTCGTCAATCACGTCAATCGCCTTGTCGGGCAGGTGGCGGTCGTTGATGTACTTGGCGCTCAATTCAGCCGCTGCCTGCAAGGCAGCTACGGCGTACTTGACGCTGTGATGCTCTTCAAAGCGGGACTTCAGGCCTTTGAGGATATCCACCGTTTCCTGCACGGTCGGCTCAACCACATCCACCTTTTGGAAGCGGCGTGACAACGCAGCGTCTTTTTCAAAGATACCGCGGTATTCAGTGAAGGTGGTCGCACCGATGCATTTGAGCTGACCCGAGCTGAGCGCGGGCTTGAGCAGATTGGACGCGTCGAGCGTGCCGCCAGAAGCTGCACCCGCACCAATCAGCGTGTGAATTTCATCAATGAACAAAATGCCATTCGGCTTGTCTTTGAGAGACTTGAGCACACCCTTCAAACGCTGCTCAAAATCCCCCCGGTATTTGGTACCGGCGAGCAGAGCACCCATGTCAAGCGAGTACACCTGTGCTTCGGCCAGAATTTCGGGCACGTCTTTTTGCGTGATTCGCCAGGCCAGGCCCTCAGCAATCGCGGTTTTGCCAACGCCCGCTTCGCCCACCAGCAGGGGGTTGTTTTTACGGCGGCGGCAGAGGATCTGAATCACCCGCTCGACTTCAAAATGCCGGCCAATCAGCGGGTCAATCTTGCCGTCTTTGGCAAGCTGGTTGAGGTTTTGCGTGTACTGCTCCAGTGGCGACTGCTTTTCGTTTTTCTCAGCGCCAGCCTCTTCGTTTTCTGCGGCGCTTTCACCAGCCTTGGCGGGCTCGGGTGGGTCGCTCTTTTTAATGCCGTGGGCAATAAAGTTAACAACATCCAGACGCGTCACGCCTTGCTGGTGCAGGTAATAAACAGCGTGGGAGTCCTTTTCACCAAAGATGGCGACCAGTACATTGGCGCCAGTGACTTCTTTTTTGCCATTGCCAGTGGACTGCACATGCATGATGGCCCGCTGAATCACGCGCTGAAAACCCAGCGTCGGCTGGGTATCAACATCATCACTGCCAGCGACTTGCGGCGTGTTGTCCTTGATGAAGTTGCTCAACGCTTTGCGCAAATCATCCACATTGGCTGAACATGCGCGCAGCACTTCAGCGGCGCTGGGGTTATCAAGCAGCGCCAGCAACAGGTGCTCGACGGTGATGAATTCGTGGCGCTGTTGACGAGCTTCGACAAAGGCCATGTGCAAGCTGACTTCTAGTTCCTGGGCAATCATTTCGGTATCCTTTTAGCTTGCTTCAAATTTAACTGACAACTCTCTGATTCGAATATTGGCGACTTTTTCAACAATTCAATAGCCTCATTCAAAAGGCTCACTGAGACACTGCAACGGATGACCGTGTTTGCGTGCGGCTTCAGTGACCTGATCAACCTTGGTCGCAGCCACATCTTTTGAGAAAACACCGCAAACGCCTTTTCCGTCAAGGTGGATTTTGAGCATGATCTGCGTGGCTGTTTCACGGTCTTTGTTGAAAAACTCCTGAATCACCATGACAACAAACTCCATTGGCGTGTAGTCGTCGTTGAGCACCACCACCTGGTGCATCTGGGGAGGCTTGGTTTTTTGGGGTCTGCGCTCGAGCAGCACAGTACCGCCATCGTCGTTTTCAGGCTTGTAAGTCGGAACGCCAGGGTTCGCAGGAGTTTTCGGTGATTTGGTCGCCATAAATTTCATTCTAGCCATGGTGTCAGCTTTTTGCGATCGCGTGTCAAATAACCCAAGAAAAAACCGCCTCGGGATCACTCCCGGGCGGTCTGTGCAATTATCTGACTTGGGGTCTGATCACATGTTTTCAATCATGACCTGACCAAAACCAGAGCAACTTACCTGCGTTGCGCCTTCCATCAGGCGGGCGAAATCGTAAGTTACTTTCTTGGACGCAATTGATTTTTCCATCGAGCTGATGATCAGGTCAGCCGCTTCAAACCAGCCCATGTGGCGCAGCATCATTTCCGCCGACAGAATCTCAGAACCCGGATTCACATAGTCTTTACCCGCATATTTTGGCGCTGTGCCGTGGGTGGCTTCAAAACAAGCCACCGTATCAGACAAATTGGCACCCGGTGCAATACCAATGCCGCCAACCTGCGCTGCCAGCGCGTCAGAGATGTAGTCGCCATTCAAATTGAGCGTGGCCACCACTGAATACTCAGCCGGGCGCAGCAAAATTTGCTGTAGAAATGCATCTGCAATCACGTCTTTGACGATGATTTCTTTGCCGGTTTTGGGATTTTTGAACTTGCACCACGGGCCGCCATCGACCAGTTCGGCACCAAATTCTTTTTGTGCCAGTGCGTAAGCCCAGTCACGGAAGCCACCTTCGGTGTACTTCATGATGTTGCCTTTGTGAACGATCGTCACATTGGGCTTGTCGTTGTCGATGGCGTACTGAATGGCTTTTCGCATCAGGCGTTCAGTGCCTTCGCTGGACACAGGCTTGATGCCAATACCCGACGTGTTGGGGAAACGAATTTTTTTAACGCCCATCTCATCTTGCAAGAACTTGATGAGTTTTTTGGCCTTGTCGCTGCCTGATTCAAACTCGATACCCGCGTAAATGTCTTCAGAGTTCTCGCGAAATATCACCATGTTGGTTTTGTGCGGCTCTTTGACGGGTGAAGGCACACCTTTAAAGTACTGAATGGGCCGCAGGCAAACGTACAAATCAAGTTCCTGGCGCATGGCCACATTCAAGCTGCGAATACCGCCACCCACAGGCGTTGTCAGCGGGCCTTTGATGGACACAACATAATCGCGCACCGCGTGCAGGGTCTCTTCTGGCAACCAGACGTCAGGCCCATACACCTTGGTGGACTTTTCGCCGGCATAAACTTCCATCCAGTGAATTTTTTTCTTTCCACCGTAGGCTTTGGCAACCGCAGCATCCACCACTTTTAGCATCACGGGCGTGATGTCCTGACCCGTACCATCACCTTCAATGAACGGAATGACGGGCTCGTCGGGCACGTTCAGCGAATTGTCGGCATTGACCGTGATTTTGTGGCCTTGTGCGGGCACCTGGATGTGTTTGTACATGTTTTGATAGTCTCCGATGGCGAAATGGCTGTAAAAGAAAACGCAAAAGGTAGCGTTTTAGGTGAAAACCCCTAAATTCTAGCCGCAAATCAATTCAATCAAAAAAAGATAACCAGCGTGTCAACCGATTGCAAAGTGGCCTCGTTACGGGTAGGCCTCCGAAAATATCGGGGTAGTTCTCCAATAACGTTATCTAGGAAAATCCAAATGAACAAAATCCTCGCTGCTTTGATCTCCAGCCTGTTTGCTGTTGGCGCTTTTGCCGCATCCCACGCTGGCGCGCCAGCTGCCGCTGCTTCTGGCGCCAAGCCAGCCATGGCTGCTGCTGCTCCAGCCGCAAAAGCTGAAGAAAAGAAAGCTGATGCCAAACCAGCCAAAATGACCAAAGAAGAAAAAGCTGCTGCTGCTGCTGCCAAGAAAGAAAAAGCTGCTGCTGAAAAGAAAGCAAAAGCTGAAGCCAAGGCTGCAAAGAAAGCTGAAGCCAAGCCAATGGCAAAAGCCTCAGCCGCCAAGTAATTAGCACTTGCTGACAAAAACGCCCGCCTTGTGCGGGCATTTTTTTTGCATCATCAAGATGCGTGGTTTATGCTTTGTGACAAAGATTCAACACCAGCCGGTCATCGACATGAAATACCAGTTAACTCGACGCCTTCAATATTTCCTGATCAGCGCAATGCTGTCGGCCTCGTTTGGGCTTGCGGCGCAGGATACGCCGCAAATGAATCTGGAGCGCATCAAACTCTCATCAGGCATGCACCGGATAGACGCGCAGGTCGCAGCCACGCCAGACCAGCGTCAAATCGGCTTGATGTTTCGCAAGGACATGCCACAACATGAAGGCATGATTTTTGTTTTTGACCAGCCAGGCAAGCAATGCTTCTGGATGAAAAACACCTTCATCCCACTCAGTGCAGCATTCATTGCAGACGACGGCACCATCGTCAACATTGAAGACATGAAACCTCTGGTGCTTGACGGTCATTGCTCCACGCAGCCCGTACGTTACGTGCTTGAAATGAACAAGGGCTGGTTTGCCAAAAAAGGGATCAAGGCCGGCAGCAAGCTGCAAGGTCCGCTGTTTCAGGCTCAAAAATAAAAAAAGCCGACGCGCTGGTCGGCTTTTCAGTGCTTCAAAGAGAAGCTCAGGCGAAGTTGGCCTCAGCAAACTGCCAATTGACAAGGCTGGCCAAAAAAGTTTCGACGAATTTGGGGCGTGCATTGCGGTAATCAATGTAGTAAGCGTGCTCCCAGACATCCACCGTCATCAGCGCCTTATCGGCTGTGGTCAGCGGTGTACCAGCCGGGCCGGTGTTGACGATATCAACAGAGCCATCGGCTTTTTTAACCAGCCAGGTCCAGCCTGATCCAAAATTGCCCACGGCTGACTTGACAAAAGCTTCTTTAAACGCCGCGTAAGAGCCGAACTTGGCGTTGATGGCTGCAGCCAGTGCGCCTGTCGGCTCACCGCCACCAGCGGGTTTCATGCAGCTCCAGAAGAAGGTATGGTTCCAGATTTGCGCTGCGTTGTTATAAACACCACCGCTGGACTTTTTGACGATTTCTTCCAGCGTCATGGCTTCAAACTCAGTGCCCTTTTGCAGGTTGTTCAGGTTCACGACATAAGCGTTGTGGTGCTTGCCGTGGTGGTATTCAAACGCCTCCTGGCTGTAGTTGGGTGCCAGCGCGTCAATGGCGTAAGGCAGTGGGGGGAGTTGATGTTCCATGAGGTTTCCTTGTGGTGTGATGGATGAAATTGCGTGAGATAGATAAAAAAAGCTTAACAGACAAATTGTAAAAACTAAATCAGACGCGGGCTTGAAACGGTCAAATCGACCTCTCCGTCCATAAGGGATGCGCGCAATGCCTGTCCTTTATGGGTTTGCCCAGCGCGGGTAACGGCCACACCTTCTAGCGTCGACAACCAGGCATAGCCACGCCTGAGCACGAGCGCAGGGTTGAGCAATTCCAGGCGAATACGGGCATTGGCCAAACGATCAGCAGGCAAACGGGTGCTTTGCTGCACGGCCTGCTTGAGGCGGGCTTCAAGCGGGTCCAGACCGCCGCGCGCCAGCAACAGGCCACTGCGCTGGGCGTGTTGCAGGTTTTTCCCGTGCAGTGCCAGCCGCGCTTGCTGTCGCGTCACGAAATGCGAGGGACGGCCAAAGCGTGAGGCTGCAATGTCCAGTCTTTGACTGCTGGTTTGCACTTGCCGGTCTATCGCGTTTTGCAGGCGCGAAGCCATCGTGCCAAGCAGGTTTTGCCAAGTCGCTTTGGGCTGCGCACACAACTCGGCAGCAGCTGTCGGCGTAGGCGCACGCAGATCGGCGCAAAAATCAGCAATGGTGAAATCTGTTTCATGCCCGATGCCGCTGATGACGGGCATGGGAGAAGCGACTATCGCATGCGCCAGGGCCTCATCATTGAAGGCCCACAAGTCCTCCATCGCGCCACCGCCACGCACCAGCAACAGCACATCAACCTCATTGCGCTGACTAGCTTTGAGCAGGGCATCCCGCAGGTCACCAGAAGCCTGCGCTCCTTGAACACTGGCAGGATAAATAACGACACGAATGTGGGGTACACGCCGTTGCAAAGCCGTGACCACATCATGCAGTGCGGCTGCACCCAGTGACGTGACGATCCCGATCGCTCTGGGCATGAGCGGAACAGCCCGCTTGCGGCTGGAGTCAAACAGACCCTGCGCTTCAAGCCTGGCTTTGAGCTTCAAGAACTCTTCAAACAGCTTGCCCTGCCCGGCCTGGCGCATCGACTCGACCACCAGTTGTAACTCGCCACGCGCCTCGTAAACGCCCAGCCTGCCGCGCAACTCAACACGCTGCCCGTCCTGCGGGGTGAAATCAAGCAAGCCTGATGCACGGCGAAACATCGCACAACGGATTTGACCGTCATCGTCTTTCAGCGAAAAATAACAATGGCCACTGGCAGCCCGCGAAAACCCTGAAATCTCGCCTTCAACCGCCACCGGGTTAAAGCGCGCTTCGAGACTGTCAGCAATCGCTTTGAGCAACGAGCCGACGGGCCAAATACGGTTGCCGGGTCCTAGCAGTTCAGGCCTGCCAGCATCAAACACGGCAAAACACCTTTAACGTCGAAGGGTAATATTCCACAGACGATGCATCTTGAGCGGTGTGGCCACGCAAAACGACTGGAAACGACGGGAAATCGTTGTAACGCATTGATTTTAAATAAATTATTTCTGCTGAAAATTTCATCGTTTTGTCACATTGCAGTCCTGGTGCGGTTTTGCGGGTTGTCAAGGCAGACTTGCCCACAAAGTTATCCACAACTTCTGTGCGCTAAAACCCGACCTCGAAAGCAAATCATCGTCTGAAGGTTCAGCCATAATTCAGGCAATTCATCTGTCAGAGGACATCCCTTGTTTTCCATCATACAAGCCGCAGGCTGGCCAATCTGGCCACTGATTGCATGCTCCGTACTAGCCCTCGCACTGGTGTTTGAGCGCTTTAGCAGCCTGAAGACGCAAAAAGTAGCGCCACCCAGGCTGATTGACGAAGCCATCACCGTCTCCAAGTCGTCAGTGCCTGCACCTGACGTGGTGACGCAGCTGGAGCAAAACTCCCTGCTGGGTGAAGTACTGGCCAGCGGCTTCAGGGCGCTGAATGCCCAACCCAAAATCAGTGAGGACGATTTACGCGCCACGATCGAGGGTGCTGGCCGCCAGGCGGCGCACAAGCTTGAACGCTATCTGGCGGCATTGGCCACCATCGCCTCGGCCGCGCCGTTGCTGGGCTTGCTTGGCACCGTCATCGGCATGATCGAAATTTTTGGTTCCCAAGCAGGCGGTGGCGCGGTCAGCAGTGCGGGTGTGGGCAACCCTGCTCAGCTGGCACACGGCATTTCAATTGCGCTTTACAACACAGCTTTCGGTCTGATTGTGGCGATTCCAGCGCTCATTTTCTGGCGCTATTTCAGGGCTCGGGTCGACGGTTATCTGCTGACGATGGAGCTGGCATCCGAGCGGTTTTTGCGCCACCTGAACCAGTTGCGCAAGCCATGAACTTTCGAAATAGCTCACGGGACGAGCCAGAAATCAACCTCATCCCCTTCATTGATGTGCTTTTGGTGGTGCTCATATTTTTGATGCTGTCAACCACCTACAGCAAGTTCACGGAGCTGCAAATCAAACTGCCCCTGGCCGATGCCGAACAGCAGCGGGACTACCCCAAGGAAGTGATCGTGGCTGTCAGCAGTGATGGCCGCTACATGATCAACAAAACGCTGGTTGAAGGCCGCAGCATAGAGAGTCTGGGCGCAGCCCTGGTGCTGGCAGCGAAGGCTGGCAAAGACAGCGTCATCATCATCAGCGCTGATGCCAGCAGCAGCCACCAGTCGGTCATCACGGTGATGGAAGCGGCTCGGCGCAACGGCTTCGTTCAAATTACCTTTGCCACCCAAAGCGCTGCGCAAGCCGGGGCGCGCTAAGCGATGGCCAGCTGGCTTGCCGGCAGCTGGCGCAAGCGCGGCGTTGCAGCTTGGCTGCTTTGGCCTTTGTCTTTGGTGTATGGGGGTTTGTCAGGTCTTCATCGGTGGCTTTACCGTGCAGGGATTTTAAAAACCGAGCGCTCTGCAGTGCCCGTCATCGTGGTGGGTAACGTCGTGGCGGGTGGCGCTGGCAAAACACCGCTGGTGATTGCGCTGGCAAAGCATTTCAAGCAACAGGGCCTGCACGTCGGTGTGGTCTCGCGCGGGTATGGAAGAAAGGGCAGACAAGGCACAAACTGCCTTGAAGTGCTTGAAAACACCCCTGTTTCAGAGTCTGGTGATGAGCCAGCCCTTATTTTACGTGCGCAAGCAGCTCCTGTATTTGTAGCAGGACGTCGCATCGATGCGGTGCGCGCATTGCTTGAAAAGTACCCTTCAACCCAGGTCATCATCAGTGACGATGGCTTGCAGCATCACAGCCTGGCACGCGACATCGAGATCATCGTCTTTGATGACCGGGGCCTTGGTAATGGTTGGCTGCTGCCTGCCGGCCCGTTGCGACAGCCTTACCCCGTCGGTGAGCCAAATCAGGGGCTGGTGCTGCACACGGGCCAATCGCCCGCTTTCAGGGGTTATGTGTCAACACGGCGTCTGGCTGACCATGCCATCGATGCCCAGGGCCGTCAGGTTACGCTGGATAGCCTGAAAGCGAAAGCCCTGACTGCGCTGGCAGGTATCGCCAGCCCAAAGGCTTTTTTTGACATGCTCAGCGAGCGCGGATTGGTGATGCGGCAAACCATCTCGCTGCCAGACCATTTCGACTTTTGCAGCTTCGCATGGCCGGTGCCATGTGACGATGTGGTTTTGTGCACTGAAAAGGATGCCGTCAAACTGTTTGAACTGCCGCAATTCAAGGCCTGCAACCTGTTGGCAGTACCCCTTTTATTCGCGCCTGAACCTGCATTTTTTGCGGAAGTGGAAGCGCTTTTAAAACCACTGCTCACGCAGCCTGCTGAATTACCATTAACCCATGGACATCAAAATGGACACCAAACTGCTTGAACTGCTGGTCTGCCCCGTCACCAAGGGCCCGCTCGAATTCGACCGTGCAAAGCAGGAGCTTGTTTCACGCAGCGCCCGGCTGGCCTACCCGGTAAAGGACGGCATGCCGGTGATGCTGGAAAGCGAAGCGCGCGTGCTGACTGACGAAGAGCTCGGACTGTAACGCCGGACCATGCGCTATACCGTTCTCATCCCTGCCCGTCTGGCATCCACCCGCCTGCCCAACAAGCCCCTGGCTGACCTTGGCGGCGTGCCCATGGTGGTGCGGGTAGCCCAACGCGCCCAACTCAGCCAGGCTGAAAACGTGGTGGTTGCGACCGACAGCCAGGAGGTCATTGAGCAGTGCGCCCGCTTCAATGTTCGTGCTGTGATGACAGCAACCACGCATGCCAGCGGCAGCGACCGCCTGGCCGAAGCCTGCAGTTTGCTGGGATTGGCAGACGATGCCGTGGTGGTCAATGTGCAGGGTGACGAGCCATTGATTGACGTCGCCTTGATCGATGCAGTCGCGCAACTGCTGGGCAATCGAGCTGACTGTGCCATGAGCACTGCGGCACATGCCATTGAAAGCATGGCTGATTACCTGAACCCGAACATCGTCAAAGTTGTGCTGGATGCGCGACAAACGGCGCTTTACTTTAGCCGTGCACCCATTCCCGCAGCAAGAGACAACCCGAAGCAGCATCTGCCGCAGCTGGTCAAACCGCTGCGTCATGTGGGCATCTACGGCTACCGTGCAGGTTTTTTAAAAGCCTTTCCCACATTGACGCCAGCGCCGCTGGAACAGCTCGAGTGCCTGGAGCAACTCAGGGTTTTGTGGCATGGTCACAAGATTGCCGTTCACATCACGCAGGAGTCCCCTGGCATGGGCGTAGACACGCCGGAGGATTTGAAGGCTGTGCAAAAAATATTCACTCCTGAGGGACTTGCAGAATTAAAAATCAGCAAACACCCAAACTCGCTTAGCGCTTAAATTTTAAGCACTTTTAGCTTGGCTTGGCACTGGCTCAGGGTTAGCGCATCAATTCCCCCTCGCTTCTCGC
>JBILXX010000158.1:0-3003 GCA_044378095.1 Polaromonas sp.
TAAAAATCTCATCTTGCGGTTCTCCTGCATGTAGCGGGCCCGGCTTATGGGGGTGTCTTGCATCCCTTCTCCATAAACCGGACAGATTACTTGCTAAAAACCGGACAAATCATTTACTGCTGACAAAAAACTCTAGCACACATTGCAATAAAACTAATGCTGACATAGACTTAGCACCTATGTCAAAGTCGCAAAAAGTTCCGCTTTATGACCAGCCCAGCCAGATGGAGCCGCTGCTGCCTGGTGAGCATGCGCTGGGGCCGCTGCTGGAGCAGGCGCATGAGCTGCAAGGTGCCGCCTACAAGCTGGGCGGGTTTTATGCGCCTGATGCGCTGCGGGACTTGCGCACGCTGTTGCGCGCCATGAACTCGTACTACACCAACAAGATTGAAGGCCAGCACACGCTGCCGCTGGAGATTGCGCAGGCGCTTCGCGGTGACTTTTCAAACGATGCAGACAAGGCGCGGCGCCAGCGGCTGGCCATTGCGCACATGGCTTGTGAACAGCAGCTTGAGACGCGCTGGGCGGCCTGGTCTGCAGCAGAGGTGTGGGCGCCTCAGATGGTGGCCGATATTCATCAAGACCTGTTTGCGCGCCTGCCTGTGGCTGACCGCCTGATGGACGGCGGTGATGTGTTGCAGCCTGGCGCGTGGCGCGGGCGTGATGTGGCGGTGGGCAGGCATGCCGCTCCGGCTTTTACGGCGGTTGTGCCGATGCTGGCGCGCTGGGGCAGCTACTACGGCGGCGTGCGGCGCGGTGAGCTGCAGGTGCTGGCAGCGCTGGCGGCGCACCAGCGGCTGGCGTGGATCCACCCTTTTCGGGATGGCAATGGCCGGGTAGCGCGGCTGCACACGCACCTGGTGCTGGGCAAGCTGGGTTTGACAAACGGGCTGTGGTCGCCGCTGCGGGGCTTTGCGCGCACTCAAGTAGCCTATTACGAACAGCTTGCCGCGGCTGATGAGCCGCGCGCTGGCGACTTGGACGGGCGGGGTAATTTGACGGAGAAGGGTTTGATCTGCTGGATAAGCTACGCGTTGCAAACCTGCCTTGACCAGGTTCAGTTTATGGACAAAGCGCTGCGTCTTGACACCATGCGCGACCGCATGGCGGCATGCTTGGCTTTTGAGGAGAACGTGGTCAAGCAAGGCGTGCGGACTGAATCATTGCGCGGGCTGCACTACTTGTTTGCCACGCAAGCTGAGCTGGAGCGCAGCGAGTTCAAGGCGCTGCTAAGCGCTGGCGGGCTGGGCCAAAGGCTGGGTACAGCGCAGGTGTCGGCGCTGCTGAAACGGGGTTTGCTGGCTACTGACAGCCCGCACGGCAAGCTGCGCCTGGGTGTGCCGCAGCACGCGCTGCGGTTTTACTTTCCTAATTTGTGGCCTGAAGCGGAGATGGATGCCCGGTAGCGTTTTTGAGGCTCAGTACTGTAGCTCAACCATGCCGCGCTTTGCCACCATGGCTTTGAACTCGCTGTCTGCGCGGTTCCAGTCGACCACATCGACGCAGATTGGCAGGTCTGAGTCTTTAAACGCGATTTTCAGGCGGCTGATGGTGCGCAGGATTGGCCGCAAGCGGCGTCAAACAAGCGCGCTTTGATGGCGATCCGCTTTGATGGCGATCTCTAGGGAAGCGCGGATCAAAGCGAATTTGATCCGATCGATGACGCAGCGTGTTTTTTTGTTCACGCTGGCCGAGCTGGCTGAGCATGTGGCGCCGCTGACAGGCTTGCAGTCGCGTCACGGAACGTTTTTTGTGACGGGCAACCACGAATACCATTCGGGCGCGCATGCCTGGATCAAGGCGCTGCGCAGGCTGGGCCTGACGGTGTTGATGAACGAACACGTGGTGCTGCACCACAGCGCTCGCGGCACGGGCTACTGGGGGCCGCCTAAGCGCTTTGGTGCACCATCAGAAATCACGGCGTTGCGGCTGGTAGCGGCTTGAATGGGCCCTGAAAGTGGTTAAAAGTGCCGTTTTCAGGGGTCTTTTAAGGCTCCGGGCCAATAGATATGCTCGCGTGCTGCTCCTGAGTTAATAGCAAATCAAACCCGGCCCCCATTGTCAGTTCTCATGTGCCGCCGAGGCGCTGCTGTTGACTTTGCTCAAGTATTGCCACTGGGATGGTTGAGCAAGGCTAAACCACCAAAGGTACATTCGCTTGGCAACCAGCTCGCCCAAGTGTGTGAAATGCGCCAGCAGCGGAAACATGACGTACTCAATGATTACGAGAGGGCCTTGTCGAAAAACAACATAGCCCAGCCACAGCAACAACATAGATAACAAGCTGTACACCAACACGCCACCGGCGGCCCATTTGACTGTTGTCGAAAATTTTTCTTTTCTGACTTTTGGATAGCCAAACAAGGACGCCACGAGTGTCGGGATACAAAGTAGCACCACAACCCAGGTCGGCGTAACAGCTTTTGAAAACCGCCAGCTTTTGGAAATTTTATTGGGGGAAATTGGGGTCAGATTCCAATTGATTCGAAGCAGAACTGGAGACTGACCCGATTTTACGAAATCAACGCGGGCCTGGTGGCCCGCCGTTGGCGCTCCGCTTGAGCGCTGGGCCAGGCCCGCCTGAGAAGAATTAGAATCTGACCCCGGTTAACCCCCAACACGGACGCAGAGCTGCTTGATGCGGCAGGCAATATCGGTACAACGATCTTTCACCCAGTAGGCACTTGCAAAATGGGGCACCGTGACGATGCCTTAGCCGTCGTCGACAGCCAACTTCGCGTCCGAGGCATTGGCAGTCTGCGTGTCATCGACGCCTCAGTGATGCCGACGATTACCTCTGGCAATACCAACTCGCCGACGCTGATGATCGCCGAACGGGGTGCCGCGCTGCTCGCCTGAAATCACACCGCTCGCCCCTGGCAGCGAAGCACCACCTCCGGGCGATGGGACGGTACTGTACTTACCACCACATTTACCACCACATTTGCGACCGGCTTTACCAAATCCGCGTTATACTCTTCGCGAAAAATCGCCCGCCTCCCC
>JBILXX010000025.1:0-37767 GCA_044378095.1 Polaromonas sp.
CATGGGCGCTCACCAAGTTCATGATTCAATACCCTGATCTTGCAGCCTTTTAGGCGGTGCCCGCAACTTTTTTTACCTCACGTAGCGGTTAATTCGGCTGGCTTGCGGAATTCTGCAAGTCCCTCTTCTGTCTGCTTGATGCAGTAGGCCAGCAGCTCGTCCAGCTCGCTTGATTTGTCAAACACGGCATCGGCACCCAGCAATAGTGCGCGTTTGCGGATTTCGGGCGTCGCGTAGTTGGTCAGCAGCACCACTTTTTGATACGGCTCACGTTTGCGGCAATCTGTCAGCACAGCCAAGCCGCTGCCTTCTTTTAAAAAAAGATCAACAATCGCCAGATGCCAGTGCCCGTCGTGCAGCTCTAACCAGCGTTCGGCTTCGGTCTGGGTCGCGCCGAACCCCACGACTCTGACTTCAGTCATTTCCTGAAGCGTTTCGATCAGGTTGGTGAGGATGGTGTCGTTGTCTTCTGCGATGTAGGTTATCAGTGCCATAGCAGGCTTCCGGTTGTTAAGGGTTAACTGATCAGCGAAAGCCGTGCGCTCGGCGTCCCTTGCTGACCACTTTAAGCCGTTGACCGTAAAAGCTCGCCAGCCTTTGGCGCTTATTGCAGTAGGACTGCACAGGCTTGCTGCGCTACCGGTGAGGCTAGCCAACACCTCTGCATACTATGAATTTAGTAGCTTTTTGCGCCCGTATTCATTGGGCTAGAGGCCTAAAACGCACCCTAAAAAGGCTCAAAATCAGCCAAAAACAGCATTTGGGAGCCAAACTGGCACCACCAACAGCTCAAAATCGCTCGAATTTGGCTGTTTTTACCCATCAAATAAGGCTTTTAACCAATAAATACGGGCGCAAGCAGCTACTTAATCAATAGCAACTAAAAACTCTCATGCGGCATCAGATAGCGCCACTGCCCAACCGGCAGGTGCCCCAAATTCACTTTACCGATCCGCACCCGCTTCAAGCCGGTCACATACAGGCCCACCTGCTCGCACATGCGGCGAATCTGGCGCTTTTTGCCTTCTTTCAGCACAAATCGCAGCTGCTCCGGGTTTTGCCAGCTGACCTGCGCGGGTTTGAGCGGCTGGCCGTCCAGGCTCAGGCCATGGCACAGCAGCTTGAGCTTTTCAGGGTCAAACAGAGCCTGCACGTTGTTGTTTTCACCGCGCAAATCACCCAGGCTGACCCGTACCAGGTATTCTTTTTCAATCTCTGAATCCTCACCAATCAGTTGCCTGGCAACGCGCCCGTCCTGAGTGAGCACTAACAAGCCAATCGAATCAATGTCCAGCCGCCCGGCCGGGGCCAGGCCTCGCAACTGGTCAAACCCCCAACGCATGCGGCTGTTGCATTCAGACCAGCGGTTACCCGGCTGGACCAGCCCCACCGCTGGCTCATGGCCGTCTTCCGCCTGGCCGCTGACGTAACCCACCGGTTTGTTGATCAATATGGTGACCTGCTGCTTTTGCTGCTGCTCGGCAGCGCGGTCAATCTCAATGCGCGCATTGGCAGCGACGGGCTGGCCCACAACCGCAGGTTGCCCGTTGACGCGCACCCAGCCTTGTTCAATCCAGGCATCAGCTTCGCGCCGCGAACACAGCCCCAGCTCAGCCATGCGCTTATTCAGGCGAATCGTCATAGGCGACCCTTCGGGGTTGGTGGGCTTGGGAATGCGGACGGCGGTGGGTTTGACGGGGTTGTTAGGGGTTTGCATTTGCTATTTATTCAGGAGCTGCTTGCGCATGTATTTATTGGGCTACAGCCCTATTTTTAGGGTATTTTAGGCTTTCTGGCAATCAAGACATCAAGCAAAAACATCGCAAATAGGTGTCCGAAGGCTGCGTTCGCTGGCTTACCCGGCACGACAGCATAGTTGCGGAGTTAATTAGTAAGCAAACTTCACGATAGACTCAATATTAGATAGCGCCGCACTTTGAGAGTAATTAAGCCCGAAAAGACGAACGAACATGAAGAGCTAAACTCTCACCATCTAAAAATAGCAGGTTCAAATGCAAGCAGTTTCGCTTTTTTCTGGCTGTGGTGGAAGTGATGCAGGCGTAATTAGCGCAGGTTTTGACGTGCTTATGGCGAATGACATCTTGCCGTATGCGCGAGATGTTTACATTGCCAACCATCCTGAGACTGACTATGTTCTGGACAATGTTGCCAAAATAACAAATTTCCCCGCAGCTCAGTTATTAGTAGGTTGCTACCCATGCCAAGGATTTAGCCAAGGCGGCGTGCGCAATCCTGATGCTCGAATAAACCAGTTGTATTTGGAGTTTGCCAGAGCGCTAGGGGAAATCCGACCCAAAGCATTTATCGTAGAGAACGTGTCGGGGATGGTTCGGCGCAACTTTAGTCATTTGTTGGACGATCAGTTCAAAGTATTCCAAGAGGCAGGCTATAAGGTGAAAGCCAAAGTTCTGAATGCGGTTGACTTTGGGGTAGCCCAGGAACGCAAACGTATATTTATTGTGGGAATTCGTGATGACTTTGATATTGAATATCAATTCCCGTCACCAACGCACGGTGAGGGATTAGCAGCCCCTCGAAAAACGATTCAGCAAGCTATCGGCGATTTGCCAGATTGGCCGGAAGGCGAGTTTTACGCACGTGAGTTTCACTGGTATTACATGTCTCGCAACCGGCGCCAGGGTTGGGGGGATGCATCAAAGACCATTGTTGCCAACCCGCGTCACATGCCACTCCATCCTATTAGTCCAGCGCTAAAAAAACGCGAACACAACGTTTGGGAGTTTGAAACCGAAGACCCTGCACGTCGATTCAGCTATAGAGAAGCAGCACGTCTACAGGGTTTTACTAACAATTTTTCTTTCCCAGATACTCCCGCTGGAAGCCTAGACATGCGCTACAAGGTGGCGGGTAACGCTGTTCCACCACCACTGTTTGAGGCGGTGGCGCGGGCGCTACCGGACTTATGGGATTAGGTTGCTAATACAGCTGTTTTTTGGGTAGCTTCTATTACAAAAGGCCAGCTAGGCAACCTATTCCACGTTTTTTCTGCACGAAATAAATTCAAAAGTCTGAGTCTGTCAACGACCACAGTGCGCTTGATGTGAGCAGCTCGCTGCCACCTTTTGTCATCCATCGACAGATCATGTGGAACAAAGCAATAAGCAGCAGCAGGGTGTTGTAGATAGATATGAGCTTCAGTTGACGCTGGCGACACGTCCAGCTGTTTACTTTCCCAATCAGTGGGTGAGCATGCACATTGCCCAAATATGACCTGCATATTGCCTCTGTTGTCCCCCATGTCATACCATGCCACTAAATCAATGCCTCCATCACCCGTGTCGCGCGGATCGTAGTCCGAAGAAGGTTTAACCAAAATACCTTTTACATCCGCTGCTAGTGCTTCTAGCTTTGCACGAAGAGAGCCCACGTAGGCATTAGGCAGAGTCTGATGCGCGCCAAATGGTCTTACCTGCCAAACTCCAGCTACAGCCTGCCTCAACCAGTGATATGAAATCTCCTCAAAAGCGCTGGTTACTTCCGCGCTACGCTCGTTATGACAAAGCCGTAGAGTTGATGCAATCAGCAATGACACATAGAGTCTATGCTCAGAATTATGAACGTCGAATTTCACCCGCAACACGTCACCATCTAATTCAAATGGCCAACCAGGAAAAGACGAAGAACGCGCATGCAAACGATTTTTAATATCCCCCCAACGCCGCGTGACGCGGTCGTCAAGGCATTCAGTGTCGTTCAGATTTCCGAAATCGCCATCATCAGATGTCTGTGAATCATGTTTCGTGAAATTCCACTCGTCTTCACCAGCGTCTATCTGCAAATCTTCAGCCTCTTGCTGTTGGGCTTGAAGATTGTTTTTTGCCACAATTCCGTTTTTACTGCAAAGGCACAGCAGTTCGACATAGTCAGCCCATAAAAATGAATATGAATGTCTAGGCAGCACGTCGAGAGATAGGAACAATGGCTTAGACATCCTGGAGGCCTTCAGTGCCTACAAGGCGCAACCTTTTTTCTCGATTTTTAACGGCTTTTTGAATCAATAGCTGTAGATTCTCAGCGTTGCCAACTATGCGATCAATCTGCGTAATATGACCTGCGTTTAGTTCTACGTCTCCCCCTAAAAGCCCAATACTGTCGGCGATCGAAGATTCAATTCCTGCCAATAGTTTTGTAAAAGTTTCTGTCGGACCGCTGGTGAATACATAAGCTTGATCCAAATTATTGTTACTCCGCAACTCAATCACTGCACGCGGAGAGGCGACGACAGCAGCCAGGATTTTCAAGCGACGCGACTCCCCCAGTACGGTGTCGCCGCGCTGATCTTGGGCAAACATCCAGCTCAGTAACTCTTTCGCATGGTCGTCATTGACAGCATCCACACTGATAGCGTCGCGGCTTGGCAAATTAAGAAACGTGACGATGTTGCTGTAGGACAGTGCAGTAGACAGTAGTGAGAAGCTTATGTCTTCCTCACCTACACGCTGTAGACCATAAAAGCGTGCCGCCTTAGCGCGATCGTAGAGGTTAAGCGCAGTAAGTAATTGCGCTACGTAGGATCTGCGGCTACCAATGTCTCGTGCAACTGAGATGAGTTGATCCTCTTGAGGCAGGGTATGGTAAAAATTACGAATCAAATCTGCTAAGTAACGCGCTTTGGATAACGGCTCCCATCGGCGCGGCCCAGAAATATGCCTAAATCCGAGATACTTCAGGATATCTCTGCGTTGAGGAAACAAAAAACACTCCACTTCAGTCGGCTTAAATTCCGCGTTTTCTACAGCATCAGCGATAGTTTGGGTCAGATTTGCACGGGGGATAAGGCCGCGTAATGCACGCAATGCGGCAAGCCGCCTATTTCCCTCAACAACAATGTATCGCCCTGGCAGCTGTCGATTCGGCGCAACCAATAGAGGCTCACCAGGAAAAAACCCTTGATTGCCAATAGAGCCGACAAGCTCGTCCAGATTTTCTTCCTCCATCATCCGCACAATTGATTTTTCATCAGATGAAGGAGCATCCGAGGCAGAGTCGAAAAATCGGGGATTTTCTGGATCAAAGTCCAATAGCTCGATAGTGGGTCGAATAGGGACGGGCTGGACCATAATTTTTCCTTGTTTTGAAAACATCACACTTCTTCAGCGTCGGGCTTCAAGCCATCTTAAAGCTGCACTCGGAATGGATAAACAACAGCTATTCTGTCTCAAACTTAAAAATATCAACCATGCAAAGCAGCATATTCGCGCACCGTCGGAATATGTTGCGGCAGGCTTTGGCCAACAGGCCGCACAGCCTCCCAACCCAGGCAGGCAAGCCACACTGAACGCGGGATAGGCTTTTCGCCATCGCGGTAATAAATCAACATGCGTCGTGAAATGCCCAAGGCCAGTGCGGCTTGCTCCAGTGTCAGCCCCGTTTCATGCAGCCAGTTCCAAATGCGCTCATGGCCAATACCGCCTGCCTGCTCAATGGCCAGGTTGCGCAGGTTATCTGCGCCCAGGTCAAGCTCAACGCTTGCGCCATCCGCCCAGTCGACAGACCGGCCGCCCAAGCCGCGCTTGGCTTTAACAAACAGGTCTGCGTTTTTTAGCGGGTACAAAGCTTTGGTGGATGCAATCCATGACTGCAAATTTACCGTTAACACTTCGCCATCGGCGTAGGTCAAGCGCAACACGTAAGGCGCAGGTACTTTGACAGCAGTTAACTGAAAGTGGTCTTTGCTCATTCTTGCAACTCCTCAAATTTGGCTAGTAGAAATGAATGCTGGGTAGCAGCCCAAGCAAGTGCTTCCGCAATTTCACGCTGCGCGATCTTGCCGTGAATAATTTCAAGCGTGTCGATCTTGACCCAAACCTCACGGCCATCATTCATCACGATATGGAAATGCGGTGGCGCATGGTCTTTGAAATTGATACGAAGCGCACAATTGTTGAAGCGTTTAATAACTGGCATGTATACAAAACACTATTTCAAATAGTGCAATCATTGCACTTTAACAGGTTTGTAAAAAAGCCCCGAAACCACCCGCCGATGCCGTCATGGCGCTGTGGACTTTGCATATGCTGGAGCAAGCTCATCAGCGCTCAATTAGCTATGCATTGAGGAGCTGCTTGCGCCCGTATTCATTGGTTCATAGCTCTTTTTTAACCCTTAAAACAGTGCTTCTCAGGGCTGCCAGGTCCAAAACCCGCAAACCGCCATACTCCACCCGTATCGCACCTTGCGCCTGCAAGGCCGTCAGCGCTTCATTGACCCGCTGACGTGACAGCCCGACCAAGTAGGCCAGCTCCTGCTGGGTAATGCGCAAAATCTCGCCCACGCCGGGGTACAGCACCGGGTTAAACAATGCCGCCAATGACCTGGCCACGCGCACATCGGGGTTGTTCAGACGGTCAATTTCGCGGGCGGCAATGAACTGGCCCAGCCGCTCGTTGAGCTGGTTCATCACAAAGCGGTTAAAGCCAATCGAATGGTCCAGCAGCCAGTGAAAGGTATCAACGGGCAGGCCGGCCACCACACTTTTGCGCAGCGCCTGAATGTTGTAGCGGTACGGTTCGCGCTTAAGCGCTGTGCCTTCACCAAACCAGCCGCCGGGCGGCACGCCGGTGTAGGTCATGGTCATGCCCTGGTCGTTGTCACTGCTCATTTTGAGCAGCCCTTCTACAACGCCAAACCAGTAGGTGATCGGCCTGCCGACGCGGCACACGTAGTCGCCGGGCGCTGCGTCGCCTACGCGCAAGGCAACGACGGCCATGTCTGACTCTGCGGGCGACAAAAGCTTTAGCCAGGGAATGCTGGCCAGCTCGTCCGGGCTGGCCAGGCGACTGTGAATTTGCAGGGGCTTGTCAGTCTTCATGGCGCTTCAATTTGGCAGTAGGGGAAAGTCCGGGGGAGTATTGACCCTTGAATTGTCGTCGGAACGACAACATAACGTCAAATGACGGCCTACTATGCCACCAAGACAATAACTTTGTCACGAACAGCCTGCCTAACAAAGTAAGCCACAAAGCAAGACACGAGACAAGCATGCAAACCACGTTTCCCCAACTGCTGATCAAACACGCTGCTGAGCGCCCCGATGCACCGGCCATGCGCGAAAAGGAATACGGCATTTGGCAGGCGCACAGCTGGTCAGCCTTGAGCGAGCTGGTCAAGCACATTGCCTGCGGCCTGCACCAGGCGGGGCTAAACCGTGGCGAGCACATGGTGGTGGTGGGCAGCAACCGCCCGCGCCTGTATGCCACGATGCTGGCCGCGCAGTCTCTGGGCGCGATTCCCATCCCGCTGTACCAGGACGCGGTCGGTGCTGAATGCGTGTTCCCCATCAACAACGCAGATGTGCGCTTTGCCTTTGCTGAAGACCAGGAGCAGGTCGACAAGCTGCTGGAGATTCGGGCGCAATGCCCAACACTGGCGCAGATCTTTTTTGACGAGCCGCGCGGCTTGCGCAATTATTCAGAACCGGGCTTGCAGTCGCTGGACGCCTTGATTGAATCTGGTAAAACTTTCTCTGGCAGTCAGCCCGGCTGGTATGCAGCTGAAGTGGCCAAAGCCAGGCCCGATGACGTGGCTGCCATGTTCTTTACATCTGGCACCACGGGCAACCCCAAGGGCGTGGTGCACACCCACAACACGTTGCTGGACCGCGCCAAAGCGGGCGCAGATTTTGACAAGCTCACCTCCGCTGAAGAAGTGCTGGCCTACTTGCCGCCGGCATGGATTGGTCAAAACATCTTCAGCTACGCCCAGTGGCTGGCCTGCGGCTATGTGGTGAACTGCCCTGAAAACGCCAGCACCGTGATGATTGACCTGAAAGAAGTCGGCCCGACCTATTACTTTGCGCCACCACGGGTGTTTGAAGGCATGCTGACCACGGTAATGATTCGCATGGAAGACGCGGGCAGCATCAAGCGCGGCATCTTCAACTACTTTATGGGTGTGGCCAAACGGGTGGGCCCTGACCGCATGGACGGCAAACCCATTGGCGCGCTGCAAACCCTGCTGTATACGCTGGGCAATGTGCTGGTGTATGGCCCGCTGCGCAACACACTGGGGTTTTCTCGGGTGCGGGTGGCGTACACGGCGGGAGAAGCCATTGGGCCCGACCTGTTCACGTTTTTCAGATCGATTGGCATCAATATGAAGCAGCTGTATGGTTCGACAGAAACGGCTGTGTTTGTTTGCCTGCAACCGGATAACCAGGCACGTGCCGACACAGTGGGCGTGCCCATTGCGGGTGTGCAAATCAAGGTGGCAGACAACGGCGAGATCATGGTCAAGTCAGCCGGCCTGCTGAAGGAATACTACAAAAACCCAGCCGCCACCGCCGAAGTGCTGACCCATGACGGCTGGTACCACACCAGCGACGCGGGCTTTATTGATGCGCAGGGTCATTTGAAAATCATTGACCGCGTCAAGGACGTGGGCCGCATCAAAGGCGGCACCAACGATGGTGCAATGTTTGCGCCCAAGTATGTCGAGAACAAGCTCAAGTTCTTCCCGCACATCAAGGAAGTGGTGGCCTACGGTGATGGCCGTGACCAGGTATGCGTGTTCATCAATATTGACTTTGACGCTGTCGGCAACTGGGCTGAGCGTCGCAACCTGCCTTATGCCGGCTACACCGACCTGGCGCAAAAACCCGAGGTGTACCAGCTCATCAAGGAATGTGTTGAAAAAGTCAACGCTGACCTGAGCGTCGATGCGCTGCTGGCAGGCTCGCAGGTCAGCCGCTTTTTGATTTTGCACAAAGAGCTGGATGCAGACGACGGCGAACTGACCCGCACCAACAAGGTACGGCGCGGCTTTATCGGTGACAAATACCAGCCGCTGGTTGATGCGCTTTACAGCGGTAAAACAGAGCAGTTTATTGAGACGGTGGTGAAGTTTGAGGACGGCCGTAGCGGCAGCGTTTCAGCAACTTTGAAGATTGGCGACTGCAAGACGTTTGCAGCAGTGAAGGCGGCAGCATGAAAAAGATCGGCGACGTCATCCTTGACGTTCAAAACATTTCTCTCGCATTTGGCGGCGTCAAGGCGCTGCAAGACATCTCCTTTAACGTCAAAGAGCACGAAATCCGCGCCATCATTGGCCCCAACGGTGCAGGCAAAAGTTCGATGCTGAACTGCATCAATGGTGTTTACCAGCCGCAGCAGGGCTCGATTACCTTTCGCGGCCAAACCTTGAAGCACATGAACAGCCACCAGGTGGCAGTAATGGGTGTGGCACGGACGTTTCAAAACCTGGCGCTGTTCAAAGGCATGAGCGTGCTCGACAACATCATGTCGGGCCGCAACCTGAAGATCAAAAGCAACCTCTTGATGCAAGCGCTGCGCATTGGCCCGGCTGAAAAAGAAGAAACCATGCACCGGGAAGCGGTTGAAAAAATCATCGACTTCCTGGAGATTCAGGCTTACCGCAAAACCCCTGTGGGCATGTTGCCCTACGGCCTGCAAAAACGGGTAGATTTGGGCCGCGCTCTGGCCATGGAGCCGCAGGTGCTGCTGTTAGACGAGCCGATGGCAGGCATGAACGTTGAAGAAAAACAGGACATGTGCCGCTTTGTGCTTGACATCAATGACGAGTTTGGCACGACCGTGGTGCTGATTGAGCACGACATGGGTGTGGTGATGGACATTTCTGACCGCGTGGTGGTGCTGGACTATGGCAAAAAAATTGGCGATGGCACGCCTGACGAGGTGCGCGCCAATCCGGACGTGATCAGCGCTTACCTCGGCACATCACACTGAACGGGCGGAGAAGTAAAAATGGCATTTTTCTTAGAAACACTCCTCGGCGGCCTGATGGCTGGCATGTTGTATTCGCTGGTGGCGCTCGGCTTTGTGCTGATCTTTAAAGCCTCTGGCGTGTTCAACTTTTCTCAAGGTGCCATGGTGCTGTTTGCAGCACTGGCCATGGCGCGCTTTTCAGAATGGATACCGCAGTGGTTTGGTTTTGAAAACAAAATCCTCGGCAACATTGCTGGATTCATGGCGGCTGCAGTCTGCATGTTTATTCTGGCCTGGCTGATTGAGCGACTGGTGCTGCGGCACCTTGTCAATCAGGAAGGCGTGACGCTGCTCATGGCAACACTGGGCATCACCTACTTCATTGACGGTCTTGGCCAAACCATTTTTGGCAGCGCGATTTACAAAATCGACATTGGCATGCCCAAAGAGCCGGTGTTTGTGCTGCAAAACGTCTTTCCCGGCGGTTTGCTGGTCAACAAAGAAGATTTGATAGCCGCGCTGGTGGCTGCGGCACTGGTAGCGGCACTTAGTCTGTTTTTCCAGAAAACATCGACTGGCCGCGCTTTGCGAGCAGTCGCTGATGATCACCAGGCCGCGCAAAGTGTAGGGATTCCGCTGAACAAGATCTGGGTCATTGTGTGGTGCGTGGCAGGTATCACTGCGCTGGTGGCTGGCATGATTTGGGGCTCAAAACTCGGCGTGCAGTTTTCGCTGACAACCGTTGCCCTGCGCGCCCTGCCGGTGATTATTTTGGGCGGTCTGACGTCAGTGCCCGGCGCCATTATTGGCGGCCTGATCATTGGCGTGGGTGAAAAATTGTCCGAGGTGTACCTGGGTCCCATGGTGGGCGGCGGTATCGAGATTTGGTTTGCTTATGTGCTGGCGCTGGTGTTTTTGCTGTTCAGGCCGCAAGGTTTGTTTGGCGAGAAGATTATTGACCGCGTCTAAAAGAGAACATCATGATTTACAGAGAAAACGGTCAATTCAAAACAAGCTACAAGGCTGACCAGCAAATCTTCCCGATTGCGCAGGATCGGTGGTTTTTGCTGGGTTTGTTTTTATTCAGCGTCATCGCCGTGCCGATGATGGCAGACGAGTACATGTTCCGCGCCATTCTGATTCCGTTTTTGATCCTGTCGCTGGCAGCGCTGGGGGTGAATATTCTGGTGGGCTACTGCGGTCAAATTTCGTTAGGATCGGGTGCGTTTATGGCAGTGGGCGCTTACGCTGCGTACAACACCTATGTGCGGATTGATGGCATGCCGATGATTGTGGCGCTGCTGGCGGGCGGCTTTTTTGCCACGCTGGTGGGCATGTTTTTTGGTATCCCCAGCTTGCGAGTCAAGGGTTTGTATCTGGCAGTGGCAACGCTGGCTGCGCAGTTTTTTTGCGACTGGGCGTTTTTGCGTATCAGCTGGTTTACCAACAACAGCACGTCGGGCTCTGTGGCGGTGTCCAACCTCAGCGCGCTGGGTATTCCGATTGACTCGCCTTTAAAGAAGTATTTGTTGTGCCTGGGGTTTTTGATTGTGTTCGGCGTGCTGGCTAAAAATCTGGTCCGCGGCGCGATTGGCCGTGAGTGGATGGCCATCCGCGACATGGACGTGGCCGCAGCGGTTATCGGTATTCGCCCGGTGTATGCCAAGCTCAGCGCCTTTGCCGTCAGCTCTTTCATCATCGGCGTGGCTGGTGGGCTGTGGGGCTTTGTGCATCTGGGGTCTTGGGAGCCAGCTGCGTTTTCGATTGACCGTTCGTTTCAGCTGCTGTTCATGGTGATCATTGGCGGCCTCGGGTCGATCATGGGCAGCTTTTTTGGTGCCGCTTTTATTGTGGTGCTACCGATTTTCCTGAACCAGTTTTTGCCTGCAGCCGGAGCCCTGATTGGCGTGACGATTTCAACATCCACTGTTGCACATACCGAAGTCATGATTTTTGGCGCCTTGATAGTCTGGTTTTTGATTGTTGAGCCACACGGCCTGGCCAAGTTGTGGAGCATTGGCAAACAAAAGCTCAGGCTGTGGCCCTTTCCGCATTGAATATGACCCCCACGCTTGTCACTTCGTGTACTACGCTGCCCCCCGTGGGGGCCGCTGCGCCTGCGGCCTGGCAAAGCCAGATCCGCGGCCCCTGCTTGTTTCAGTCGGTAGATTTTTCTGTTGTTTTTACTTTCTAACCATTAGGAGACTTTGATGAAAATTCGTCACATCGTTTTGGCCAGCTTGCTGGCAGCCGTGGGCACGGCAGCCTTCGCCCAAGCCAAGGAACAATTCTTCCCGGTACTGTCCGGGCGTACCGGCCCGGTTGCACCGAACGCCACCCCGTGGGCCAATGGCCACAACGACTACATGAAGCTGGTCAATGCGCGCGGTGGTATCAATGGCGTTAAAACGCTGGTTGAAGAATGCGAAACCGCCTACGCCACGGACCGCGGTGTTGAATGCTATGAGCGCCTCAAAGGCAAGCACGGCGGCGCAACGGTGTTTCAGCCACTGTCAACTGGCATCACATTTGCCCTGACCGAAAAAATCGCGGCTGACAAAATCCCGATGATCACATCAGGCTATGGCCGCAGTGACTCGCAGGACGGCGGCGTTTTCAAATGGAACTTCCCGCTGATTGGCCACTACTGGGTGGCGGGTGACACCTTGCTGCAGCACATCGGCAAACAGGCTGGCGGCATGGACAAGCTCAAAGGCAAAAAAATCGGTGTCGGTTACCACGATTCACCGTTCGGCAAAGAGCTGCTGCCCATTTTGCAAGAGCGTGCAGCCCAATACGGCTTCACCTTGCTGCTGCTGCCAATCGCAGCGCCCGGCGTTGAGCAAAAAGCCACCTGGCTGCAAGTGCGCCAGCAGCAGCCTGACTACGTGATTCTTCAAACCTGGGGCGTCATGACCGGCACAGCCGTGAAAGAAGCGCAGGCTGTGGGCTACCCGCGCGAAAAAATGTTTGGCACCTGGTGGTCAGGCGCTGAGCCAGATCTGAAAGACGTCGGCGCAGGCGCCAAGGGTTACAGCGCTGTGATGATGCAGCATGGTGCAGAGCCAGGCTCAGCGGTCGTCAAGGAAATCCTGGAGAAAGTTCACGCCAAAGGTCAGGGTACCGGACCTAAAGATGAAGTGGGCAGCGTGCTGTACATGCGCGGTGTGGTCGGTGCCTTGCTGGCTGTTGAAGGTGTGCGTGCCGCGCAAGAACGCTTTGGCAAGGGCAAGGTCATGACCGGCGAGCAAGCGCGCTGGGGTTATGAGAACCTGAACCTGACACAGGCCAAGCTCGATGCCCAAGGTTTTAAAGGCGTGATGCGTCCGGTATCGACCAGCTGCGCTGACCACATGGGTTCAGCATGGGCGCGCGTTCATACCTGGGACGGCACCAAGTTTGTATGGGCATCAGACTGGCTGCAGGCTGATGAGCAGGTTACCAGGCCACTGGTGAAAGCGTCTGCAGACAAATACGCTGCCGAGAAAAAGCTGTCGCGCCGTACACCCGCGGATTGCCAGTCTTGATGTAGTGATCTGTCATTGCGGACCCAGTCCGCAATGACAGCCTAATTTTGAACATTGCGTGCAGTGCTCAAAATTGGAGAAAGCTAAAAATTTATGGATGCACAAAAAATAGTTCTTAATGTCAATGGCATCGAGGTCATTTACAACCACGTTATTCTGGTGTTAAAAGGCGTGTCATTGAACGTGCCTGAAGGCAAAATCGTCGCCATTTTGGGTGGCAACGGTGCGGGCAAAACCACCACATTGCGTGCCGTGTCCAACCTGCTCAGGGGTGAGCGCGGCGAGGTGACCAAGGGTTCAATTGAACTGCGTGGTGAGCGCATTGAAAACCTTTCGCCGTCTGACCTGGTTAAACGTGGCGTGGTGCAGGTGATGGAAGGCCGCCACTGCTTTGCCCATTTGACGATTGAAGAAAACCTGATGGTGGGCGCCTACACCGTCAAAAGCAAAGCGCAAATTGCCGCCAACCTGGAAAAAGTTTATAACTATTTTCCGCGCCTGAAAACCCGCCGCACATCACAAGCAGCTTACACATCAGGTGGCGAGCAGCAAATGTGCGCGATTGGCCGAGCCCTGATGGCCAACCCGACGATGGTGCTACTGGATGAGCCGTCTATGGGCCTGGCACCACAAATTGTTGAGGAGGTTTTTGAAATCGTCAAAGACCTGAACCAGAAAGAGCGTGTGACCTTTTTGCTGGCTGAGCAGAACACGAATATGGCGCTGCGCTATTCTGACTATGGCTACATCATGGAAAGTGGCCGGGTGGTGATGGACGGCGTGGCCAGCGACCTGGCCAACAACGAAGATGTGAAAGAGTTTTACCTGGGAGTGGGCGGTGGTGAACGCAAGAGTTTTAAAGACGTGAAAAGCTACAAGCGCCGCAAGCGGTGGCTGGCCTGATTAGAGTGAGGCATGCATGACTTCATTTTTTGACGACCTGGAAACTCGCGCACCCGCTGCGCGTGAAGCGGCTTTGATGAACAGTTTGCCTGGGCTGGTGGCTCACGCACAAAAAGCAGCCCCCGCCTTCAGCAAGCTGCTCAAAGGTGTGGATGCTGCTTGCATCACCAGCCGGGCGGCGCTGGCCAAATTACCTGTGACGCGCAAGGGCGAGTTGCACGATTTGCAAAAAGCAGGACGCCCAGACGATCTGTTTGGCGGTTTCAGTGCTGTGCTGCGCGGGCCCAAAATGCCGCGACTGTTTGCATCACCTGGCCCAATCTATGAGCCTGAAGGCGTGGCCAAAGACTACTGGCGGGCAGGCCGTGCCATGTTTGCGGCAGGTTTTAGAGCCGGTGATCTGGCACACAATTCTTTCAGCTACCACATGACGCCGGGCGCCTTCATCATGGAGTCAGGCTTGCACGCCGTGGGTTGCACCGTGTTCCCGGCAGGCGTTGGACAGACCGAGCAGCAATTGCAGGCGATTGCCCAGCTGCGGCCTGATGGCTATGCGGGCACGCCGAGCTTTTTGCGAATTCTGGTGGAGAAAGCCGAGGAAACGGGCAGTGACATCAGCAGCATGAAAAAGGGGCTGGTCGGCGGCGAAGCTTTCCCGCCCAGCTTGCGTGACTGGTTTACAGCGCGTGGCTTGGTCATATACCAAAGTTACGCCACAGCTGATTTGGGCTTGATCGCCTATGAGACCGAAGCACGCGAAGGCCTGGTCATTGACGAAGGTGTGATTGTTGAAATTGTCCGGCCTGGCACCGGCGACCCGGTAGCTGTTGGCGAAGTTGGCGAGCTGGTCGTGACGACACTTAACCCTGACTACCCGTTGATCCGTTTTGGTACAGGCGACTTGTCAGCCCTGCTGCCTGGCCACTGCCCTACTGGCCGTACCAACACCCGCATCAAAGGCTGGATGGGCCGGGCTGACCAGACAGTGAAGATTCGCGGCATGTTTGTTCACCCTGGACAGGTGGCCACGATTGCCAGTCGTTTTCCGGAAGTGCTGAAGGCGCGCCTGGTGGTCAGCGGTGAAATGGCCGATGACCGGATGCATTTTCAGGTCGAAGCTACGGCTCATGCAACAGGTCTGGACATCAAAATCAGCGAAGCCATCCGCGATGTGACCAAGCTGCGCGGCACGGTAGAACTGGTCGCGCCGGGTAGCTTGCCGAACGATGGCAAGGTGATTGAAGACGCGCGCAGCTACAAATAACCCTTTGCACTGAAGGGAAGTCGCAGCGCTGGGCCGCCCCAAGCAAGACAGCTCCCTCGGGGGGCAGAGAGTTACACGCAGTGAATGAACGTGGGGGCTATGTTTTCACTTACGTAGTTCCCGCGATGTGCAATGGCATTAAAAATCATAAACTTGGGTTTCATTATTTGGAGACACCCATGAAACCCATCAAGAATCTACTCGTTCTGGCAGCTGCAGCAGCCAGCATGTTTGCACACACCCAGGCCAGTGCGCAAGCCTACCCAGGCACCAAGCCGGTTACTTTTGTCGTGCCATTTGCTGCGGGCGGTCCAACCGACCGCGTAGCGCGCGACCTGGCCGAAGCCATGCGTAAAAGCATGGGTGGTGGCGCAAATTTTGTGGTCGAAAACGTCAACGGCGCTGGCGGCACGATTGGTGCATCCAAAATTGCCAAGGCATCACCTGATGGCTATTCACTGCTGGTGTGGCACATCGGTATGGCGGCAACGCCTGCCCTGTACCGCAAGCTGTCGTACAAGCCGCTTGAAGACTTTGAGTACCTGGGCATGATCAATGAAGTGCCGATGACGCTGATCGGCAAGCCCCAGTTGCCCGCCAACACCTACCGTGATTTTGAAAACTACATCAAAACCAATGCCGGCAAACTGAACATTGCCCACGCTGGTTTGGGTTCCGCATCCCACCTGTGCGGCCTGATGTGGCAAGCAGCCATCAAGTCCAAGGAAGCCATGACCACCATCCCGTTTGGCGGAACGGCCCCGGCCATGAACGCGCTGGTTGGCGGCCAGGTTGATGTGATGTGTGACCAGACTACCAACACCGTAGGCCAGATCGAGGCCGGCCGGGTTAAAGCCTTTGCGGTGACGACCGCCAAGCCTCTGTCTGGCAACAAGCTGCTCAAAGATTACCCAACCCTGCAAGAAATGGGTTTGAAGGGGTTTGACCTGACCATCTGGCACGGCTTGTATGCGCCGAAAGGCACGCCACCTGCGGTTCTGGCAGCTCTGAATGAAGGCCTGAAGAAAGCCCTGAAAGACCCCGACTTCATCAAGAAGCAGGAAGGCCTGGGCGCAGTGGTCGTGACGGACAAACGTGTCGAGCCCGCAGCACACAAAGCTTTTGTGGCCAGTGAAATCGCCAAAATCAAGGTTGTGGTTGACGCTGCCAAGCAGTACGCCGACTGATTCAGCATGCTGCATCTAAAGCCGCCGCGCCGCAAGGTCTGGCGGCTTTTTTTGGTCTGTATCAAACGCCAATGTCGGGTTGTCCCGCTACCCCCTGAGTGCGAGTGAAGGTCAAACTGTACCCATGCCTGTATTGCGAATTGTGGACTCCATCACCGAGCTGAACGCAAATGATGCGGGCTGTATTGCGGTCAGTGGCTCACATGGCGGTTTGAGTTCTGCGCGCTATGCGCTTAAAGCGCGCCCACAGCTCAGCGTGTTCAATGATGCCGGTGTGGGCCTGCACAACGCCGGGCTGGCAGCGCTTGATTTTTTGCAATCTCATGGGCTTGCGGCTTGCACCGTGGCGCACCACAGTGCGCGAATTGGCGAGGCGAAAAGTACGCTGGCCAGCGGGGTTGTGAATCATGCCAACGCGCTTGCAGCAGAGCAAGGCATACAGGCTGGCTGGACTTGCCAGCAGGCGGTTGATTTCGTTTTAAATTTTCAAGAAAGCTGAAAATGCACCAATTTCACACATCAAAACGTCTTTTGGCCTAATTAATATTTGCGCCAACAGCTATTTTTTTAATAGCAACGAGCAGTCTTGCTCAAACCGCCTGGCCAAACAAGCCGGTACGTATCGTCGTGCCCTTCGCCGCTGGCGGCACGACAGACATCCTGGCACGCGCCATGGCACCCGAATTGACCAAGGCATTTGGTCAATCGTTCGTCGTTGAAAACCGGGGCGGCGCTGGCGGCAATATTGGTGCGGACCTGGTCGCCAAATCCCCGCCAGACGGCTACACGATCTTGATGGGCACGGTGGGCACGCACGGCATCAACAAAGCGCTGTACGCCAAGATACCTTACGACTCACAAAAAGACTTTGCGCCGATCACGCTGGTGGCAGGCGTGCCCAATGTGATGGTGATGAATGCCGACAAGGCCAAGGCACTGAACATCAACACCGTGCCCGAGTTCATCAAGTACGCCAAAGCCAACCCCGCCAAATTCAGCATGGCGTCCAGCGGTAACGGCACGTCGATTCATCTGGCGGGCGAATTGTTCAAGTCGCGTACCGGTATTTTCATGACACATATCCCGTACCGTGGCTCCGGCCCTGCCCTGCTGGACCTGGTCGGCGGGAGCGTTGACGTGATGTTTGACAACCTGCCTTCGGCCCTGCCGCAAATCAAGGCGGGCAAGCTCAAGGCCTTTGCAGTGACCAGCGCCACCCGTTCGGCTGCCGTGCCGGACTTGCCAACGATTGAAGAAGCGGGCAAATTGCCCGGCTTTGATGCCAGTTCTTGGTTTGGACTGATGGCGCCTGCAGGCACGCCACCTGACATCATCAATCGCATTCAGCAGGAAGTCACCAAATCACTGGGCACGCCAGCCATGAAAGAAAAGCTGCTGGCTCAGGGTGCGATACCTGGCGGCAACACGCCAGAGCAGTTCAACACCTTCATCAACGCCGAGCACGTCAAATGGGCCCAGGTGGTGAAGGCCTCTGGCGCGAAGGTCGATTAAGGCTTAAACGCCCCAAGTCACATCCGTGCCCGCCTGGTGATTGCGTTTGAGCATGTCAATGAAAGGCATGGCACGCTGGCGAAGGCCGGGCGCATCGCCATGGACAGTGCTCTCATCATCCTCGTCCCTGGTTTTGTCGTGCAACTCTTCCAGGGCAATCGCGTGTTGTAACGCCTGGATTGCCGCAGGGATCTGGGCCGCCAAGATGATGCCGGTCGGCCCTGCGTCCTTGCCAATCACCTCCAGCACCTTGCGGCCGTTGGCTTCCAGCATGATCACGTCGCCTGCGTTTTTGGACTTGAATTTGTGGAGCATGGTATTCCTCTGTAAAGCTGCCAGTCAGCTACGGGCTGATTATGTGCCGCACCCGGCGCAGCCCCTGTAAGCCTAATTCGACTGTTGACAAGAAGCTGTGAACCGTTGTCATCCCGGATGCTATGTAATTAATAGCTGCTTGCGCCAGCATTGATTGGCTTGAAACCCAAATAGGCACTGGAAATCGTCCTTGTCAGGGTTTTTCAGCCAGCAATTGAAGGTTTTTCAGCCCCACCGCAAAGTCCTTGCCGATCATGTTGTCCATGTTGATGAAGACGCTGATGACTTTGGCGAAGAAAGGCTGGTGGGCAGTCATGGCCCATGTTACTTGCGTGGCGCTGCCCTGGTTTTGCAGGCTGTAAACCACTTCGTTCTGCGCTGAGAACGGTTTGAGCATGGTCAAACGCATTGCCACCTCGCTTGGGGCAGTGCTGCGGATGATCTCAACCGAACCGGTGCCGACCTGGCTGTTGCCCGCAAAGTCGTTGCGAGCACCCACACCACTGGCCGGGCCGCTGTAGTTGTTTGTCATTTGCGGGTCTTTGGGCGAATACGGGCTCCATCGCTCGAATTCACGCGGGCTGTTGATGATGGCGTAGAGTTTGTCCGCGGGCGCTTGAATGGGCTGGCTGCGGCTGACGGTGTAAACATCGGGTTTGGTGGCCGCATAAACCAGCACTGCGGCGATGACCAATGTCATGACGATGAGGATGATCTTGATCATTGAGTTCTCTCTGGATCAAAGGGTCACAGCGTTTTGGCCAAAGCGTCGAGCTGATCTGCTGCAATGCCCCATCCTTGCTGAAAGCCCATGGCCTCGTGTTGCGCACGATCTTCGGCATTCCAGTGCCTTGCAATGGCTTTGTAATGCGTTCCACCGCCAGGCGCATCCGCCATGGTGACTTCTGCCACCATGAAAGCTTTGCCTGAAGGAAACCAGGCGCTGGTGAAGGCATCTGTAAAGACCAGGCGCTGGCCGGTGACGACTTCCAGATACACGCCGTTATTCGGAAAGGCTTCGCCATTGGGCCCGCACATCGTCATGGTGCTTGCGCCGCCAGCGCGAACATCGAGCGTCACATCACGCACCACCCAAGGCTTGGGGCAGAACCAGTGCTCCATCAATGCTGGCTCTGTCCAGCAGCGCCAAATGGCCATACGCGGGGCTTGAAGGATGCGCTCCAAGACGAGTTCTTGGGCAGCCGGTGTGATGGGTTGGTTCATTGACTATTCCTGAATTTATTGCTACTTGTGCAATTTTTGAAGTGTTTGGGGTTGATTTGGCTTGAAGTACGCTAAGCCCGCATGATGATCTGAAAGCCGCCATAAATCATGCGTTTACCGTCGAAGGGCATAGGCGAATTAGCGTGATCCATGCGTGGGTCGGCCATGACTTTTTCCCAGGCTCTGTCGCGTACAGGCTTTGACGGCCAAATGATCCAAGAAAAAACCACCACCTCGCCTTCCTCGCGTTTGACGGCCATGGGAAATGATGTGAGTTTGCCCTCGGGCACATCATCGCCCCAGCTCTCCACCACTTCCAGAGCGCCGTAGTCCTTGAACACTAAGGCAGCATCTGCGGCGTGTTTGAGGTAAGCCTCTTTGTTGCCCGCGGGTACAGCGGCAACGAATCCATCCAGATAATTCATGATGATTCTCCTTCAGTGCTTTCGCGGTTTTGCAAGTTAGTCATGTGTGGCTCCTTTGGTCAGGTTGGTGGTTGGTCGGATTGGCGTAAAAAGAAACAAAACATATCGGCGCAAGTGCGCCACGCAATCTGCCGCAGCGGCAGCACTGCCCTGTGCCTTGGCCAAGATAAAAGCCCCCTGCAGCGCGGCCTGGGTGTAGAGCGCCAGGCTTTCAGCGCTCCAGTCTGCATCAGGCGCGTACAAGGCTTTTGCCGCATCGATGGTGCTGACCAGTGTTTGCGCATGGCTGTCGATACCGACGTTGCAGGCATCACGGATCGCCGGGTGGGTTTGAAAGGTCTCTTGCACCATGGTGCCGAGCAGGCAGGTGAAGTCCGGCAACTCGCCCTGCAAAATGGCGGCTCTGAAGTCGACGTAGGCCAACAGGCGCTCGCGCGGGTCGGCCACTTGCTGGTACGGCGCGCTGGCAAACAGCTGACCGGTGACTTGCGTCCAGTGCTGGGTCGCGCCAATGGCCAAGTCTTCTTTGCTGGAGAAATGATGAAAAAAGCTGCCCTTGGTCACCCCAGCTGCCGCGCATACATCGTCTACCGTCGTGGCGCTGTAGCCTTTGGTACGGATGACTTGAAGCGCGGCGTCGAGCAGCCTTGTTTTAGATCCGTGCGCGATCGGGAGTGATGGGGTCATGTGGATTTGAGAGGGTTTTCAATAACATACCAACCGGTTGGTATTGAATATACATACCGATTGGTATGCTGACCAATCAGTCTTTACCCGTATTTTGACTGAAAACCCGTAGAAACTGATGTTTTTAAGTATCAGAACAGACCGCAGACCAATAAATACGGGCGCAAGCAGCTCCTGAAAGAGTAGCGCTCAAGCGCCACTCTTTCGCTCACATGGCCTGAGTCTTGTACTTGTCCCAATACCCAGCGGCGGGTTCGGTCTGCTCGACGACATCAATCCAAAGCCCGGACGGGTCAAAAAAGCCGAAGCGTTTTTGACCAAACGACTCGCAGGTAAGCGGATAGACAATCGGCGCGTTCAGAGCTTTCATCTCGTCGAAAGCGGCCTGTGCGCTGTCAACCTGCAATTCAAAGCACATGCCCTTGCCTGAAAAAACCTCCGGGCCAGGCGGGGCTGACGGGTGGTCTGGCGACATGAAGGCAATCGACGCGCTGCCGTCTTCTGCGCTGAGCCAGACGAACCAGTCGCTGTCAAAACCAGCGCTAAAGCCGAGGTATTTGACCCAAAAGTCACGGCAGGCGTTTTTGTGGGGGGTCACGATCAGTGGGTAACGGTCTGAAAATTTCATGCTTTTCTCCTGAATCTGGCTTGCGGATTGAAGGGCCATGCGTTGACAAAAGCGGGGTTTTGCTTAAACTCGTCAACTTACAGACAGACAGTCTGTATTTAAATTATATAAACAGACAATCCGTCTGTAAACACGCAACCGCAGCAAAAAATGGCAACCAACAGTGACCGATCAGCGGCAACGCAAGCCAGCCTCATCGCGGTAGCGGCAGACTTGTTCGGCCAGCACGGCTACGCAGCCACCAGCACCGAGGCCATCCTGGCCCAAGCGCAGCTGCGCCGCGGCGCGATGTACCACCACTTTGCCGACAAGTCAGCGCTGTTTGAGGCGGTGTGCATCAGGCACGCCGAAGCAGCGATGCAATCCATCGTTGTCGCCACAGCAGATGTGGACGAGCCTTTTGAGGCCTTGGTCGTCGGCTCCATCGCCTGGATTAACCACATGCTGCAGCCCCCTAGCAGGCAGATTTTGATTGTGGATGCACCCACCGTGCTGGGCTGGCAGCGCTGGCAGCTGCTTGACGAGCGCTATTCCACCAGCCTGCTGCGCCAGGGCGTTGAGGCTGCGCTGGCTGCCAAAGCCATCGGCTTTAAAGGCGACGCCACGTTTTTGACGACGCTGATCAACGGCGCGCTGAACGCCATCGCTCTTCGAGTGGGCAGCCAAAATGACCTGGGCGACTGGCCGGTACAACTTCGTCAGTGGTTTGAACTGATGCGGGAATGAGATTGACGTTCTTTTAGGGAAAAAAGCCACCGAAAACAGCTGTTTTTAGGTGCCATATTGGCCTTTTGACCAATGAATACGGGCGCAAGGAGCTATATAAATAATAGCAATCAGACTGCGTCAACAAAGTGCTTCCGGCTTGGCAAACAAATCAACATCGCCGTACCCACCACATTGCGCACCCGCTTTGATCCATTCTGCGCCTCAAGCAAAATACAGGCATGTTCAATATCGTCGCACCCCAAAAACCCGCCGCCCAAGCCCTGAGCCAGGACGGCTTGAGTTTGCTTTCTCCCACGGACCTGACAGCCACGCTCAAGCTACCCGCTGATTGGGCGCAGGGCTGGAGCGCATTGGTACCAACCTGGCACCACTTGCCGCCTGACGCCCACCTGAAAGACGGCGGCAGTTACCGGCAGCGCCGCCATGCCTGCTTTGTGCAGGACGTGGCCACCAACACATTGACGCAAACACCGCACCGGGCGCATTGGCAGCCAACGGATTACAACGCGCTGCACGGCGGATTTGAGCGCTGGTTTGAGCCTGTGGAGCCTGCCGTTGCCGGAGCCGGCGCATGGACAGAATTACTCGCTGGCTTTGGCAAACTGTTTGCGCAGGTGCAGGCGGTTGACAAGTGGTTTGTAGAAGCCCATCAGTTTCGCATTGACACCGCTGGTGGTGTGGGGCGCCCAACGCCTGAAGGCGCGCACCGCGATGGCGTTAACTTTGTGGTCGTGATGCTGGTGGCGAGGCAGGGCGTGAAGGGCGGCGAGACCCGGGTATTTGATGCGAACGGCCCGCAAGGTGTGCGTTTTGTGATGCGTGAGCCGCTCACGGCGCTGCTGCTGGACGATGTACGGGTGATTCATGAAACAACGCCGATCTTTCCAGACCATGCGGCAGGGGAAAAGGGCTACCGGGATACGCTGGTGCTGACGTATCGGGCGGGTGGGTTTCAGGCGCCTTGAGCTCAGTCAGTCGCGGCCTTGCGCAATCGCGCAATGTCAGCAGGCAAATTGCGCCACGCAGGCTGTCCAGGCGCATAGCGGCTGCGCATGTAGGTGGCCAGTTCGGCAATTTGCGCGTCACTCAGCGCATATTTAAATGCCGGCATGTAGCCAATGTCCTTCGTCGCAGGCTCACGCACGCCATTCAAAACAATGTTGATCAGGTTGTCGGGTCGCGCACTGTGCAGATTGCTGTTCAAGGCCAGCGGAGGATTGATGCCGAGCAGTTTGGGGCCGTCGCCGTCATGATGGCAGGTGCCGCACGCACCGCTGAACAATCGCTGGCCTGAGCCCAGCAAGGTACTGGCTTGCTGCTGGGCAGTCGCCACCACTTCCAGGGCGCGTTGCTGGCTTTGTGCGTCGGTGACAGGCTGATTGAACGACGCCAGGTAACTGGCCATGGCAGCAATGTCGGCATCGGGCAGCGCGCCCAGTTCTTTGACCACGTCCCCCATCGGTCCGGCGGCGATGCCATGCTGCTGGGTGTGGCCCTGGCGCAGGTAGCGGTACAGCTCAGCGGCATTCCAGGGCACGGGCGCACGCGACAAAGCTGTCAGCGCTGGCGCTTCCCAGCCGTCGATCACCGCACCTGCCAGATACGCTTGGCCACCCTGTTCTGCCCCGAGCGCATTGCGCGGTGTATGACACGCGCCGCAGTGGCCCAAGCTGTTGACCAGGTAGTTGCCGCGATTCCACTCGGCGGTTTGCGCAGTGTCAACCTTGATGGGCGAGGCGTCATGAAACAGGCCGTTCCACAACGCCATCAGAGGGCGAATGTTGTACGGAAAAGCCAATCTCGTCTCAGGCGGGATGGACTGGACCGCAGGCTGCGCCATCAGGTAGGCGTACAGCGCCGTCAAGTCTTCATCCGTCGTTTTGGCATACGCCGTGTACGGGAAAGCTGGGTACAGGTAATGCCCATCGCGTGAAATGCCTTCACGCATGGCGCGGGTAAAAGCAGGCAGAGACCACTGGCCAATGCCTGTTGCATCAGGCGTGAGATTGGTGCTGTAAATTTTGCCAAAAGGCGTGCTAAGGGCCCTGCCGCCTGCGTTGGGCAGGCCGTCTGTTGCTGTATGGCAGCCGACGCAGTTGCCCAAAGCGGCCAGCAGGCGGCCACGCTCGATAGTGGCAGGGGAATAGATGTTGGCGGTGGCAAGTGGAACCGGCGCAATAACTGACCGCCAGCCCATCAGCGCAACAGCAATGCCAAACAAGCCTGCGAGTACACCACCTGCCTGCAGCCATCGTTTTTTTGATATTGGCAAGATGGTGGATGCGGGAAATTCTGGCTTTAATGGCTCATTATTCAGGAGCTGCTTGCGCAGGTATTCATTAGCCTCAAGGTCTTTTTTATACTCGAAACCATTCTCTGCAAGCCCTGCCAGTACCACTTCAGGCGTAAATGGCGGCTGGCGAAAGCGCACGCCCGTTGCGTCAAATATCGCATTGGCAATGGCGGCCGTGCCGGGTACGGATGACGATTCGCCCGCGCCCATTGGCGGCTCGCCCTGGCGGGGCATGGTGACGATATCAATCACCGGTACGTCACGAAAATTCAAAATCGGGTAACTGCCCCATTCCAGATTAGCCACCGTGCCCGTTTTTGAATCGAACTTAACCTCCTCAAGCAGGGCGCGGCTGGTGGTTTGCACCACGTTGCCATGGATCTGGTGCTGCACGCCGGCGGGGTTAATCAGTGTGCCTGCGTCGTGCCCCACCACCACGCGGCGCACATGCACTTCGCCCGTGCGGCGATTAACCTCGACATCCGCAACCCAGGCCGCCCATGCTGCGCCAAAGCCAGGCCATTTGCTGTGGTTATAGCGCGCGTAACCGACGCCCTGGCCGCTCAGCATGTCGCCTTGACTGGCTTGGTTTTGAGGCGAAGTGTGTGCAATCCAGCCCGCCTTGTCGGCAGTGGCTTGCAGCAACTCCACCGCCCGCGGGTCTTGCAGGTAGCGCAGGCGAAACTCAACCGGGTCAACCCCCGCAGCAGTGGCCAACTCGTCAACATACGACTCGTGCGCAAAAGAATTGGGCAGCGCCGACACGCCGCGCAGCCACGACGCGCGCACCATGGGCGCCATGTCGTTGACGGCCACACGCAGATTGGCGTAGCCATAAGGCGGGCGAGCGGTGCGGTCGCCCATCTCAAAGGCCTGCGCAACTGGCTCAATCGTGCGGGTCAGCAGCAGTGCCAATGTGGGTGAAGCGTTGGACGGGTACGAGGTTTGAAAGTCATACGCTGCCACCGACCCATCAGCGTTCAAGCCCCCATTGACCTGCATGAGTTGCGCCGCGCCTTTTGGCTCCCAGGCGCTTTCTTGCTCTCGCGTCAGTTGCACCCGCACAGGCGCGCCGACAGCGCGCGACAGCAGCGCTGCGTCCGCTGCCACGTCGTCAGCGCAATTACGGCCATAGCAGCCTGCGGCTTCCATCCGGATGACATCAATCTGTACATCAGCCAAGCCCATGAGCTTGGCCAGGTCAGCACGCAGCACATGCGGATTCTGGCTGCCAGCCCAAATGGTCATCCGGTCAGTTTGCCAGTCGGCCAGGGCGCATGACGGACCGATGGACGCATGCATCTGGTAAGGCCACACATAGTTGCGCGGCATTTTGTGGTCGGCAACTAGCATCGCCACATCGACATTGCCCTCGTCAACCAGCCTGCGTTGTGTTGACGGATTCTGGCGAATCGCTTCAGCAACATCACTTTGGTCAGGCATGCCTGGCCACGGCTTCCAGGTCACTCGCAGTTCGCGTAAGGCTTGATCGGCATGCTCTTCACGCTCAGCCACGATGCCAACAAAATCGCGTATCACCACCACGGCGCGTATGCCGGGGATGTGCGCAACCGACGACTCATCGACCGACTGCAGCGTGTTACCAATAAAGTCGCCATGGTCTGCCCCCGCATACGGCGGGCGCACCACGCGGCCGTGCAACATGCCCGCAACGCGCATGTCATGTACGAAGGTGATTGCACCGGTGGCCTTGGCTGGAATATCGATGCGCGGCGCGCTGGTGCCGATGATGCGATGCTCGGAAGATGGTTTCAGGGGCGTTGAGATATCCAGCAATAACTCAACGTGCTGACCGGCGAGTAATTCCGCATACGAGTCGGCAGACACATTCATCACGACTGAGCGCGACAAAAGCCATGCTTTGGCCTGTGCGGCAGCAGCGCGCAAAGGTGCGGCATGAATTTGCAGCGACGCGCTGGCAATCGTCGCGCCCTGGTTGGGGACGCTGGCCGTGTTGCCCAGCACCATGTTGATCTGGCTCAGCTCAACGTCAAGCTCTTCAGCCACCACCTGCGCCAGTGCAGTACGAATACCTGTACCCAAATCAACATGACCATGCAAGGCCGTGACGCTGCCGTCGTCCCACACAGCGAGCAAGACCTCATCGCCCTCCAATGGGTTGGCCTGCACCATGGGTGGCTGGCCGGGTGCAGGCGAGACAGTCGCAGGTGGTGGACGCTTGACCAGCAGCACCCCATTTGCCGAATGAAATTCTTTGCGGTGGTACAGCTTTTCTGCCCGGCTGGTCATGCTGCTAGTTTCATCAGTTGTGCTGCGCGCTGGACCGCCTGCACAATTTCGACATGCGTACCGCAGCGGCACAAGTTGCCGGACAGCTCGCGATGAATTTCAAGCTCGGTCGGCTCAGGATTGCGGCTTAACAGCGCGGCGGTCATCATGATCATCCCGCTCAGGCAGTAGCCGCACTGGGCGGCTTGCATATCAATGAAGGCTTTTTGTATGGGGTGCAAATTCTCAAGCGCCCCCAAGCCTTCGAGCGTGGTGATGCTGCAGGCATCTAGCCCGTGAGCAGGAATCACGCATGCACGCGCGGCCACACCATCGACCAGTACCGTACAGGCGCCACATTCGCCCAGGCCGCAACCAAACTTGGGGCTGTTGAGCGCAAAGTCATTGCGCAGCAGGCTCAGCAGTGTGGCCTGCTTGTCCACAGCGATGGCTTTCGATTCACCGTTCAAGGTCAATCTGACGGTGCGGATCACCATGAGGTCAATTCCGCTCAGACGCTCAGGTAAGCGCGGCGAACTTCCAGATTGGCTGACAGGTCTGCCATCGATGCCTGGTAGCAAATCTGGCCTTTTTCAAGCACGTAAGCACGGTCAGACACCAGCTCGGCAAAGTGCATGTTCTGCTCACACAGCAAAATGCTGACGCCCTGGGACTTGAGTTCAAGAATCGTATGCACCATCTGCTCAACGATCACGGGCGCTACGCCTTCAGAAGGTTCATCGAGCAGCACCAGATACGGGTTGCCCATCAGGGTGCGGGCAACAGTCAGCATTTGCTGCTCGCCACCGCTCATCCGGCCACCGAGGCGGTCAGGCATTTCACCCAGATTGGGAAACAGCTTGAACAACTTTTCAGACGTCCACACCGGCGCAACCGTACCGTCTGGCCACGTGCGCGGGCTTTGGCGACCCACTTCCAGATTCTCCATGACGGTCAGGTCGGTAAAGATTCGGCGGTCTTCAGGCACATAGCCCAAACCCATACGACCTGCATGGTGCGGCTCACTGCTTGATATGTCTTTACCCATGAACATCACACTGCCGCGTCTCTTGTCGAGCATGCCCGTCAGTGCTTTGAGCGTGGTGGACTTGCCCGCGCCGTTGCGGCCCATCAGCGCCACCACCTCACCGCGACCCACATCGATGTTCACGTCAAACAAAATTTGCGCTGCACCGTACCAGGCACACAGACTTTTGGCTTGCAGCAATGCGTCGTTCGCTGGCTTCATGCCACCTCCAGTGGTGTTAAAGTCTTTTCAAAAGTTCTACCGGTCCCAAAATACACTTCCTGCACTTTTGGGTGGTCACGAATCTCCAATGGTTTGCCGCCTGCAATCAAACGGCCACGGGCCAGCACAATCATGCGGTCAGCATAGGCAAACACCACGTCCATGCTGTGTTCGGTAAACAGCACCGCCATGTTGCGCTCAGTAACCAGCTCTTTGGTCAGCGCCATCAGGTCATTGCGCTCTTTGGGAGCCATGCCTGCTGTCGGCTCGTCCATCAACAGCAGTTTGGGCGCGTTGGCCATGGCAATGGCCAGCTCGACACGTTTCACGTCGCCATAAGCCAGCACGCTGCACGGCCTGTCAGCCTGGGGTTTCATGCTCACTTGCTCCAGCAGCCTGAGCGCTTCATCGCGTTTGTAGTTGGCGGCGCGAGAAAAAAACGAAAAGAGCTTTTTGTCGCGCGACAGCAAAGCCATCTGAACGTTTTCAACCACGGTCGAAGACAAAAAAGTTTCGGCAATCTGAAAAGTCCGGCTCACGCCAAGCCGCCAAATCTCGCGCGGCGTCATGCCCAGCAGCTCCTGGCCGTCCAGTGTGATCGAGCCGACATCTGCCCGGAGCTGACCGTTGACCATGTTGAAGGTGGTGGACTTGCCCGCACCATTGGGACCTATGAGGGCCAACAGCTCACCCGCCGCCAGATCAAAGCTGATGCCATCAACCGCCTTGACACCGCCAAAGGATTTACCGAGGTTGGTGACTTTAAGCAGGCTCATGCGGTCACCTTGTTGCCATCTTCTTTGCGCTCATGCCATTTTTGAACTTGCTGTTTGAAAAAGCCTGCAATACCCTGCGGGAAAAGCAGTACAAGTATCAAAATAATAGCGCCCAGCATCGCACGCCAATAATCGGTATTGCGCGCCACAGTGTCATGCAGCCAGGTAAATGTGACTGCGCCCACAATCGGCCCGGCCAGGGTTTGAATGCCGCCCAGAAGCACCATGACCAGGCCGTCAATCGAGCGACTGACATGAAGTGTTTCAGGTGAAATGCTGCCTTTTGAAAATGCGAACAGCGCCCCTGCAAGCCCGGCAAAGGCCCCAGCGATGACAAACGCCACCCAGCTGATGCGTTTGACATTGATACCAATCGCATCGGCACGCAACACCGAGTCGCGCGAGGCGCGCATGGCGTAACCAAACGGCGAATGCAAAAACCGGTGCAGCATCAGTACACCGCCAGCAACCAACGCCAACGTGAGGTAGTAATAAATCTGCTTGTCAGCCAGCCACTCTGAAGGCCACACGCCTGTTAACCCGTTACTGCCACCAGTTACCGCGTCCCACTGAAAAGCAATCGCCCAGGTGATTTGTGCAAACGCCAGCGTCAGCATGGCCAGATAGACACCAGACAAGCGCACGCAAAACCAGCCGTAGACAAACGCACCCGCAGCGGCTGCCAGCGGCGCAAACAGCAAGGCAGCTTCCATTGGCATGTTCATCTTGCGGACAAACAGGGCGGCGGCATAAGCGCCCAGGCCAAAGTAAGCCGCATGCCCAAAAGAATGCATGCCGGCCGGCCCCATGATGAAGTGCAGGCTCACGGCAAACAGCGCTGCCACCATCAAGTCAATCATCAGAACCGTCAAATAGGGCGACTTGGCTGTAAGCGAAGGCATCAACACCAGCAGGCCAATAAAAGCAATCGTGACGTAGCGACTGAACGAGCCGGGCAGCGTCAAAGGGTCTTCGGCTTTGGCCGAATGCCTGCTCGGCGTTTGCGGCCTGCCAAACAAACCCCAGGGCCGCGCCACCAGCACGACGGCCATGACCACAAATTCAACCACCAATGTGAGCTTTGAAAACGAAATGGCGACGCCTGCAATTTCAACCAGCCCCAGCCAGATGCAAATCGCCTTCAACTCTGCTATTAAAAGCGCAGCGACGTACGCTCCGGGAATGGAGCCCATACCGCCAACCACCACCACCACAAAAGCCGCACCAATGATGTTCAAGTCCATGTCCAGATTGGCGGGTTCTCGCGGCAGTTGCAGTGCGCCACCCAAGCCTGCCAGCACCGCACCCAATGCAAACACGGCGGTAAAAAGCCAGGCCTGGTTGACACCCAGCGCGCTGACCATTTCACGGTCTTGTGTTGCCGCACGTACCAATGTGCCAAAGCGGGTTTTGGTCAGCAGCAGCCACAGCAAGCCCAACACGACAGGGCCAGCGACGATGAGGAACAAGTCATATTCAGGAAACTGACGCCCCAGGATCATCACCGAGCCCGTCAAACCGGGTGCGCGAGGCCCGAGTAATTCTTCAGCCCCCCAAAACCAGAGCACGGCGTCTTTGATCACCAGCCCCAGCGCAAAAGTCGCGAGCAATTGAAACAGCTCTGGTGCTTTGTAAATACGCCGCAGTAACAGTATTTCAACCAGCGCACCCAGCACGCCGACTGCCAACGCGGCAAGTAGCAGCGACGGCCAAAAACCAATCGTGCCGCCAAGATTGGCCACCAGCGAATAGGCGACAAAAATACCAACCATGAAAAACGAGCCGTGCGCAAAGTTGACGATGCGGGTGACGCCGAAAATCAGCGACAAACCCGCAGCCACCAAAAAGAGCGACGACGCCCCCGCCAGGCCGTTAAGCAACTGAACCAGAAGACCTGAAAAACTCATACGGTGTGACCTGGTTCGAACTTATGAAGATCAGTTTTGTGCATCTGCCGGACGCAGTTTTTTCACCTCTGCATCGCTAGGTTGCATCTTCGCACCATCAACATAACGGTAGTCCACCATCACGCCCTTGCCGCCTTCGTTCTTGGTGCGGCCAACATATGCCCCCATGGTCGACTGGTGGTCCTGCGTGCGGTACGTCACTGGACCAAACGGTGTCATGAGCTTCAGGCCTCTGAACGCTGCAATCATTTTCTCCGTATCGGTGGATTTGGCTTTTCTCATGCCTTCAGCAAGAGACTGGATAGCAGCATAGCCAACGACGGAACCAAGGCGAGGATGGTCTTTGTACTTGGCGTTGTAAGCCAGAAAGAATGCTTTGTGCTCGGGCGTTTGAATGCCGTACCACGGGTAGCCCGTGACCAGCCAGCCGTTGGGTGTTTCTTCTTTCAGGGGATCCAGGTATTCAGGCTCACCTGTCAGCAAGCTGACCACTTCACGCCCCTGAAACAGTCCGCGCGTATTGCCCTCACGCACAAACTTGGACAAGTCAGCACCGAACAGCACATTGAAAATCGCGTCGGGTTTGGCATCAGCCACAGCCTGCACCACGCTGCCAGAATCAATACGGCCAAGCGGTGTGGCTTGCTCGGCTACAAATTCGACATCAGGCTGCGCAGCTTTAAGCAGTGCCTTGAAGCTGGCTGCAGCAGATTGGCCATATTCGTAGTTGGGGTAAATGATGGCCCAGCGCTTTTTCTTCATGGCGGCAGCTTCAGGCACCAGCATGGCCGTTTGCATGTAGGTGGATGCGCGCAGGCGGAAGGTGTAGCGGTTGCCGTTTTGCCAGACGATTTTGTCTGTCAGGGGCTCAGCCGCCAAAAAGAAAAACTTTTTTTGCTTGGCAAAGTCTGTCAATGCCAAGCCGATGTTGGACAAGAAGGAGCCGGTCAGCACATCGACTTTTTCGCGCGACACAAGCTCTTCCGCCGCACGCACCGCGTCGCCGGGGTTGGCGTTGTCGTCACGTATAACCAATTCCAGCTTTTTGCCGTTGACACCGCCCGCAGCATTGATTTGCTCAACCGCCAGCTCCATCCCTTTTTTGTACGGTTCCAGAAATGCAGGCTGGGCTTTGTAGCTGTTGATTTCGCCGATTTTGATAACGCCTTGCGCATGGGCGGAAACGGCTACTGTCAAAAGACAAGCCACTGCCAGGGTAGTAAGTGTTCTGCGTTGCATTTTCATAAAAACTCCTGAAGGATTTAACTGACAACTAACAAAAAATTAATGTGCAAATAACGTGGAACTAGCGCAGACCGTCAACGCCTTTGGCTTCATGCGCCTGCAAGCCTCCCACGCGCGCCAACGGCCTGCCACTGTCGGTCACCACCACAGCCACCACAATCTCGTTGGCGCGCGGGGCGTCTGATACCCGCGCTTCCATCGCATCAAAATGGCTGCGTACAAAGGCTGCATCTTTGTGGCCTAACGGGACGTCGATGGCCGTGCCAAGAGTCCCGCGCTTTTTGCTTGATGGCACCAAAGCCGCACCCTTTTCAACGGCGAGGCGCAACGGCGCGCCCAGTTTGGGGTGCAGCAGGGCAGCAGCGTGCTCAATTTCTCCCGCCTCGCCGACGATGGCGGCTTTGCCATAACTTTGTGCGTCGCCTGGGGCAATGCCGAGAGCCTTTACGCATTTGTCACCCAGCAAACCACCCAACTCTTCACCGATAGCGATCAGCTCATCAAGGTTTTCTGTGTAGCTGCCTGCCATCGGGTTATGAATGACAGCCATGGCCAGCGCGCGGCGGGTGGGTGGCGAGACAGGTTTGCCCATCTCGATGTGAACCTCGTCGACTTGAACAATGATCTTGCGAATTTGGGCCTTCATATTCTTCCTTGTGTGCGTTTGCGATTTAACGCAAACCGTCCCATTTGCTGATGGCATTGGCCGCCAAGCCACCGACTCGTGCGTGAATTCTGGCACCTGTGCTCATGGCCAAAATAAAAACAATTTCATCTGCCGTCGGTGCGCCAGGCACACGGACTTCAATCGCATCAAAATGGCTGCGGACGTAGCTGGCGTTGATATGCGTCATTGGCACATCCAGTGCCGTGCCTGGTGCGCCGACTTTTTTTGTCGATGGCACGATCGACAAGGCATTTGCCGTCTGGTTTGAGGACTCAGGAGATGGTGTGGTGGCGCCCTTTACATAGGCATTGCGATCGCCCTTCCAGCCCAGCAGCTCGCGCATGGCATAGCCGCCAGGCACATGCCACAGCGCGCCATGCTCCAGCTCGCCATTGGCACCCACGATCGCGCCTTTGCCATAGCCTTGAATTTGTTCAGCGGGAACGCCCATCGCAGCACGAAGGCGTTCAGCCATGTCAATACCGACCGCACCCAGCGCGTCCATCATGGGCAGTATGTTGGGCTCGTAGCGCCCTGCATAAGGGTTGGTCATGACGATGCCAATCGCACCACGCAGCAGCGGCTGATCCGGTGTCGGACCAAATTCGTGGGCAATGGATTCCACGTGGGTGAAGATACGGCGTACGTTAATCATGGGAGTCATCGAGTCCAGTCATGCATATTCTGTGCCGCAAGCAGCCAGGGTTCGCGATTGATTCGCTTGACTCGCTTCATTTGGCATGGCGCACATCACAGCGTCGGTTGTCATCTGTTGATTCTGACAGACCAATACAGCTGAACAAATCAAACCTTGCGCTTGCAAGGTGAACGCTCGTGCCAGGCCTGCAGCCAACGCCTGGCTGATCAGCTCGGCGGGTAACGGCGGCACATCCACCGTCACCAGTCTGTCACCCAGATCAGAGTCGTCCTTGATATCGCAGGCAGGCCGCCTGATGATTCTGTCATCTTGGAGGTCGACTGCGTTGGCAATGACTGTGGCAGCGGCATCGGCCTCAGCGGCTGTGCGGGCTAAGACGGTGACGCTGTCTGCAATGCCCAGTGAAAAGCTTCGTCCGCGCCAGCCGCTGGTCGCTACACCGCGTATTGCAGAATCGCTACAGATTTCAAACTGCCCATCCAACTGGATACCGCGTTGAAGCTGTTGGGAATCCAGCTTTTCGAGATTGGCATACAAGCCCGCGCGGACTGACGAATTGGCCGCCAGATGAATCGCAATATCACCGCCGTTATTGATCCAGGCGCGCTGAATCCCGTCAGCCCGATACCACTGCAGCAGCTCTTGTGCGACTGATCCCGCCACTGCCGCCATCGGCGTGATGAAGCTGCCTTGATAAGGTTTGCAAGCCAGCCACATGCGCCGGGCAATCGGGCCATGTACCGGGCAAGCCCCCTGCACTGGTTTGCGCAACAAGGCCAGCTCTTGCACCAATTCTTGCAAGATGCCTTTAAACCTCATCCAGGCTTGGTCGTGGGCAAACTTCAAAGCAGCCGCATCGCCCGCAGCACCAATGATGATGTCCATCGGTCCATGCTGAAAATGCCAGCGGCCGTCAGTAAGGTGAGCGCGTTGGGGTTGCATGGACTGTTTCAACCCAGCATGGGCGGGTTGCCCAGCGGCCAGGCATTCGCCGCGCTGGCAGACTGCCATTGCAAACTCACAGGCGCGCCATCGTTGTGACCAGCACCCCGTCTCAAGGCTTCTTCAAGCGTGCGGACATGCGCCATGTGGCCACCCAGGGCGCGGTAGTTGTCCAGGCTCATGCTGAATTCGATCGGCGCAACGATGGCGGGTGTGGGCACAGTGCCAAAGCTGTTGTCAGGCATGCGCATCACGTCCACCATCACGGTGATACCGCCACCGGGCCAGACATAAGCAGGCGCACCGCCGCAGGTCACATTGACCCAGGCGTCTTTGATGGCACGGGTGAGCAAAACCGGGTTTTCTGTCACGCCCGCCCGGAGGCTGCCGCCTGCACCTCCCAAAAACAGCACGGACGACAGTGAGGGTTCGCAGTTCTCGCCAATCCTTTGGACCACCATACGCACGTCAGGCGGCATGGCTTGCTCAATCGGCTTCAAGTCGTCGTCCAGCAAATACCAGCTGGCATGCTCGCCGGTGGTGGATGTCATCAAGAGCCGCAGGCCCGGCCAGGCACGACCGGCATCCCAACCTTCAATGATGGACAGGGGGTCAGCAATGTCTGTGCCGCCCCAGCCCGTGCCAGGATTGGCCACCTGAAAGTAACGGCCGGGCGTTGACTTGCGCCCATTCATTTGAATGCCAGATGGACGCATGTCCAGGCAACGGCCGGCCTGATGCTCTGTCAATACGCCTGTGATGTGGTCGTCCACCACCACCACTTCATCTGCCACACCCAAAAACTGCTTGGCAAAGATACCAACCGCCGCCGACCCGCAGCCCACGCGCATGCGTTGTTCTTCAACACCATTAACGATAGGCGCCTTGCCGGCCTGAATCACCAGCTGCGATCCACCGTCAATCGTGAATTCGACCGCCTGTTTGTTGCCCAGCGCCTGCATCATGTCCATCGTGACGCGGCCTTCCTTTTTGCTACCACCTGTGAGGTGATGCACGCCGCCCAGGGACAGCATTTGCGAGCCATACTCCGCAGTGGTGACATGTCCCACAACCTCGCCCCTGCAGCGCACGTTGGCCTGCTCTGCGCCCAAGAAGCGGTCGGTGTCAATTTTCACCTTCAAGCTGCAGTAACTGAAAATCCCTTCAGTCACCACTGTCACCATGTCAACGCCCGCCACCTGCGATGAGACGATGAAAGGTGCAGGTTTGTAGTCAGGGTAAGTGGTGGACGAGCCGACTCCCGTGACAAATACGTCGTTGGACTCAAGCAGTTCGTTGCTGAATTCCTGATTCGCGTCGAAGGCGATCAGAGATTCGCCAGCACTGTCAAATTCGCGATCAAGTGAGCGGCGCAAAAACACCACTGGATCAACCCGAATCAACGCGCCTGCCTGATTTGCATAGCGGTCGCAGGCACCTGTCCTGCCATCAGATATCTGACAAAGCACCGGGCAAGCATTGCACGCGATTTTCCCCGATACAACTTTTTCAATGGGTGTTGAGTATTGCTCGGGCAAGCCATCCGTTTTGGTGTGCTCTGACATAAAGATAAATCAGCATCTCAAAAAACTGTCAAAAATATGTAGTGATCACTACATTTAGTTTTGAATGTAGCGTATCCTGACGTTCCGCGCAATCGTCTTTTTATTCACTTAAACCCTGATGTCAGCCAAAGCAACTTCAGTATCGACACGCGAAAACATTCTTCGCGCAGCAACGCGTGTGTTCGCCCGCCACGGCTACGACGGCGGGAGCATTGAAAAAATTTCCAAGTCAGCCAAGTCTGTTGACCGCATGATTTACTACTATTTCGGCAACAAGGAAGGCTTGTTCATTGAGGTGCTGGAAAACGCCTACCGCCGCATGAACGACGCAGAACTAAGACTCAAGCTCGACACCAGCCGACCTGTAGAGGCACTTGATGCTGTCATCGGCTTCGTGCTGTCGTATTACCGCAAGAACCCAGCGTTCATCACGCTGCTGAACACTGAAAACTTGCAGCGCGGCAAACACATTGCCAAGTCCGACCGCGCCCGGCAATACTCGTCACCCGCCATTGCCATCGTTAACGAGCTGCTGCAAAACGGCATTGAGCAGAAACTATTTCGAAAAGACGTTTCCGCGCGAAATGTGTATCTTCTGATAGCGGCGACAGCCTACTTTTACATGTCAAACCGTTACACCCTGTCGGCTTTTTTGGGTGAGAACCTGAAAACGCCTGAAGCCATTGCGAACTGGCAAGCTTTTATCAGAAGCACCGTGCTGCGCAGCGTTTTGTTAAAACCCTAGATTTTTTAAAGGCACCCCATGGCAGACCTACCCACCAGCAGTTCATCAGGCAAAGTTGTCATCAAAAATATCGGCCTGTTGCTGTCGGGCGATATTGATCAGCCGATTCTTGACGCGGACACCATCATCATCAACGACGGCCTGATTATGGCTGTCGGCAAGGCCAAAGACTGCGACCAAAGCCATGCGACCACTGTCATAGATGCACAACAGACCTGCGTATGCCCGGGCCTGATTGACAGCCATGTACACCCTGTGTTTGGCGACTGGACACCGCGCCAAAACCAGTTAGGCTGGATTGAGTCCACCATGCACGGCGGCGTGACCACCATGATTTCAGCCGGCGAAGTGCATTTGCCCGGCAGACCCAAAGACATCGTGGGCCTCAAGGCCCTTGCCATCACGGCGCAACGTGCTTTCGACAACTTTCGCCCAGGAGGTGTCAAAGTCATGGCTGGCGCACCCATCATTGAAAAAGGCATGGTCGAACAAGACTTCAAAGACCTGGCAGATGCTGGCGTCACGCTGCTCGGAGAAGTCGGCTTGGGTACTGTCAAGTCAGGTTATGAGGCCAAAGAGATGGTCGGCTGGGCTCGCAAGTACGGCATACAAAGCACCATCCACACGGGGGGCCCGTCCGTGCCAGGCTCCGGCTATATCGATAAAGACACTGTTCTGGAGGCTGATGCCGATGTGATTGGCCACATCAATGGTGGACACACCTCGCTGTCAGAACAGCACGTGTGCGATCTGTGCGAAAAGTCATCCCGTGCGATTGAAATTGTGCATAACGGCAATGAAAAGGTTGCCATCGCCGCAGCTCAGGCCGCATTGCAACTCAAGTGCCCTCACCGCGTGATTTTAGGGACGGACGGCCCGGCTGGCTCGGGGGTCCAACCGCTCGGGATGCTGCGCATGATTTCGCTTTTGTCAGCGCTTGGCAACATCGCGCCAGAGCTGGTGTTTTGTTTTGCTACTGGCAACACAGCTCGCATCCGCGGACTGAACTGTGGACTGATCGAAGTCGGCCGAGCGGCAGACTTTGTTTTTTTGGATAAGGCGCAACACTCGGCCGGTACCGACATGCTGGACAGTATTACCCGAGGCGACCTGCCAGGCGTTGGCATGGTGATGATTGACGGTCTGGTGCGCTGCGGACGCAGCCGCAACACGCCGCCAGCCACCCGAATTCCAGTGGTTGAGTAGCAACGGATTACCCGCTGTCAGCAGTAAATAGAACTGTCCGGTTTTAGAGCAAATAGATTGTCCGCTTTTTCTATTTTGTTTGCGATGACTGCAAAGCTGCGTAGGGCGTAGCCCGAAGCGGCTTTGCAGCCATCGCGC
>JBILXX010000026.1:0-37663 GCA_044378095.1 Polaromonas sp.
CTCGGCTTGCTTGATGAAACCAATGATCTGCTCTTCTGTGTATCTGCTTTTTCTCATGTCCGTCATTCTCCATAGTGACGGACTTCCTGGAATTTACGCTGGTACGGCTGGAAGGGGGCAGGTCAAGATATCGAGCCCTTCCGAGGCTGAGGGCCACTGTTGTGCAGCAGAGCCTGCGGTAGTCGTCACCGTCATTTGATGCGATATAAAAGAGTTCGTGCAGGGACAAAACTGCACATACTGGCCGAAGTGCTGTTTGATCTCCATGCAGATCCACTGCCTGACCCAGTGCCGAACAACAGTACGCGCATCGTCCTGCCGCAGGTCGTCTTTGAACCTGCTTGATTCTTGCTCTGCAAGAAGCCGTAACTCGATTTTTGTTGTCAGCGAATCAGCAACCCAGTCATGAAAAATTGCGGAAATGGAAAAATTTCCGCTGCAGATGAGTTCGCTGATGTGTACGTCCAGTTCATCAATGGCAAACAGCAAAAGGGTCTCTGCATCAATGCGTGGAGATTCTTGTGTTGCTGGTGACGCTGTGGCTGAACCGGTCACGCGTCGTTCCCCATCGCACCGGCGTGCGGGGCAAGAAAAAAGTCTTTTGTGACGCCATTCATTCTGACAAGCACACTGCCAGGCTGGCTGGGACGGTCTGCATAGCGATGCGCGTCGATGGCTTCACTGAACGCAAACACGCGGGCGATGATGGGCTGGTAACGGCCTTGCGCCACCAAGTTTGCCAGGTGTTTCAGATCGTCGGCTTTTTCTTCAGCAGTGCCGGCAATGACTTGCCGCCCCGAGCGGCGTGGCAGGACCAGGGTGCCAAGCATTTCCGGCAAGTCGGACAGCAGGCGAATCAGCCGACCACCAGGCTTGAGCACAGGCAGGCAACGGCCGACCGGGTGGTTGCAAGCCGTGTCAAACACCACGTCAAAGCGTTGACCCATCGCCGTGAAGTCTTTTTGCCTGTAATCGATCACCTGCGCAGCGCCCAGCGATTGCACCAGTTCTGTATGGGCAGCGCTGCACACACCCGTGACTGTGCCGCCCATGTGCGCGGCCAGTTGTACAGTGGCCAAGCCGACGTTGCCCGAGGCGCCGTTGACCAGAATCGTTTCCCCCGGCAAAAGCTTTGCACGTTTCAAAAACGACAGCGCTGTCCCGCCGCCAAAGGGCGATGCTGCCGCCTGCTCGAACGACAGGTGCGCAGGTTTGTGCGCCAAAGCAGCCGTGGCGGGGATACACACATATTCAGCATGGCCGCCCATGCGAAACCCACTGATACCGAAGACAGCCTCACCCGGTGCAAAACCTTTTGCACCGCTGCCCAGTGCTTGCACTACGCCGGCAAACGTCGCACCCAGCACCGGGTTTCTTGGGGCGCTCCAGCCCAGCGCCAGCCGCCCGAGGATGCCAAAGCCTCGGGGCACATCCATGCTGCGCACGCGACGGTCGCCCGAGGTGATGCTGGAGGCCAACACGCGCACAAGGACTTCGCCGGGTTTGGGCGCAGGTCGTGCGCACTGCACAAACCTCAATACTTCAGGGCCACCGTAGCGCTCGCAGACCAACGCGGTCATCAAGCTCACCTCAAGGCCCTCACACCGGTGCAGGCGTCAGCACTTACCCGCCGCTTTCAGCAAGGCATTGCAGCTTGCCTTGTTGGTTTTACCCTGATCAGCAGAGCCGGCCGTGAAGTCCGTACACAGGGCGCTTGTTCCGCTGATCATTCCAAAGCTCATCACCTTGCCAAAGCCAGACGGTTCAAAAATGTCGCACTTGAAAGTTTTCCCGGCCCTGGTTTTAACGGTGTACTGGGTTGCATTCATTGCGCCGGGCGACTCAATCGCTTGCTGGCTGGCAATACTGAATGTTCCGACTTCCTGGCCAATAGCCATGGAAATTTTTTGTTCTGCCTTTGCGCCAGCGTCGCTGGAGGTCATTGCGGTAGTGGCAGGGCCAGGGCCAGGGCTTGCTGCGCAGCCGTAAAACATAGCGCTTGCGGACAACAGCAGGATCAGGGGAACTCGTTTATGCAGCTGCATGGGTAAACCTTTGTAGAAACAATCGACGCGAATTCATACTCGCTAGGAAGCGCGATTGGATAGCAGAGGCTGTGCTGCGTCTACTGCCAGATCTGACAGGTAGTTCCATTTCCAAATCATCCGTGTACTTTGTCGGCTTCGCTAGCCGTACGTCTGTACTGTCGTCGCTTCGCCTTCGCGTTCACGAATGATGTGGAAATGGAATAAGGTTTGTTGAAGACCCAGACTAAAAGGGACGAGGCTGAATCAGTCCCTGAAGCGTGGCCTTGGCCACGGCTTGCTGGCGGTTGACAACGTCGAGCTTGCGCATGGTGTTGTTCAGGTGAAAGTTGGCTGTACTCTCGGACAAGCCCAGTAACTGTGCAATTTCCCCTGATGTTTTGCCATCTGCTGCCCAGCGCAGACATTCGATCTCGCGGGATGTCAGGACGGGCCCGCCGTTGCCGGCCAGGCCATTGACGCGCCTGACCGCTTCGTGCAGATACCCGACCACCATCTGAATCTGCACCAGTGCGTTTTGGCATGTCAGGCGAGCCTCTTCAGGAGGCGCATCCACTGCGAAGCTGAGGATCCCCAGCTCACCTTGAGGGCTGTGCAGCGGCATGGTCACGCCGTCGCGCAAGCCGAAGCCTGCAGCCTCCCGCATCATGCGTTCGGCCTGGCTACCGGGCTCTAGAGTGAGGTCACTCCAGCATGTCGGCACCACATGTTGCGCGCAATAAGCCATGACGGGGTCGGCGTCAAAATGGTGCTGCTCAAAATAGTGTTTCACCCAGCCCGGCGGATACCCATCGACCATGATGAGACGCGCATCCGCGAAGTGGGTCGGCACCCGCAGCGCATACACAAAATGCTGAAAGCCCAGCGCTTCGCTGTACTCCCGACACAACGCGTGAAGCTCATCCATGGTGGTTGCGCTTGTCAAACGCTGCCTGAGCGCAGCCATGTTTTGCACATCGAGCGCGCGCAACCTCAAAGCGTGAAAATCTTTCCTGGATTCATGATGTTCTGCGGGTCCAGAGCGCGTTTGATGGTGCGCATCATGTTGACAGCGCCGTCGCCCGCCTCGGTCACCAAAAAATCCATCTTGTGCAGACCCACACCGTGCTCGCCAGTGCAGGTGCCTTCAAGCGCCAGCGCACGAGTCACCAGTTTGTGGTTCAGCTCCTCGGCAATGCGGCGCTCTTCCGGGATGTCTGGGTCAATCAGGTAGCCAAAGTGAAAGTTGCCGTCGCCCACATGGCCCACCAGAAAGTACGGGATGCTGGTCGCGTCAACCTCTGCAATAGAGTCCAGCAGGCAATCGGCCAGGCGGGATATCGGCACGCAGGTGTCGGTTGAAATGGCACGGCAACCGGGGCGCGACTGAATCGCTGCAAAGTAGGCGTTGTGCCGTGCCGCCCACAGGCGTGTGCGTTCTTCGGGTGTGCTGGCCCACTCAAAAGCTGCGCTGCCATGCGCGCTGGCAATCTCCTGCACCAGCTCGGCTTGTTCTTTGACGCTGTTCGGAGAACCGTGAAACTCCATCAGCAGCATGGGCGTTTCAGCCAGCGTGGTTTTTGAATGTTTGTTGACCATGCGAATCGTGCCGCCGTCAATCAGCTCAACCCGCGCAATGGGGATGCCCATTTGAATCACTTCAATCGTGGTGCGGACTGCCGCTTCAATGCTGGGGAAAGAACAAACCGCTGCGCTGATGGCTTCGGGCAGCGGGTACAGCTTGACAGTGACTTCGGTGATCACGCCCAGCGTGCCTTCACTGCCCACCATCAGGCGCGTCAGGTCGTAACCGGCGGATGACTTTTTGGCGCGTGTGCCCGTGCGAATCACTTCGCCGCTGGCGGTCACCACCTCAAGCGCCAGCACGTTTTCACGCATGGTGCCGTAGCGCACGGCGTTGGTGCCGCTGGCGCGGGTGGCGCTCATGCCGCCCAGGGTCGCGTCTGCGCCTGGGTCGATGGGGAAAAACAGGCCGGTGCTTTTGACTTCTTCATTGAGCTGTTTGCGCGTCACCCCAGCTTGCACCGTCACTGTCAAATCTTCAGCGTTGATGTGCAGCACGCGGTTCATGCGGCTGACGTCAATGCTGATGCCGCCTTGCACTGCCAGCAAATGCCCTTCCAGCGACGTGCCCACGCCAAACGGAATCACGGGGACGTTGTGCAGTGCGGCCAGCTTGACGGCGTCAGACACGTCTTGCGTGCTTTCAGCAAACACCACCGCGCTGGGTGGTGGTGCAGCGAAAGATGATTCGTCCCGGCCATGCTGCTCGCGCACGATCAGGGCCGTTGAACAACGATCCGCAAAACGCGCCTTGAGCGCATCAATCAAAGCCGCAGGCGTTTCGCGCTGGGCTATTTCGGGCAGCAGGTGTGTGGGAAGGGGTGCGTTCATGAAGAGTCTCCAGATACAGCGTGGCCGGGTTGGCAGGTCAGTCTTCTATTTTGACCGATGCTACCCGTTTTAAGCCGAACGGAAAAGTCACACGTTCCCAGCCTGACCGCCCAGCGCTCAGGCAGATCAGCTGCCCGAAAATTTTGCCAGTTCCTGGCGTGAAACAAAAGTGTCGCGGTCGGTATCGATCTGCTCAAAGCGCTGGGCGACGACTGGCAGATTTTCTGCCTCGGTGCGGCTGAGTTTGCCGTCCTTGTTCGCGTCAGCACGGTCAAAGGCAGCGTCAACGTCTTTGCTGGTGGCTTTGTTTGCCGGTATGCTGCCCGCCGCGGGCGACACGTCTCTTGCAGGGCCAGGCGAGGGTGTTTGGCCCTGCGCCCCGGCCACGCCACCGAAAACCAGGGCCGCGACCAGCACCACGCTACGGGCTTCAAAGTTGGGAATAAAATGCTTTTTGCGTTTGTTCATGGTTGACATGTCTGAAGGCTTTCAAAGTTAAGAAGCCGCCATTGCATCGCAAAAACCACGAGGCCACCAGCCATTTTGCAATGCGTTGCCTTGAGCTACATCATGCGCCAGAGCGTCACATTTTTCAGCTTGATGTTACGTTTAGCCCCACCACCTGAGCACCTTTAAATCATGGCCAACCGACTCACACAAATCGCCACCCGCACCGGTGACAACGGCACGACCGGACTTGGCGACAACACCCGCGTCAGCAAAAACAGCCTGCGTGTACACGCCATGGGCGAGGTGGATGAACTCAACTCCAACATTGGCGTGCTGCTGTGCGAGGCGATGCCCGAGGGTGTGCGTACGCTGCTGGTCGAGGTGCAGCACCAGTTGTTTAACCTGGGCGGCGAGTTGAGCATCCCCGGCTACGAGCTGCTCAAACCCGAAGCGGTGGCGCAACTGGATGACGCGCTGGAAGAACACAATGCAGCGCTGCCACGTCTGGCTGAATTTATCCTGCCTGCAGGCTCACGCGCCGCTGCGCTTGCGCATGTGTGCCGCACGGTCGCGCGCCGTGCGGAGCGCGCGGTGGTCGCGCTGGGCACGGCAGAAGCCCTGAAAGACGCGCCGCGCCAGTACCTGAACCGTTTGAGCGACTTGCTGTTTGTGCTGTCGCGCGTATTGAACCGCATGAACGGCGGCGACGACGTGTACTGGAAGAGCGAGCGGATGGCCAAAGCAGCTGAAAGTTAATCTGTAGCGCTATTATTTCAGGAGCTGTTTGCGCCCGCATTGATTGGCCTGTTGCCCAAAAATAGTGTTAAAAAGACGCTAAAAACAGCCAGACCATACGGTTTTGAATTTCTTCGGGCGATTTCGGTGAAAGGCCAGCGCCAACCGTTGTCAACAAAAGCAGGTTTGTCGCACAGACAGCTGCCACTTGTTCCATTAAACTCGCCCCATGTCAACGTCTGCCTCCCCGCCCAGCGCCACTGATCAAGCAACGCCACTGTCGCGTGCGCTGGAGCAAAACGAAACCGCCCTCGACAACATTGAGCAGTCGGCTGCCGAGCTGGTGGTCATCAACGCGGTTTTGAAGCAGGAAATCCCGGACCACCTGCAAACGGGCGATGTGGCTCAAGCCTTGCTAAGAACCGATGAGCTTGAAACCAAAATCAATGACACGGCGCAAGAGCTGGCGCAAGTCAACGAGGTGCTGGCGCAAGAAATTGGCGAGCGCGCTGAGCTGGAGCAGCAACTGGCAGATGCCACAGCCGCTCTGGTTGAAGCCAGAGACCAAGCCACCTGAAGTCAGGCGCTGTCCTGACATCAGGACGCGACATTTTTACCTTGGAAAGCCAGTGGGTTTTGGTATCGTTTTATCAAGGCGTGCTGCGTTGGCACTGCTTGACAACACTCTCTCGCCATGACAAAAACAAACTCACTATCAACAGACACAGCCAAGCCCCTGGTCAAGGCGCTGCAACAAAACGGCACAGTCAAAGAAACCGTCAAGCAGTCGGCTGACGAACTGCTGGTGATCAACGCCGTGCTCAAGCACGGCATACCTGACGACGCCCAAACCGGTGATGTGGCTCAGGCGCTTGAAAAAACCGAGGCGATTGAAGAAAAAATCCAGACATCTGCCGAAGACCTGGCCAGCGTCAACAAGCTTTTGGAAAATGAAATTGACGAACGCATTGACCTGGAGCGCGAGCTGCTGGCAACCAGGACTGCGCTGGCGCGCGAAAAAGCCAAGCGTTGATAGCGCTTTAAGGTTTGCGGTTCAGCAGGGCGTAAAGCAAAATTGCGCCAAAGGTAGCGGTGCCAATGCCGCCCAGTGCAAACTGGCCAAACTTGAGCGTGAAGTCGCCCGTGCCCAGCACCAGCGTGATGGCTGCGACCAGCAGGTTCTTGTTGTCTGAAAAGTCAACCTTGTTGTCAACCCAGATCTTGGCACCGGCCACCGCAATCAGGCCAAACACCACAATACTCACCCCGCCCATCACCGGCAATGGGATGGCCTGAATCAGCGCGCCAAACTTGGGGCTGAAACCCAGTACCACCGCCAACAACGCGGCCACCACAAACACAGCGGTTGAATAGATTTTGGTTGCTGCCATCACGCCAATGTTTTCAGCGTAAGTCGTCACGCCCGTGCCGCCAGCACTGCCAGACACCATGGTGGCCACACCGTCGCCGATAAAAGCGCGGCCCATGTACTGGTCCAGGTTTTTGCCGGTCATGGCCGTCACCGCCTTGATGTGGCCCAGGTTTTCAGCCACTAAAATGATGGCCACAGGTGCAATCAGCAGCATGGCGTTGGCACTGAACACCGGGGCGGTAAAGCCCGGCATGCCGACCCACGCCGCATTCATGATGCCCGACAAATCTATCGGTTTACCCATGCCCAAGCCGTTGGTCAGCACGGCGTAAATCACGCTAGCCACCACCAGACCGACCAGAATCAAGAGCCGCTGCAGCATGCCGCGCGTCATCACAGCCACCAGTGCCACACTGACAAAGGTCACCACCTGCATCCATGAATCAAAGTTGCTGGCAGCCATGTTTTTGATCGGAATACCGGCGAGGTTCAGGCCAATCACCGCTACCACCGAGCCGGTAACCACCGGCGGCATGAAGCGTTCTATCCAGCCCGTACCCACGGCTTGCACAATCAAACCTATCAGCGTGTAGAGCACACCGCAGGCCACAATGCCGCCGAGTGCCACGCCCAGATTGGCGTTGGGCCCTTTGCCCGCGTAGGCGGTTGCGGCTATCACCACGCCAATAAAGGCAAAGCTCGACCCCAGATAGCTGGGCACTTTGCCCCCGGTGATGACAAAGAAAATCAGTGTGCCAATGCCGCTCATCAATATCGCGATGTTCGGGTCAAACCCCATCAATATCGGCGCCAGCACCGTCGCGCCAAACATGGCAATCACGTGCTGCACGCCCATCACGGCAGTCTGCGGCCAGGGCAAGCGCTCGTCTGGGCCAATCACGCCGCCCTGGCCAAGTACTGCGCTGCTTTTTTCTGTCCAGTCAAACATGCCCATTTTTCGCTTTCATTATTGTTAAGTGGCGCTATCTTAAGTAGTTTTCTAAGGACAAACCACAGGGCTGACAAGCAAAATCACCAGCCGCCGCAGGTTAAGCTGATGGTCATGAGCGCACCTTATATCCCCCAGATTCGCCTGTACCAGCAGTGGCTACAGTCCCAACGCGACCTGTCGTTTGACAACTACGCCGCGCTGCACCAATGGTCTGTGACAGATTTGCCCGCCTTCTGGCAAAGCATCTGGGACTACTTTGACTTGCAGTCGCCAACGCCGCACCAGTTTGTGGTTGAGGGCCGAATGCCTGCCGCCAAATGGTTTGTAGGTGCGCAGGTCAACTATGCGGCGCAGGTGTTCAGGCATGCCGATGCGGCGCACGCGGCGGGGCTGCCAGCCATCATCAGCCACAACGAAAACAGTCTGGCCAATGGCCAGGCGGCACGTGAGATCAGCTGGCCAGCGTTAAAAAACCAGGTCGCGGCACTGGCGCTGCACCTGCAAGCGCAAGGCGTGCAGCCCGGTGACCGCGTGGCCGCGTATTTGCCCAACATCCCCGAGGCCATCATCGCGTTTTTAGCCACCGTCAGCATTGGCGGCGTGTGGAGCATTTGCGCGCCTGACATGGGAACCGCCGCCGTGCTGGACCGCTTCAAGCAGATTGAACCCGCTGTGCTGATTGCCACCAGCAGCGTGACCTACGGCGGCAAGCTGATGGACCGCAGCAGCGTGATTGACGAGCTCTGCGCCGGGCTGCCCAGCCTCAGGCACGTCATCCTTCATGGAGATTCGAACGCTATTATTTCAGGAGCTGGTTGCGCCAGTATTCATTGGTCAAAAGCCCTAAACGATACTAAAAATGAGGCTGAAATAGCCATTTTTGAGCCACTTTGGCTTCCGTTTGACCACCCGCTGTGGATTGTCTACTCCAGCGGCACCACTGGCTTGCCCAAACCCATCGTGCACGGCCACGGCGGCACTGTCATCGTCGCGCTGGCGCTTAAAGTTCTGCACAACGACATTGGCTGCAGCTACCACCCCAATTCGTTCGGTGAGCGCTACCACTGGTACAGCTCCACCGGCTGGGTGATGTGGAACGCACAAATCAGCGGCTTGCTCAACGGCACCACCTGCGTGCTTTTTGACGGCAACCCCGGCGGCACCAAAGAAGCCCCGGACTGGACGACGCTCTGGCGCTTTGCCGCCAACACCGGCGTGACCTTTTTCGGCGCAGGTGCAGCGTTTTTTGCCAACTGCCTGAAGGCGGGGGTGCACTTGTCAGCCTGCGGCGACTTGTCGAACGTCCGCGCATTGGGCTCAACAGGTTCGCCCTTGTCCGTTGAGGCCCAGCAATGGGGCACGAGCCAGTTTGCAGCATTGGGGCGGCCCAACATGTGGTTTTGCAACATCTCGGGCGGTACGGATTTCGCGGGCGCCTTCATCGGCGGCAACCGCGAGCTGCCACAAACACCCGGCGAAATGCAATGCCGCCTGCTGGGCTGTGCCGTTGAAGCCTGGAACGAAGCGGGTGAGCCAGTCATGGGCGAAGTGGGCGAGCTGGTGTGCAGCCAGCCGATACCGTCAATGCCCTTGTATTTTTGGGGTGACAAAAACAACGCCAGATATATCTCCAGCTACTTCGACATGTACCCCGGCGTCTGGCGGCATGGCGACTGGCACAAAGTGACCGCCTCAGGCAGCTGCATCATTTACGGCCGCAGCGACGCGACCATCAACCGCTACGGCCTGCGCATGGGCACCAGCGATTCCGTTTCCAAATCATTCGTGAACGCGAAGGCGAAGCGACGACAGTACAAACGTACGGCTAGCGAAGCCGACAAAGTGCACGGATGATTTGGAAATGGAATGAGCTGTACAGCGCGATTGAAGCTTTGCCCGAGGTAATGGACTCCATGGTGGTGGATCTGGAATATTTAGGCCGCGAAAGCTACATGCCCCTGTTTGTGGTGCGGCGTGCTGGCGCGGTGCTTGACGAGGCCATGAAAGCAAAACTCAACAACGCCATCAAAACCGCCTTGTCACCCCGGTTCGTTCCCAACGACATTTTTGCCGTCACCGAAATCCCGCGCACCCTGTCAGGCAAAAAGCAGGAGCTGCCGATCAAAAAATTGCTGCTCGGCCAGCCGGTTGACAAGGTGGTCAACAAAGACGCCATGGCCAACCCGGCTTGCCTGGACTGGTATGTTGAGTTTGCGCGTGCCTATGCCGCGCGCTGACGATTGACCAGCACAATCCCCACCGCCACCGCCGACAGTCCCGCCATCAACCCCGGCGTCACGCTTTCCTTGAGCCACAGCGCACCAAACAGCAGCGCAAACAGCGGCGTCAAAAACACAAAAACCGAGATTTTGGTGGCCGGGTAGTGGCCCAGCATCCACATCCAGGCAAGGTAACTGGCAAACGCGCCAACCACCGTCTGTAAAAGCAGCGACGTGATGGCGAACGGGCTGAACTGCCAGACCCACACCTCACCCAGCGCCATCGACAAGAGCGGGAAGGCCAAGGCGCTGGCTGCCAATTGATAAAACAGCAGCTTCTCGGCAGACACTTTGGACAAGGCTGACGCCCGAATCACCACTGTTGTCAAACCCCACAACATGCCCGCCGCCAGCGCCAGCACATCACCACGCAAGGTGGCGCTGCCGTTGCCGGTAAAGCCCTCGCGCAGTGCAAACACCACACCTGCAAAGGCGCACAGCAGCCCCGCCCATTGCCAGCCGCGCAACTTTTCAGACTTGACCCACAGCGGCACCAGCACCGCCACCCAGAATGGCGAGGTGTATAAAAACACCGTCAGCCGTGACGCGGTGGTGTGCTGCAAGCCAATGTAAATACAGGCAAACTCAGCCGCAAACAGGCTGCCCGCCAGCAAGCCCGCTTGCAGCGAGCCGTCTCGCGTGAACAGCGGCACCTTGCGCGCCACACACCACAGCCACAGCAAAACCGTTGCGCCGCACAAGCGCAGCGATGCCTGGAACATCGGCGGTATTTCAGCCAGCGTGGCCTTGATCAGCACCTGCTGCAAACCCCAAAACAGGCAGCAACCCAGCAGCAGTGAAACGGCCAGGGTGTCGAGCTGGGTTTTGCGGGCAACCATCAATGCTAAAGCGGGTGCTCGGTATAAAACTTGCCGCCGTGGTACAGCAGCGGTGCAGCACCACCCCGGTGGCTGCAGTGCTCGACTTCACCGACAAAAATCACGTGGTCACCCTCCTGGTAACGGCTGCGGTTAAAGCATTCAAAGCTGGCCGCTGCGCCTGCCAGCAGCGGCGCGCCCGCCACACCGTCGTCAAACGCCACACCGTCCCAGCGGTCAGCCCGCTTGCTGGCAAAGCGCTCGGCCAGCTCTTTTTGGTCAGCCGCCAAAATATTGATGGCGTAATGCGAGCCCGTGCTGAAAGCCGCCATCGAGCTGGCCGCTTGCGACAGGCTCCACAACACCAGCGGGGGCTCTAGCGACACCGAGTTGAACGAGCTCGCCGTCAGGCCAACCAGGGTGCCTTCAGGCGTGCGCGCGGTGACGATGGTCACGCCGGTGGCAAACATGGCCAGCGAGGCACGAAACTCAGGAATTGAAAAACCGGGGGGCTGGGCTTTGGGCGGTGGTGTGGAAGTCGGCATAAATAAGGTTCAGTCTTCGTGCATTTTGCCTCAGCATCGTCTTGCACCGTGTCATCAGCGTGTCCTAAACTTGGCACATGAAGTTTTTAACTGGCCTGTCAGTCGTGGGTTTGTTTTTGGGGCTCAGCGTCCCCGCCCATGCCGCTGCCCCGTGCGACGAGTTCGCCGCCCGTTTGCCCAATGTCAAGCGCAGCTTGTGCGAGTCTGCTCAACTGCAGCCCAGCGCCGCCCGCTCGGTCAAGGGCCGCACCCTGTGGACGCGTGACATCAAGGCCGACAACCCCACGATGCGCGTGCTGGTCATCGGCGCCATCCACGGCGACGAGCTGTCGTCTGCGTCGGTCGCGCTGCACTGGCTCAAGCTGGCTGAGCTGACACCGGTTGACATGCCGCAGGCCGTGCACTGGCGTTTTATCCCGGCGCTCAACCCCGACGGGCTATTAAGCCAGCCGCCGCGCCGCGTCAACGCCAACGGGGTAGATTTGAACCGCAACTTCCCCACACCCAACTGGGACCGCGACGCCAAAGCCTACTGGGAAAAGCGCACCCGAAAAGACCCGCGCCGCTACCCTGGCAGCAAGCCCCTGTCAGAGCCAGAGTCCAAGTTTGTGTTTGACGAAATGCAGCGCTTCAAGCCGCAACTGATCGTCAGCATCCACGCACCCTACGGCGTGCTCGACTTTGACGGCCCGTCCGTCCCACCGTCCCGGCTGGGCCGTCTGTACCTGGACCAGGTGGGCATCTTCCCAGGCTCACTGGGCAACTACGGCGGCGTCCACAAAGGCGTGCCCGTCGTCACCGTCGAGCTACCCAATTCCACCCGCACCCCGCTGGACGCCGAGATGCGCCAGATGTGGCTGGACCTGCTGCGGTGGATGAGCGAGCGGGCAGGCGAGCGGGTAGGGCCATCTGGGCCGCAGCGAACGCCTTAAATTGCTACGACTTCAGTAGCTGCTCACGCCCGTATTCATTGGTCTTGAGGCTGATTTGATGCTGAAAACAGGGCCTGAAACCGCTGCATCAAGCCAAAAAAACAATTTTCAAACGTCAAAAAGGCCTGTTTTCGGTGAAAAACAGGCCTTTTTGAGGCATTAAACAAGGCCTTAGCCCAATGAATACGGGCGCAAGCAGCTATTTATTCAGGAGCAAATCGAAATATGGTTTGGCCTGGAAGTCAGCGCATTTAATGGGAGTCTGACCCGAATTGATCAAATTGTCCCAGTCAGTTTTACTGCAACAGCGTTAAATACTCAGCCCGCTTGCTCGCCATGACCTTGAAGCTTTGCAGCAGGTGCGCAAGTTCAGCATCGGTGATGCCATACAGCCCGGCCACCAGCTTGTCGTTTTGGGCGCGCAGCATGTCTTTGGCCTTGGCGGTTTGCGGCACGTCTTGGGGCTGCACGTTAAACAGCGGTGCCAGCTCGGCAAAGTCGTCCCACGATGCAGCCAGCGTGAGCAGCAATGCGTTTTTAGCGAGTTGCGCGTAGGCCGGGTTGCTGCGGATGTCGTCGTCCGTGGGCTGCGGCATGGGCAGGCGGTAGAGGTAGGTTTTGTTGACGTTGATTTGAATCATTTGCCGCCCAATCCAGTCCGCCGGCACGCTGTTAAACCACGCCAAGGCAAACAACAGGCGCAAAGGCGACACCGCTTGTACATGGACCGCACCAGACGCATCAAGCGCGTAGCGTTTGGGTGTGTTGAGAAACAATGAATTTCCTGTGCCACAGTTTTTGGGAAGCAACGCAAAAATTAATGTTCGTTCATCTGTGTCGCGGGCAATGATGCGAAACCCCAACCGCACGAACTCGCGGTCATAGCGCACTGCGGTGGCGTGTTGCCCTACCTCAGCCTTGGGCACGCCCAGGTCTTGCGCCATGCGGTACAGCTCTTTGCTATGCAGGCGAGCATCAAACGCACTTGGCTCTAGCCAATATTGCGGCGCATCGTGCTCGTGGCTGTATTGCCAAATCATCTTGCCCTCAAATAAAGGCAGCAAGCCGGTCGCGGCTTTTTCAATGAACAGGTCTTTGTCATCCGTCATGTGCAATTCGCGCCGGAAGTCCAGCCAGTTCTCGGACAAAGCAGGGAATGCGGCGTAGCATTTTTCCAAAACACGCAAGTCATCCTCAGTGCGCAGCTCCATCAGCGCCCAATGCTCCGGCGAAAGCGCTTTGAGTGTGGCGAGCGGGTAGGCAATGTGCCGCTGGGGCTGTTGCAACTCGGCGGGGTCGAGTACGTAAAAGGCGGTGTCGATCACCGCATCTGGCTCTGACCGTGCATTAACAATTTGCATGAGGGCAAATTTATAGCTGCGGTGAACATCCGCAAAAATGCCTTTGTTGTTCTCAAAGCTCCAGAAAAACGGCATCTGGCAGTGCGTAAAAATGTGCTTGCGCAGTATGGTGGAGCCTTCTTCAAACATGAGCGCACTGGGCAATACATAGTTCAGGCTGCCACCCTCAGCCAGCAGCCCCAGGTTGCGCTCTACAAACAAGCGAAACAAGTTGCCATCGCCCGCCCCTTTGTTGAGCGGCGATGCTGCGGTGTAGTAGTCATCCGCCACTTCCATGTCGCGTTTTGCTGCTTCGTAAGCGCTGGCAATGTGCGCGCTTTCCAGCAGGCGCTTTTGCACGGCGGCCTTGTCAAGGTTCTTCAAGCTGCGGTAGTTGCTGTGGTACTGCGGAAAGAAGTCGGTATCGGCAAACTTGGTTTTGTCCCACGGCGGGTTGCCCACAATGATGTCAAAGCCATGCTTGCCCCCGGCAAAGGCTTCGGGGAAGGCCACCTCAAAATGAAAAAAGTGATATTTGGCGGCGTAAGCCTCTACTTGTTTGAGGGCGGCGCTTTTTTTGGCATTGTCGTCAAACAGTTGGCTGATGATGTCGGGCGTTTTCTTCAGGGCCTCCCACGCTTTGGGGTCGCCCTCGGCCAGCATGGCGCGGCCTGTGCACACAAAGCTTAGCGCGCGTGAGAGCTGGTTGAGCTTGGGGGCAATGGTGTTTTTCCACAACGCTTTGGACTGCTCAACTTCGGCGGCGGTGGTGTCGCGCATGGCGTCCAGCTCGTGCATCACCGTGCGCAGGTCGTCAAACTTAGCGCCCAGGTTTTCTACAAACATATCGTCTTGCGCTACCTCGACCGCGTTGTAATTAATGAAGTCTTGCACGCTGGCCCCCATGAGGGAGTTGCCGTGCTGTACATGGTGCTCAATGAACGACAGCGGTGTGCCAAAGATAAAACTGTCCATCCACAGCGACAGGCGCGCCAGCTCTACGGCAAAGGGGTTCAAGTCCACCCCAAAAATGCAGCGTTTGAGCAGGGCACGTTTGAGGATTTGCGCGTCTTCGGGCTCGTAGTGCAGGTTTAAAAACTGGAGTTGCTCGGTAATTTTGGCGCGCTCTTGGGCTACCAGTTCTTGCAGGGCGGTGTCGGTGTCAAGCCGCGCCAGCGCCAGGTCAGTCAAGTAGCCCAGGGCTTCGACTAAAAAGTGGCCGCTGCCGCAGGCGTTGTCTAAAATTTTGAGTGCCATGAAAGCGCGGCCATCGGCATTGCCGCTGGCCTGGGCGCTGGCCTGGGCGCTGGCTATGGCGCGGTCGATGCTGGCTTTGACCAGCGGTTGCGACAGCACGGGCTCGGTGTAGTAACTGGCGGTGGTTTTGCGGGAGTTGCTGGCGCTTTTCAGAAACACGTCGCCTTTTTTAACGCTGATTTCGCGCAGCGATTTAAAGCCTTTTTCTTTGCGTATCAGGGCTTGGTCGTAAGCGCCAAAGTAGGCTTCTACGGCTTTGCCTTTGGTGGCGGTGCTTTCATACTCCAGGTACACGGCGGTTTCTAGTGCCCGCTCAAAGCGAAACTCCAGCAGCCCTTCATAAATGCGGCCCAGGTGGGTCACGCTCATGTTTTTAAAGTCGCGCCGGGTGTCAAACAAGGTCTGACCACGGCTGGTTTTGTACAGCAGCTTTTCCAGCAGCTGGCCCAAAGTGGCGTTGTCAAAAATCTTGGGGCGCAGCAGCAAGGGTGCGCGTGCCGGGTCAAACAGGCCGCCGTTGAACAGGGGGATGTCGATGTCTTCTGCGCCCTCGTCCAGCATCTCAAACAGTTGCTTGAGTGCGTACACGCCGTCATGGAGCAGGCCGCGGTCAGGGCTTGGTTGCCGTAGGGTTTGAAAAATATTGTCAAGGCTGTAGCGTTGGTAGAACGGGTGCTTGGCCAACAGCGGGCGGTTTTTGTCTTCAAAATAAACCACAAACAGCAGCCTGAACAGCAGCACCACGCTGTTTTCATACACTTGGCCCAAGCTGGCCTTGGGGTTGGCTGCGTGAATCGCCTTGCCCATGATTTCAAACAGCGAATCTTCACCCGCGTAGCCGTAAATCACGGCTTTGAGGTTTTCTTCAACCGCCAGCGTGAAGTCGCTTGACGCGGCAATGGCCTGCTCAATGGCGCTGGCCTTGCCCGCCTCGGCGGGTGGTGCATAGGTGTTGCGGCCAAAAAAGAAGGCGAATAAGCCCAGGCCTTCGGCTTTTTCGTCTGCGTCGTCCAGTGCCAACAAGCGCTGCAGATCAAACTCAATAAAGGTTTTTTTGGCGGTTATTTTGTCGGTGTCGTACACGCGCCATATGCGGCCATTGGTTAAAAACCCGAAGCGCACACGCAGCGTGCTGAGGTAGTCCTGCAACTGGTGGTGGGGGTTGTTTTCGCGGTCAGCCTTGCCTGTGTCCAGCGTTTTGTCCCAGGCTTTGGACTCGCAGATGGCGGTGATCAGCGCTTCGTCCTGGCTGCGTTCAAGTCGCAAGCACCAATCAGGTATCAGTTGTTTGTCTTGAACCCGGAATGTCTTTTGTGCGGCTTTTATCCAACCAAGTTGCGCCAACAGAGGGCCAACAAAATCAGCTTCAAGCTGCGCCTCGTTTCCAGCCGCTAATCGGGCTGGATCAAAATGCTGATTAAGCCACGCATGCAGGTCATAAGGAATCGGCTTGGCTCGCAGTTCACCCGCTTTTTGCTTGATGAAGCCGTCATCAAGCAGTGTGTTGGTGTAATAGCTTTGGGTAAATAAGTCTTGAGACATGGCGCCTGTGCGTGTGTTTTTGTGAGTATCGCACTGGACAATCTTCAAGGACAGTCGTGAGCCAGACCCTTGTTAAATCGGCACTGCAAAAGTAAGGGCAACTCGCGCCCATTTTTATTGGCTTTAAAACGAAAAGAACAATTGCAGAAGAATTGGGCCACAGCCCAACATTCTTGCGGGGGTGTGAGCCTTGAAAGACACTCCTGATTTAATAGCTGCTTGCGCCCGTATTTATTGGGCTGGAGGCTGATTTGGCAGCTAAAAACAGCCCAAAACTATCCAAAACAGGCTGTTTTCAACTCAACCCGCCTCAATTCACCTTCAACGCCCGCCACTCAATCAAGTTATCTGCCCGGTGCGGCAGGTCAACGGTTTTCTTCATCGCCCACGGTATGACCTGGTTGTGCAGCGGGATGTGAGAGATCAGCTCGTGGTCGGCCAGCAGGGCTTTTTCTATCAGGGTGTTGCGGGTCGGCAGGTCGGTTTCTTTGCGGATGCGTTCTATCAGTGCGTCTTGCTGCGGGTTGCTGAAGCGGCCCAAGTTAAAGTTGCCGTCGCCGCCAGCGCCCACCGTGCGCACCAGTGACTGCAGGCTGTAAAACGCATCAAAGGTGGGCACGCCCCAGCCCAGCAGGTAAATGCTGGCTTCGTTGCGCTGGATCATGGGGAAGTAGGTGGCAAATGGCAGACTGCGGAACTTGGCCTTCACGCCAATCTTGGCCCACTGCACGGTGATGGCCTGGCACAGTTGCTCGTCGTTGATGTAGCGGCCAGCGCTGCAGGCAAAGTCAACTTCAAAACCTTGCGGGTAGCCTGCGGCGGCCAGCAGCTTTTGTGCGGCGGCCACGTCGTAGGCAAAGCGCTGGTTGGCCTTTTTGGTCCAGCCGTTGACTTGCGGCGCAATCAGCGCGCCACTGGGCTGGGCCAGGCCGCGCATCACGACTTTTTGAATCGTGTCAATGTCAATCGCCTGGTACAGCGCCTTACGCACGCGCACGTCCTTCAATGGATTAGCGCCCTTCACATTGGAGTTGGGCAGCTCGTCGCGGAACTGGTCCATGCCCAAAAAGATGGTGCGGTTCTCTGGGCCTTCGAGCACCTTCAGCGTATCGTTTTGCCGCACCCGCGCCAGGTCTTGCAGGGCCGGGTCAAGCACAAAGTCAACCTCGCCGGACAGCAGCGCGGCCATTCGGGTCGCGTCAGACTTGATCGGCGTGTAAACGATCTCAGTCACGTTGGTCGGGCGTCCAGTTCTTCAGCATGAAAGGGCCGGTGCCCATGGCGTTGCGGTGGGCAAAGGTTTCGTCTTTGGTGCGAATGTCTTTGGGCTCGGCAGAGTTGTTCTTTTCAGCCCACGCTTTGCTCAGCATGCGCAGCTCGGTTAGCTGGTTCAGTAGCACCGGGTTGGGCAGAGTTGAAAAAATATCCAGCGTGCTGGCGTTGACCACCTCAACCCGGTCAACACCCAATGCATAAACCGTGAAGTTGGAGGTTTTGGCTTTGGCCCGCTCCAGCGAAAACTTGGCGTCCACCGCTGAAAAGTCTGATCCGTCACTGAACTTCACACCCGGGCGAATCGTCAGGCGCAGCTGGGTGGGGCTGACCTGCTTCCATTCACTGGCCAGTGAGGCCCGCGGCTTGAAGGTTTGGCTGTCGTATTCAATCAGCGTGTCGTACACGGCGGCATGCATGGTGTTGTTGACGCCGACGTTTTGGGCGTGCACGTCCCAGGTGGACATGTCGGCGGCGCGTGCAAACTTGAAGGTTTTGGCGTGCAGGCTCAAAGGCAGTGCCGCAGCAAGTGCCGTGACAAGCAGCACAGCAAAAGGTCTGGAAAGAGGTTGGGTGAGTTTGGCAGGCATGGGGCTCTTTCAAAAAGTGATGCCGCAATGTTGCACAGTTTTGCCAATCTGTCTGTCAGCGCAGCGCTATTTATTTTTGCGCAGCCCCAGCACCATCACCGCGCCCACCACCAGCAGCGCCCCAACAACCTGCACGGGCGCAATTGCCTGGCCCAGGATCATCCACGCCAGCACCAGCGCAAACACGGGCTCCACGTTCATGATGGCCGAGTTGCCCGCCACACCCAGCTTGGGCAGCACGGTAAACATGATGGTAAAGGCCGTGCCGTACAAAAACGTCAGCGCCGCCAGCCCCCACCAGCCTGCGGTAGCGGTTGGCAGCTGCACGCCGCCTTGCATGCCCACCGTGGCCAGGGCCACCAGGCCCACCAGCATCATGGTGCAGGCGGTGCGCAGCCGGCCGTCCAGTGCGCTGGTTTCGTGTTGTGTCAGCACCAGCGCCAGGCCAAAGGTGGCCGCTGCGGCCAAGGCAAAGGCCACCCCGGCACCCATGCGCGTCCACTGCGCGGCTGCGCCCAGGCCTGATGCAGCACCCAGCACGTCCAGCGCCAGCGCCAGCCCGACCAAAATGACCGGCATGGCCTGCAACATGGCGCGTTCAGGGCGGCGCTGGTAAAGCAGCCGGTCCCACAGGGCCGTCCACAGCGGGTAGGTGTTAAAAGCCAGCAGGGCCAGCGCCACTGGCAGCCGTGCCACAGCCGAGTACAGGCACAAGCTCTGCACCCCAATCAACAGGCCAATCACCACCAGAAACCGCTTGTGGCGGGCTGTTGCCCGCAGCGGCACACGCTGGGCCAGCACCAGGGCAGACACCACCAGCGCCGTTGTGACGCTTCTGAAAAGCACCGCCGTGGCCACATCCAGCCCGTTGTTAAAGGCAATGCGGGCCGCCACGTGGTTGGCACCCATCATCAGGGCAATCAGCAGCAGCGTGGCAAAAGCACCGGCGCTGATGGCGCGTGCGCTCGTGGCATGGCCGGGGGTGTTGGCCATCAATACAAGCCGCGCACCTGCGCCTGCAAGCGGGCCAAGCCCAGCAGGGCGTCAGTGCAGGGTGTGGGCGTTGCTGTCAACGCGCCCAGCTCCCTGACTGCGGAAACCAGCGCATCTAGCTCCACAGCTTTGCCAGCCTCCAGGTCTTGCAGCATCGACGTTTTGAATGCCCCGAGTTTCATCGTGACCTCATGCCGGTCTTCAGGTTGCTGGTCAATGGCGATGCCCAGCCGCGCACCAATTTCTTTGGCCTCCAGCATCACCGCAGAAATAAAGCCGCGCACAAGATCGTCTTTCAAAATCAGATCAGTCGTCGCCCCCGTCAGCGCACTGATGGGGTTGACCGTCATGTTGCCCCACAGCTTGAACCAGATGTCTTTTTGAATCTGCTCTGACAAATGCGCCTCAAACCCCGCGTTGCCCAGCAGTGCCAACAGTTGCTGCACGCGCCCGGTCTTGTGCCCAGACGGCTCGCCGATGATCAACTTGTTGCCAAAGTGGTGGTGTACCAGGCCGGGCGCATCGACCGAGCAACTGGCATGCACCACGCAGCCCACCACATGCTCTGGCGCTATGGCGCGGGCAATCTCGCCCTGCGGGTCAACCGACGTGATGAACTGGCCTGCATAGCTGCCGCCAAAACCCTGCAAAAACCACCACGGCACACCGTTCATGGCGGTCATCACAACCGTGTTGGGGCCGATAAGCGGCGCAATGTGCCGGGCCACCTCGGGCAATGACGGCGCCTTGACGCTGATGATGACCAGGTCCTGCACGCCAAGCGAGTGCGGTGATGGGCTGGCCTGCACGGCTTGGGCGGTGATGGCCCCGCCGTGATTCAAGCGCAGGCCATGCTGCTGCAGCGCAGCCAGTGTTGCGCCGCGCGCCACCACGCTGAGGCTGGAACCTGCTCGCGCCAGGCCGTGGCCGATCCAGCCGCCTATCGCGCCCGCCCCGTAAATACATGTTTTCATGGTTCCTGTTCAGGCCTGCAGGCCGCCAGTTAAAGTCAAAGCCATATGCGACAGCAGGGTGGCTGTAGCCCTTTTTTCCAGTTTAACCACAGCGGCTGGGTAACATCGGGCACGCTCAGGGTGTGCAAGATGCAGACTCATGTCGCTATTAATTCAGTAGCTGCTTGCGCCCGTATTCATTGGTCAAAAGCCATTTTTAACCCTCAAAACAGGCCTAAATTATGCCAAAACGACTCTTGGGAAGCTTGAAAACACCCGTCTCAGGCATCGGCCTGGGCTGCATGGGCATGAGCGAGTTTTATGGCGCAACAGACGACGCCCAGTCGCACAACACCATGGCCCAGGCGCTTGAGCTGGGCATCAATTTTTTTGACAGCGCAGACATTTACGGCTTTGGCCACAACGAGACACTGATTGGTGACTTTATAAAAGCAGGCGGCCCAACGCGCCGGGCGCAGGTGGTGCTGGCGACCAAGTTCGGCATCGTGCGGGCCGCTGGCGCGTACGAGCGGCGCATCGACAACAGCCCCGCCTACGTGCAAAGCGCGTGCGAGGCATCGCTCAAGCGGCTGGGTGTGGAGGCCATTGACCTGTACTACTGCCACCGCCGCAACCCCGATGTGCCGGTTGAAGACATGGTTGGCGCGATGGCGCAATTGGTCAAGGCGGGCAAGGTCAAACAGCTCGGGCTGTCTGAGGTGTCCAGCGCCACGCTGCGCAATGCCCATGCCGTGTACCCGATAGCAGCGGTGCAAAGTGAGTATTCGCTCTGGGCGCGTGAGCCTGAAGCCGACATGCTGGCCGCCTGCGCCGAGCTGGGCACGACGTTTGTGGCCTACAGCCCGCTGGGCCGCGCATTTTTAACCGGCGCGCTGAACAAAAGCACTTTGGCCGCAAACGACTTTCGCAACATGCTGCCGCGCTTTGGCGGCACGGCAGCAGACACCAACCAGGCCATGGTTGACGGCTTGAGCCGTTTTGCAAATGCCAAAGGCATGACCAACGCCCAGGTCGCCCTGGCCTGGCTGCTGTGCAAGCACCCGCATGTTGTGCCCATCCCCGGCACGCGGCGCATCAGCTACCTTGAGCAAAACGCAGCGGCTGCTGGCTTTGAGTTGTCGGCAAAAGACATCGCCGAGCTGGATGCGCTGTTCCCGCCGGAAGCAGTGGCGGGTAGCCGCTATCCCGAGGCGGGGATGGTGGGGATTGAGTAGGTGGGCTGGTTAACCAATCCACGCCGCGTTGTGCATGATTCCGTCAAAAAATATGCGAAATGCGGCGGGGCTCAGGGTCTGCCGGTCAAAACTGGCCGAGCGCGAATACGTCAGGGAAATCGCGCGGATCGACGCCAGCGAGGAGAGCGAGCCCATCGGCCACTACATGAACTTGCGCGAGGCAATTTCAGCAAAGTCAAGGATCACCCGGCCCCGGCTAGCCTGTAGTCCGGCCTTTGCATCGCTGGTCGAACGAGCTTTGATCCAGAACAAGCATCCAAGCCAGCGCACCCGTAAGATGGCCGGATGAACTGGCTTAACAAACTTTCGGGCTTCAAGCGCGCGCCTCATGGGCTTGAATGGCGTTTGCTGCGCCTGATGCCAAAAATGTGCATTGCCAGCACCGTGCTGCCCGCCCTGGCGGCGCTGCTGGCCCGGTTCATGATGACGGGCAGCACGGAGGCAGAGCTTGTTCGCAACATCCAGGTGTTTGACTACCTGATGATCGGCCTGGTGCTTTTTGTATGGACCATGATCTTGACGTTGGCCATTGGCTGCGCCATCGTCTGGCTCATGAAAGGCCCGGCCTATGTTGCCGACGGCTACGCGCTGTCCCGCAGCGACAAGCCCAAGCGATAAGCGCTTGGGCTTGTCGCTGCGGCAGATGCAACGATTGCCTCTAACTCAAATGCTTGCCCACAATCCCGGCCAGCTCAAACATCGTCACCTGCGGCTTGCCGAAGACGGCCAGTAGCTTGGCGTCGGCGTTGATGTTGCGTTTGTTGGCGCTGTCTTGCAGGTTCTCGGCCTTGATGTAGTCCCACAGCTTTTTGATGACCTGGGTGCGTGCGACTGGCTCGTTGCCGATGACGGCGGCCAGTGCGTCGCTTGGTTTCAGGCCTGAGCCTGGTTTGGCGACACGCGCTACTTTTGGTTTTGCAACTTTGACTACTGGCGTTTTTTTGGCGGCTACTTTTTTAGCCGGTGGCTTGGCAGACTTCACCGCAACGGTTTTGCCGAACGGGGTTTTGATGGTGGCTGTGCCTGTTTTGCTGGCCGCAGGTTTGCGCGGCGGGAACTTGGACGGTGCGAATTCAAAGTTGACTTTTCCGGCAGTGGCGTCCCATGCCAGCATGGCCTTGAAGGCGCGGCGGGTGCGCATCGACACGAACTTGTCGAGCAAATCGGTTTTGCCAGTTTCCAGCAACTTCACCATCTGCTCGCGTTCGATCGGCTGCTGCAAGATGACCTGGCCGGTTTTAAAGTCGCAGCTGGGGGTGGGCTGGGCCAGCGTGGGTACAGACTTGTCGCAGACGTAGTTTTTGCCATGCTCGAAAACTCTCCCCCCGCTTGTATCACCACACTTGGGGCACTTGCCCAGCGATGTTTGCGCGCTGAAATCCTGGATCTCGCCGGTCTCCGCATTCTTGTCGTCGCCAAAGTCAAACTCAAGCTTGTAGTTTTTCGTTTCTTCGTCAAACTTGATCACCATCTCTGCCGTGAAAGGCCAGCCTGCTTTTGACCTGAAGCCTTCAAGCGGGCCAATCTTCTTGTCACGCAAAAACTGCTCGACCTCTGCATTTTCAAACGTGCGGCCCGCGGGCGTTTTGCCAAAGCTGAAGCCGCAACCTTCTGTTGCCCCAGCTTTGCCGGTGCAGGTGTAGCGGCGGTAATTTTCTTTGACGATGCCGCCGCAGTTGGGGCAGGGCGCGGCCAGCGTGGCGTAGTCACCGGGGATGCTGTCTTTGTCGTAACCCTTGGCCTTGGCCACCATGCGTTCGGTCATGGCGGCAATCTCGGCCATGAAGGTTTCGCGGCTCAGCTTGCCTTGCTCCATTTGCGCGAGTTTGAATTCCCACTCACCCGTGAGTTCAGCCTTTGACAATTCCTGCACGTCCAGCCCGCGCAGCAGCGTCATCAACTGAAACGCCTTGGCGGTCGGTATCAGCTCGCGGCCTTCGCGCAGCATGTATTTTTCAGCGATCAAGCCCTCAATCGTGGCGGCGCGGGTGGCCGGTGTGCCCAGGCCTTTTTCCTGCATGGCCTCGCGCAGCTCGTCGTCGTCTATGGTTTTGCCTGCGCCTTCCATCGCGCCCAGCAACGTGGCCTCGCTGTAGCGGGCGGGCGGGCGGGTTTTCAGGCCTTTGGCCTCGACCACTTCGGCGCGCACCATTTCACCGGGTTTGACGGCGACCAGGGTTTTGCTGTCCTTCTCGTCGGTGTTTTCGTTTTCAGCTTCTTTGCCGTAAATGGCCAGCCAGCCCGGCTTGACCAGCACCTTGCCTTCGGTCTTGAAGCTGTGGCCGACGACTTGCGAAATACGTGTCGTCACCATGTATTCAGCACTGGGGTAAAACACCGCCATGAAGCGCTTGACCACCAGGTCGTACAGCTTTTGCTCGGCCTCAGACAAGCCGCTGGGCGCTTGCAATGTAGGGATGATCGCGAAGTGGTCGCTGACTTTGGCGTTGTCAAAAATACGCTTGTTAGGCTTGATGTAGTTGCCGTTCAAGGCCACCAGCGCGTGCGGCGCCAGGTGCCGCATGCCGCTGTCGGCCAGCATTTCAAAGGTCTTTTTAACGACGGGCAAATAGTCTTCAGGCAGCGCGCGTGAGTCGGTTCGCGGGTAGGTCAATGCCTTGTGGCGCTCGTACAGGCTTTGCGCAATTTGCAATGTGGTTTTGGCAGAAAATCCAAATTTGCCATTGGCCTCACGCTGCAGCGATGTCAAATCAAACAACTGGCCAGCGGCTTGCGTGGTGGGTTTGCTTTCTTCCGTCACAGTGGCAGACTTGCCGCGCACCGCTTCAGCAATGCTGAGCGCCTCGCGCTGTGACCAGACGCGGTCGGCCTTCAGCTCGGCATCGGGCTCCGGGTTATCGGCAGTGACGATAAGTTTTTTGAACTTCGGGTCAAACCACTTGGCGGGGTACTCACCTGCTTCGGCTAAAAACGAGGCGTGGATTTCCCAATAGTCACGTGACACAAACTTGCGGATTTTTTCTTCACGTTCCACCACAACTGACAGGGTCGGCGTTTGCACCCGGCCCACGGTGGTTAAAAAGAAGCCGCCGTCGCGTGAGTTAAACGCAGTCATGGCGCGCGTGCCATTGATGCCGACCATCCAGTCAGCCTCAGACCGTGAGCGCGCCGCGTCGGCCAGGCCCTGCATTTGCTTTTCAGTACGCAGGCTTTCAAAGCCATCGCGGATGGCGGCGGGTGTCATCGACTGCAGCCACAGGCGCTTGACCGGGTGCTTGCTTTTGGCGTACTGCTGGATCAGCCTGAAAATCAGCTCGCCCTCACGGCCCGCGTCGCAGGCGTTGACGATGTTGCCCACGTCCTTGCGCTTGGTCAGCTTGACGATGGCGTTCAGCCGCGTCTTGGTTTTGTCCATCGGTTTGAGGTCAAAGTAGGGCGGCAGCACCGGCAGGTTGGCAAAGCTCCATTTGCCGCGCTTGACGTCAAACTCTTCGGGGGCCTGGATCTCGACCAGATGCCCGACGGCGGACGTGACCAGCCACTCGTCGCTTTCAAAATACTCGTCGTGCTTTTCAAACTTGCCCGCCGTGGGCGTGATGGCGCGCACGATGTCTTGCGCGACCGAGGGCTTTTCTGCAATAACGAGTGTCTTCATATGTATTTCTTCAAACCTTCAATGTCTTCCGGGAACATTTCCCCGCCTTCGGCAAAAACGACTTTGCCTTCACGACCTTTTGCCTTGTCAATTTTCAACACCACCACCACGGGCAAGCCCTTGGGTTTTGGCAGCATCTTAGCCACATCAGGCGTCACCATGCCCGCCGGGAAGCTGTAGCCTTTGCTCTTCATATAGCCACTGGCTGCCGCCTCCTGCTTGTCAATCGACAGCGCCAGCACGCTCAGGCCGTTGCCTTTTTGTGCCCGCCACAGCGCCTCAATATGCGGCGACTGCACCGCACAAAAAGGGCACCAGCTGGCCCACCAGTACACCACAAGCGTGCTGGCGCTTTGTTTTTGGGGTTGCCAGACGCTGCCGTCCAGCAGCTTCACATCAGGCAACGCCAGCACGCTGCCCGGCTTGGGCAACGCGCCTTCAGGGCTTTGCGCCCAGGCAGGCACAGCCAGCGTCAAGGCGCTCAGGGTCAAAAGGTCGCGGCGTTGAATCATGGTGGTCTCCTGATAGAGCTTGTCCGGGAATAATTTAGGGTCGCGTTGGGGTGCAATCGGGATGAGTTGGCTGCCAACATCTCGCCACATGGGCTCATGCCCATGCAAGAGATTTGGTAGCCAAATCGCCCGATTTCACCCCAACCCGAAGGGCAAGTCGATTTTCGGGCGATCTGCGTTGTTACAAAATCAGGCAAGGCATCAGCCTTGCCTTGGATTTTGCGCCTAGCAGCTCATCCCGAAAATCGACTTGCGCGACCCCAAATTATCCCCGGGCAAGCTCTGTAAATCGCATCACTACAATACGGGCTTCTCGCGCGGGGGCGCACGCACATGCGCGCGCACATGCATGAATTAACCATACCTCAAAAATTTCGGGAAGTGTTTTGCCGTGCTAAAAAGTCCATCGACCCCATCAGCAGAAGTCACCACAGCGCCAGACGCCCGCCGCATTCAAACCCGCCGCTCAGGCGTGCACGGCAAGGGCGTTTTTGCATTGGCTGACCTTGCCGAAGGCGAAACCATCATTGAGTATGTGGGCGAGGTCATCACCTGGAAAGAAGCGCTGCGCCGCCACCCGCACGACCCGAAAGACCCCAACCACACGTTTTACTTTCACATGGACGAAAAACATGTGATTGACGCCAAACATGGCGGCAACTCGTCACGCTGGATCAACCATGCCTGCAAGCCCAATTGCGAGGCAGACGAAGACGGTGGCCGCGTGTTTATCAAGGCGCTGCGCAATATCAAGGCCGGGCAAGAGCTGTTTTATGACTACGGCCTGATCATTGACGCCAAATACACCAAGAAGCTGCTGGCCGAGTACCCGTGCTGGTGCGGTGCCAAAAAGTGCCGGGGTACGTTGCTGGCCCCTAAAGAGAAATCCAGAGACAAAGACGACAAGAAAAAGAATAAAGACAAGAAGAAGTGAGTTTGGCAACCGACCCCATCCGCTGGCCCCTGGAAGCCATCTGGCAGGCTGTAGAGCCAACATTGCCGGGCTTTACCTGTGAGGCTTTGCCCACCGTTGACTCCACCAACACCGAGCTGATGCGGCGCTTCAAAGCCGGGCGGCCAGAGCCCACGTTGCTGGTGGCCGAGCAGCAAAGCGCCGGGCGCGGCCGCTTGAGCCGCCAGTGGCACAGCCAGCGCGGTGACAGTTTGATTTTTTCACTCGGTATGGCGCTGTCGCCCGTCTCCTGGTCAGGCCTGTCGCTGGCAGTGGGCGTCAGTCTGGCCGACAGCCTTGACCCGGCCAACGCGCCACCCCAACGCATTGCCCTGAAGTGGCCCAATGACTTGTGGCTGTTGCCTGGCAAAACCGAACGCAAACTGGGCGGCATTCTGGTTGAAACCGCCACCTTTGAAGGCCAGCGCTACGTGATCATCGGGGTGGGCATCAATGTACGCAGGGTAGCCTTGGCTGCGCTGGCGGGTTCGGTGGTTGAGCCCAGTTGCGTTCAGGACTTGCAGCCCGACGCCGACGTGGCCAACACCCTGCTTGCCGTGTTGCCGCCGCTGGTGCAAACCGTGCAGGCCTTTGCGCAGTTCGGCTTTGCGCCGTTTCAAGCGCGCTTTGCCCGGCGTGACGTGCTGGCTGGCCGCGACGTGTTGCTGTCGGATGCAACCCAGGGCCAGGCCCACGGCGTGACAGAGCTAGGGGCGCTGCTGGTGCATACTTCTGCTGGTATGAAAGAAATCACAAGTTCTGAAGTCAGCGTGCGGCCATGTTAAGACTGCTGGTTCTGGCGCTGATTCTGGCCAATGCGGGCTACTTCGCCTGGTCGCAAGGGCTGCTGGCGGCATACGGCTTTGCGCCTGCCACGCAAGCCGAGCCGCAGCGCATGACCCAGCAAATCAAACCCGAGGCGCTGCGCATTTTGAACCCGCAAGAAGCCAGCCAGCTTCAAACCGCCGCGCAGGCCGTGGCCAGCGACAGCACGGCAGCCAGCGCCACCGAATGTCTGCAAGTTGGCCTGTTCAATGAAGAGCAAACCATGGTTCTGCGCGAAAAGCTCGTCAGCAGCCTGCCTGCAAGCAGCTGGGTGATTGAAAGCGCGCTGGTGCCAGGGCGCTGGCTGGTCTACATGGGCAAGTACAACAGCGACGACGCAGTGGTCAAGAAAAAGTCAGAGCTGCGGGGCCTGGGCGTGTCGTTTGAAGCACTGAACAACCCAACGCTGGAGCCCGGCCTGTCGCTGGGCAACTTTAAAACCCAGGCAGAAGCGCAAGCTGAGCTGGAGCGCATTGCCAAAAAAGGCATCAAAACCGCCAGGGTCATCCAAGAGCGTGCCGAGCAGCGCGGCCAGCGCCTGAAGCTGCCAGCGGTTGATGCAGCGCTGCGCGGCCAGCTTGATGGCATCAAGCCGCAACTGGCAGGCAAGGCGTTTGCGGTCTGTGGCTAAAAATAGCCTATAGCCCAATCAATAAGGGCGCAAGCAGCTATTATTTTAGTAGCGCTTTGGGTTTTACTTTTATTGCCCCAGGCTGCCGCAAGCCTTGCGTTGCATCCGCCGTCCGCGCCACGGCTGACAGCAGCGAGCGCAGCCAGGCATGGCTTTGTGACTGCTGGGTGCGGCTGTGCCACAGCTGGTAAAAACGCATGGTGGGAAAGTCGAAGGGTGCGCTCAGCACGGTCAGCGGCAACTGGCGCGCGTAGTGCTCGGCAAAGTGGCGGCTGGTGGTAAAGATCAGGTCGGTGCCTGGCAACAAACTGGGCGCCATGCTGAAGTAGGGCACAGTGACGGTAGGCTCGCGGCTCAAGCGCAGGGCGGCCATGTGCGACTCGACCACGCCGCGCTGCATCACGCTGTAGGTCAGCGGCACGATGTGCGCGCCGTTCAGGTAATCAGTGACGGTGAGTTGTGTCCCGGCACGCGGGTGGTCGCGGCTGACCAGGCAGACCACTTCGTCCTCCAGCAATATGGCCATGCGCAGGTGCTCGGGCGGCTGTGGCCAGTTGCCAATCACGATGTCCAGCTCACCATTGGCCAGCGCCGCTTCGTAGTCATAGTCATGGCCCAGCGGTATCAACACCAGCCTGGCCTTGGGCGCTGTCATGCGCAGGTAGCTGACCAGGCTGGCCATCAGCGGTGGCGCCAGATAATCGGGTGTGCCGACGCGAAAGGTCAGCTTGGTAGTCGCCGGGTCAAACTCGGCGGCAGGTGCCAGCAGGCTTTCAATCTCGCCCAGCACGATGCGTACCGACGCTTCTAGCTGCAAGGCACGCTCGGTCGGCACCATGCGCTGCTTGTCCTTAATCAGTAACGGGTCACCCAGGATGTCCCGCAGGCGTTTGAGCGCAGCAGACACGGCGGGTTGCGACTGGTCCAGCCTGGCAGCAGCGCGGGACACGCTGCGCTCGGCCATCAGCATGCTGAAGACTCTCAAGAGGTAGGTGTCAAAAGGGTCGGTAGCTCGGGTCATGATTTGGTCACTCTGACAGGGTTCATGCACGCATATGGTGCGATCCATTGCATTATGTCGTTGGCGGCTTATGCCAGACATAAGCTGCAAGCGATTGGCGTGCCAGTGCGAGCGCCGTATATTGAATCCTCCATTTAATTTGATTGAGGTGACCCCCATGAAAAACGCCACGCCAAACGCCCAGCCAAACACCCAGATGTCCCGTCGTTCAGCCCTGCAATGGGCCGCAGCAGGAGCCGCCACCCTGGCGTTGCCAGCGCGGGCCGCCTGGCCTGACAAAGCCATCAAAATCGTTGTGACCTTTCCGCCTGGCGGGTCAAGTGACGTGGTGGCGCGTTTGATGTCTGAGCAGCTCACCAAAAAACTCGGCCAGCCAGTGGTGGTTGACAACAAGCCCGGCGCGGGCGGCACCATAGGCGGGTCTTTTGTGGCGCAGTCCGCGCCGGATGGCTACACCTTCATGCTGTCCAACACCACCCCGATTGCACTGGGGCCCTTCACGCTCACAAGCTGCCCTATGACCCGATTGAAGCCTTCACCCACATCAGCTATCTGGGCTCAGCGCCGCTGGTCATCATGGCCAACCCCAGGGCCAGCATGACCAGCGTGGCTGACATTGAGGCGGCCGCCCGCAAATCGGGCCGGGTTGACTTTGGCTCTGGCGGCCCCGGCTCAATCGGCCACATCCACGGCGAGCTGATGAAAAAAGTCATGGGCGTGAACCTGCAGCATGTGCCGTACCGCGGCGGTGCACCCATGACGACTGATTTGATTGCTGGCGTGATTCCGGTGGGCATTGATGTGATCACCTCGTATGTGCCGTTTTTCAAAACCGGCCAGCTGATTCCTCTGGCTGTGACAGCCAACACCCGTTCACCCCTGATGCCCGATGTGCCCACCGTGGTGGAGCTGGGTTACCGCAAGCTGGTGCTGGAGAACTTCTTTGGCCTGACAGGCCCTGCCAGGTTGCCCGCTGACATGGTGACTCGCCTGAACGCGGTGTGCAATGAGGTGCTGGCCATGCCCGAGATCAAAAAGAGATTCGCAGACCTGGGCATTACCGCTGTACCGACAAATGTGGCCGGGTTCAACAGCTTTGTGAAAGAGCAGGTCGCCGTGCTCGGGCCTGCGGTGAAAGGGGCTGGCGTGAAGCTTTGAGGCTTTATGGCCGCACCAGGCTGCGCACCCGCTCATGCAAAGGCGGCAAAAAGCGGCGGTCAAACAGCTGACTTGCTGACGGGTGTTGCGGCAGGTTTTTGGTCGCTACCAGCAGGTCAATGCCGCGCGCAAAACGGGCGTCGTCCAGGTCGCCAATGCCCAGCACGCCGCCTTCAGCGCGGCCCATTTCCAGGTTCAGCGTGCCCATCAGACGGCGCAAGTTAGATGCGCGGTTGAGCTGAGGGTTGCGTTTGACCAATGCGTCTATCGCCGCGTCCGGGTCGGCGATGGTGTCCACCAGCCCGCGGTTAAAAGCGTGCAGCAGTTGACGCACGGTGTCGGGCTCATGGGTTGCCAGGTCGCGCGACACCATCAGCGCCATGCCGTACAGCTCGGGCACATGGTCGTGGTATTCAATGAAGTGCAGCTCTTTGGGGTCCAGCCCGGCGTCTATCGATGCGGCAACCAGTGTGTTGACAAAGCCAAACATGCCGTCCCACTTGCCGGCCAGCAAGTCGGGCACCATGGTGCTGTGCGGGGCGGCGTCAATCACGGTGCGCACGGTGGCCGCGTCCAGCCCGGTCTTGCGGCAAAACTCCGAAAAGAGCAGCAGGGCGGCATCTTGCGGGTGCGCAGCCAGCAGCTTGCCGGCCAGGTCTTGTGGCGTGCGAATGCTGCTTTTGGCCGGCACGGCGATGGTGTAGGGTGAGGCGTTGTAGCTGGCAAAAACAGCCAGCGGTGCGTTGGGCAGGCCGTTGGCAGCGTGCGCAATCAGCGCGTTGATGTCGCCGTAGCCCACATCAAAACCGCCGGCCGCCATTTTGGGCACAGTGTTGGCGGCGGTGTCGCCTTCGGTAAATTCAACCGTCAATCCGACGTCTGCCAGATATCCGCGCTCTTCTGCCAAAAAAAACCAGGCCTGCGGGCCAGAGTAAAAGGTGTTGAGCTGCATGCGCAGCGGCTGGGTTCGTGGGGCGAGTCGTTGGGTCATTCACCCATTGTCAAGCGCCGACCCGCCGGTGCCCATACCCGATTGCTTATGCCCGGTATAGGTGCCTAACGAACAACGCTTAAAAAAGCCCGCGCTGCACCGCGCAAGTTTTCAGCTTCTGCCGGGTTGCGGTTGGCGTCAGCTTCAGCGCGCTCCATCAGGTTTTGGGCCACGCCCGGTGCTGGCGTTGCCTTTGGGGTTGATGTTGGGTTGATGAAATCGGCGATTTGCTTGAGCAAGTCAGTCATGGTGTTGCGCTTGATGGGCGCCAAAAAAGTTACGGTGAATTGAATATAAGGGTTTTCCCTAGACCTGCAAGCCTACAAGTGAAGCATTCCGATGCAAAAAACGCATAACCTGATGGGTGTGCAGGCATCAGCCACAATCGGTGCGTGAACATTCAGCTCCTGTCCGACCTTCATCTTGAATCCAGCCCGAACTTTGTGCCCCAGCCTGCGCCGGGTGCGGACGTGCTGGTGCTGGCGGGCGATATTGGGTCTTACCAAACCGACTCCCTGCTCACCCGACTGGGCATTGCAGACTTTGGGTTGGGGCGTTTTGCCAACTGGCCATGCCCGGTCGTGTTTGTACCCGGCAACCATGAGTACGACGGCCAGGAGTTTGACGCGGCCCATGCCCGCCTTCAAGAGGTCTGCAAGCGGCTCGGATTAATCTGGCTGGAGCGCGAGGTGGCCGTGATTCAAGGCGTCCGATTTGTCGGCTGCACGCTCTGGACAGACTTTGACGCGCTAACGGCAACCCAGGCAGTCACAAGCCCCGTCACGGTCGGCCAGCAGCTGGCCGCGCGCGACAAAGCCTTTCGCGCAGCCAACTTTGCCTTGAAGAAAAACCATGCGCTGGTGTCGGGCCAGCCCATGCTGGCCGAAGGCGTGCGCGCACTGGGCATGCAAAGCCAGGCCTGGCTTCGACAAGCACTGGCAAGCCCCTTCGACGGTACAACGGTAGTGGTAACTCACTTCGCACCCAGTTTGCACAGCGCCGACCCGCGTTATGGCGTCACCCCCGGCACGGCTGGCTTTTGCAATGCGCTGGATGATTTGCTGCCCCAGGCGCAGCTTTGGCTGCATGGGCATTTGCATTGCCCGGTCGACTACACAGCAGGTGGCTGCCGCGTGGTGGCCAATCCGCTGGGCTATGCGTGGAAGAACGAACAGTTGTATTTCAAGCCTGCAAGCTGCATCCGTGTGTAAGCGCATTTGCCTGAAAAGTCTCAGTTGCTTTAAATTGTTACCAATCGGTATAGATAAAGACCTTATGGTTTACAAAGATACTAATCAGCTCATATAATGCGTTCACACCAGCTTTTTGGTGTGCTTTAAAACTCACCTGAATAGGACGTCATCATGAAAAAATCACTGATCGCTTTGGCTCTGACTGCTGGCATGGCTCTGTCTGCGCAAGCTGCTGACATCGTCGACACCGCCATCAAGGCTGGCAACTTCAAAACCCTGGTCGCCGCTGTTCAGGCCGCTGGCCTGGTCGACACGCTCAAGGGCGCAGGCCCATTCACCGTGTTTGCACCGACAGACGAAGCCTTCGCCAAAATCCCGAAAGCAACACTGGATGGCCTGCTCAAAGACAAAGCTGCTTTGTCAAAAATCCTGACTTACCACGTTGTGTCTGGCAAAGTCATGGCCAAAGACGTCAAGCCAGGCATGGTTAAAACCGTTCAGGGCGGCGACATCACCCTGGCCACCGCTGGCGGTGTGACCGTCAACGGCGCAAAAGTTGTGGCCGCCGATGTGGCAGCCAGCAATGGCGTGATCCACGCCATCGACACCGTGATCATGCCAAAGTAATGGATTGACGGGGGCAGGCAATGCTACTATTTCAGTAGCTGCTTGCGCCCGAATTGATTGATCTAAAGGCCGATTTGATGCTTGAAAAAGGCATCAAATCGGCCTTTTTGCTTTGCAGGCGGATTCAAAACAGCGTTAAATTGTCGTTTTAAGACCTGAAAAGGGCTGTTTTTACCTGTCGAACAAGGCTTTTAGCCAATAGATATGGGCGCAAGCAGCTACTGAATAAATAGCATTAATAGGTGTAGATTGCCCCGCGTTTGATGTTCCGCTCGATGGTTTGGCAGGTTCAACAGTAGAATCCTCTTCAGGTTTTGGCTGTACAAAATAACAGGGGTTGCTGTCCATGAAAACTGAACTAGTTCAATCGCTCACCACCAACTTTGAGGCCCATGCGAAGCAGACTGAGACGGGTGTTGAGTTCTGCTTCCTTACTCCCAACCATTTTGCCGACGTTGGCAAAATGGTCGAACGTGAGTCATCGCGGCCATGACGCAAATCGTTCCGCGACCAGAAAGTCTGGCCAAACTTGTTTTTCTCGTTAGAGGGGAAAAAGTTCTTCTAGACACCGATCTAGCCGACCTCTACGGTGTCGAGGCTCGCGTCCTGAATCAGTCTGTTTCACGCAATCGCGCCCGGTTTCCCGAAGACTTCATGTTTCAACTTACCGCCGAAGAACGGGCGGCTATGCGGTCACAAATTGTGGCCACATCAGCCCCTACAGCCGGCAAGTCGTCGCGAACTGTCACGAGTCCCGCGTCTGATGCGGGTTTGACATCACAAATTGTGATGTCAAACGCCAGAGGTGGGCGGCGCACATTGCCCTATGCCTTCACCGAGCAGGGCGTAGCCATGCTGTCCAGCGTACTGCGCTCCCAGCGCGCAGTTGAGGTCAACATCGCCATCATGCGCACGTTTGTGCAACTGCGCCGCCTGATGGATTCCAACCGCGATTTGGCCCGCCATATTGAGGCCATGGAAACGCGTTACGACGAGCAGTTCTCGCAGGTGTTCGACGCCATCAAGCAACTCATCTCAGAAGATAAAACGCGCAAAGCCAAACGGCCTATTGGTTTTCTTTGACCGGACAGCTTGTGTTACCAGGCACGCCCCACCGTACCAACAACAAAGCGGTACGCGACAACCTGCCAAGCAGGGGCATCAGGCCTGAAAGCTTGGCACCGGCTGAAGACGTGAAAAAAGTAGAACGTCGTTTGCTGTTTGAAAATAAAAAGGCGCTGAAAAAGCCAGGTTTGCTGGACAGCCGATGACTTGACTTGCGCAGCCCCTGTACTGGCGTAGTTTGTTTGACGTTTTCTCAGGGTGACTTATTCGTCCGAGGTGAATCAGCACGGGTATGTGGTGTCTCAGTCGCATATTCATTTTCGCCAAAAATTAGAGTGAGTTGACATGGGCTAGATAAGATACCCGGATTGCAATGCAACAGGGGATTGGCAAATGGAGGGGAATCGCACATTTACAAAGATGCCGGAACTGCCTGTTTTTGTTCGGGCTTTAGTGTTCGGCTTCTTGCTGGCCGAAATCTTCCGTCTTGCATATATAGGGGGTACTGGGGTTGCCACTCAAGCCGATGGTTTCGATCCAAGTATTCGTCTTGTGTTTGCTGCAATAGTCCTTGCTACGGTAATTTGGTACGCAGTATCACGTGAGTTAGTTGGGGATTTGCACAGATTGCGGCGCAGCCGACGAATTGATCTTTTGCTTTCGATTCTGCTTGGCGGTTGGGCAAACATTCTTCTCACTCCGACCATGCAGCCGTTCCATCTGAGAGTAGGCGAGGTCAATTCGCTTTGGACGTTACTGCTAACATTTTTTTTACTCCTCATGATCGTTTCATCTCTCATTCGTGCGTCGCTTGCACGGCGAAATGAAAATACATACCAACTGTACTTCTTGACCGACGATGAGATTAAAAAACCGATCGATGACGCGTTGGCAAATCAGGAGCAAGCCACGCAATTTGCGCAGGTAGTTCTCGAGAGTGGATCAAACACGGGTCTAGTTTTTGGACTTGATGGCGCATGGGGAACTGGGAAGACGAGCTTCATAAACTTAGCTAGTAATTACTGGCAACTCAATGCGAGTAATGATGTAATCGTCTTTCGATTCGAGCCGCTGCGATATGCATCAGACCCCGAGCTCGCTGATAGATTTCTGCGTGATCTTTCAGCGGCGATACAGCAGCAAGTGTTTGTACCTGAGTTTCGTTCAGCTGCAACCCGCTATTCGCGCATGCTCAAAGGCAAGGCCGATTTTTCATTCTTAGGGTTTAAATTGGAACTCGAGCCGTCTGTCGAAACAGTCGACGAGTTGCTAGAAGACATCGATGACGTACTGAAGCGAATTCGCCGACGACTCATCGTAGTGGTTGATGATTTGGACAGGCTAGAGCCCAAGGCAGTAAACAATGTCTTGTTTACTGTGCGGCGAACTTTCAGGCTTACTCAAGCCGCATTTATTCTCTGCTATGACACAGAGAATCTAATTGCCAATGTGGATGAAGGCGAACGGGCAAGGCAGTTCCTTGAAAAATTTGTCAACATCAAGATAAGCCTATTCGTAGACAGTTCAGCGCTCATTCGTTTTTTGCGGGAGGACTGGAACAAGGACGAAAGAAAATATCCATCGATCCCATCAGATACGATGCTCGCGCTCGGGTCTCTACTGGGCGAACTTGTGGCTATTCTTGAGGATACAGAGCTTGCGGCAAGATATATGCCCTTGATCGGTGACATGAGGAAGCTGAAGCGCTTCTTGAACACGATGAGGCTAATGCAAATCGAGAAGACAAACTTTGCTGGCACCGATTTTCACAAACGCGACCTCGTCAATCTCATGTTGCTGTACTTAAATTATCCAGGTCTTTTTAGACACATTTACCATGAGGAGACAGACGGTCGATCAGGAATTTTTTCCATTAGGGTGGCATCTGGTTCTGGTACGCGGGAGTACGAGAACACGGAGGGCTATTCCGGGGTTCTGGCGCAGTGCAAGGGAGCTGACAAATTTCTGCTGGATCAACTTTTTAGTTGTAACTCATTGGGACTTGGTGCGTACGGATCGGTTGAAGAGAGCGTTCGAGCATCGCGAGCGTGCTTTAATTCCACTCCTCATCGGAATCTTGAGGCATACCTGAAGCTGATTGTGAGATTTGCTACTCCAGAGCCAAGAGATACATTTAGAATTTATCAAGATGCGGTTGCCAAAGTCGTTGGTGGAGCGGCGATTCAGACGGTGCTCTCGGGCCCCGAATTTGAACTTGATCTTGGCGAAGTTTCACACGATAAATTTTGGACTTATCTAATAAGCCAGTCATACGAATTTAAGGCCATTGCAGCGGATGATGCGATCCGTACGCTTGTTAAATTCCTGCCCAACTACTCGTCCGTTGACGTCCAAGATCGGAGCCTTCGTCAGCGATCAATATACAACTTGATACGGCTGCTTGATCGGGCAGGTTGGGGGAGGACTAGTGAAAAGAGACTTCCGAATACACCCGAGAACGTTGCCGAGATCGCACAAAGGATTTATGGAGTAGGTAAATATACGGGCAGTGGCTTGATTGACCAACTTTCTGCGGCAGATCGTGGCGTGCTGGGATGGTATGACGTGATGCTTTTTCGCCTACAGTGCAGCGCAGATAGGCAAGGGCAAATTTACAATTTGCACACTGCACTGATCATCCATGATGACAAGAAGGCGCCGACTAGCGGGTTAGCGACAGGCCTAGCAATTGCAGGTATGCGTACTATTTCTCAAAATATATTTGCGCGTTTCAACTCAAGATATATTGCTGTTAAGCGGAATTTATTTGACGATGTGGCTGCGATACCGGATGCCGAACTATTAGGCGATGCCGCAGAATTTGTTTTATCTGAAGCTATAAAAAATGGAACTGAAGAAAAGTTACGGGACTTAATTCATGGAGCCCGTTCAATGACGATGACGTTTGTCGTTTATCAGCTAGCTAACAAGAAGGCCGGCACAGGGGCGGGGGTTGGATGTGGGTATTACGACGTCACTGGCACCAACGATGGCGGCGAAATTGCTAAGTTGATTAACGATTATCTGTTTGATGTTTGTTTCAATCCTGAAGTCAACGAGCAGAACTTTAGGTATTTTGTGGAGTACTGTCTTTGCAATCTAACCAATAGCTTTTGGTCTGGAGCCGACGAAGATGGTTATCACCCAACATTACAGGGATTGGCTAATGAGCTAGATGTAGAGCGGTTGGTAACATATTGGAAAAGGTATGGTGAGGCCATTAGAGCCTGTCAGAAATTTTGTGTTTGAGGCATACCATTCCCCCAAAGGAGTTACATGCCCCGCACTACAACCAAGTCCGCTGTCAGCGGCAAATCGGCACAGCCGCAAATTTCAGCCAAGCTACT
>JBILXX010000027.1:0-37579 GCA_044378095.1 Polaromonas sp.
GAAAACGGGAGGGGGACGCCTCCGGCGGCCTGGCAGGGGCCTCTTTGAAAAGAAAAAATCCAAAAACCTTCAAACCTCAGCTAACATCCAATCCGCTTCACACACAGAAATTCAGACACTCCCGGTGCCACGAACGGTATCAAAAACGTGGATTTTTTATTCCACACCTATCCAAACAAGAACGGCGGCATCCGCTGTTTAACCAACCCAACAGGGCGCAATTAGAGTCTGACGTCACGTCATCATCCTCCGGCAAAGTCGGAGACTTTCAAATTGTGAGCCTGGCAAACCACTTTGACTGTTTAGTTACTAATAATTCAGGAGCTGCTTGCGCCCGTATTCATTGGCCTGGAGGCCAATTTGATAGGTATAAATCGGCCTTTTTTGCCTTTTAAACCCACTTTCAAGCCGAAACAGGGTTTGAAACGGCTCCGAAAACCGTTTTTGCAGCTGTTTTTGGTGATCATTTAGGGCTCTAGACCAATAAATACGGGCGCAAGCAGCTACTTTTTATATAGCAAAAAATTAATCAAACTGGCAGTTGCACGCGGGCGCGCAGCCCCGGCTCGGCGTTTTCAAGCACCAGTTCCCCACCATGCGCCTTGGCCACCAGGCGGCACAGGTACAGGCCCAAGCTCACTGCCCCCATCATCATCAACCATGCAAGGCAGCAATTGCCCCGGGGTTGGCTGCAACAATTTTCAAAAGCACACGGGCTGGGCCTGTGGGGCGGGTACGGCGTTGCTCCCAGTTTTGCAGGGTACGCAAGTTAACGCCGATCAGCTTGGCAAACTGGCTCTGGCTGATGTGTGCCGCCTCACGAATCTGGCGTGCATCAGGTACGTCTAACTCAGTGCTTACTGCGCCACGAACAGGCTTGCCCGCCATATGTTGCTTCATTTGCGCCACACCTTTGACCAACTGGTCGAAATGCTGTTTATCCATGGCTGATGTCCTTCATGAGTTGTGCCAGCAGCTTGACCTGGTCTTGTGTCAGGTCGTCTTGCTCGTTTTTGGTGTAACCGTAAATCAGGTAAATATGCTGTACTGAGGCGTAATGGTAGTAAATGACTCTAGCGCCACCCCGCTTGCCACGCCCTGAGGCAGACCAGCGCAGCTTGCGCAAACCACCGCTGCCGCGAATCACATCACCTGCGGATGGGTTTTCTAACAAATGGTTTTGCAAATCCCGCAATTCATCATCTGTCCAGTGCGCTTGCCTGAAGGCAATGAATGGCGTGAGTTCAACAAAAATCATGGCGTTGATTGTACGCTGCTAGCGCATAAATCAAACAGGCAACCGCACACAAGCGCGCAGCCCCGGCTCGGCGTTTTCCAGCACCAGCTCCCCACCATGCGCCTGCGCCACCAGGCGGCACAGGTACAGGCCCAGCCCTACGCCGCCTGTGCTTCGCTGGCGGGCTGCGTCCAGTCTGAAGAAGGCTTGGCCCAGTTGGGGCAATTGGTCTGCCGGGATGCCAGAGCCGTGGTCGCGTACGGTTAGCAGCAGGTCGTTGCCAGCGCGGCTAAGATTCAACTCGATCGGTCCCTGGCCGTGGCGCTGGGCGTTGTCTAGCAGATTGCGCAGCAGCAGTTTGATGCGGGTCCGGTCCAGTTGTACCTGCGGTAAATCTGCAGCTAGCCTGATTTGTAGCGGGGCGGTGTTGCTCTGGCTGGCCACCACTTCATTGACCAGTTCACCCAGGTCAGTCAGCTCCAGGTTCAGCGCTGCATGGCTGCCGCTCAGGCGTTCGCTTTCGAGCAGGTCGGTGATGAGCTGGGCCATTTCGGCCAGGTCGCGGAGCAGGGCGCTTCGTTGGTCTTGGGTGTCGCCGGTTTCGGGCAGCAGCTCGGTGTTCAGGCGGGCGCGGGTGAGGGGGGAACGCAGCTCGTGGCTGATGGCCAGCAGCAGGGCGCGTTTGGCGTCCAGCATTTGGGCAATTTCTTGCCCCATGGTGTTGATTTGCCCGGCCAGGTCGCCCAGCTCGTCACTTCTACGCACGGCAATCGGCTGGCTGAAGTTGCCCGCGCCAAAGCGCTGCACGCCCGCGCCAATGTCGTCCAGCGGCTTGAACAACCTGCGCACATAGGCAAAGGCCAGCGCCGTCAACCCCAGCAGCATGGCCAGCGTGAGCCAGCCAGCCAGGCCCGGCCCGCGCCGCCATTCCATGTTGCCCAGCCCGAAGGTGATGGTGTGGCCATCTAGAGTTTTGCGTTTGAGAAAGCTTTGGTTTTGCTCGCCCGAGCCGTCGTCGTGGTTGTCTTGCTGCCACTTGTCCGACGGGCGATTGGGGTGCGAGTCAAATTGCGTTGCCGGGCCTTCAATTCGCACTGAAATCGGCAGGCGCTCCACCAGTGCTTTGGCTTTTTGCGCATCAGGTGGCGAACCCATATCTGCCGCCAGCCTGTCCACATAATCCGTTAGCAGCGGCTTGACGGCTTCGCGCCAGCCGGTTGAAAACGCTTTTTTGGTGCCGCCAATAAAAGCCGCACTCATGGCCAACGCCAGTAGCAAAAAAAGCAGCAACAGCCGCAAACGCAAGGAATGCCCCAGTCGGTGCAGCCAGCTTTTGGGTTGGTTGTTGTTTGTTGTCATGTGTGTTTACGTGGCGGCCCGGCCCACGGCCAGTGAATAGCCGGCGTTGCGCAGTGTTTTGATGCAGTCCAGCGGTTCGAGCTTTTTGCGCAGGCGGCTGACCACAATATCGACCGAGCGGCTGAACAAATCAGCCTCGTGGCCACGCAGCTGGTTCAAGATGTCGTCTCTAGAGAAGACCTTGCCGGGCGTGCCTGCCAGCAGCGTTAGCAGCGCGTATTCAGTGCCTGTCAGCGTCACTGACTGGCCTTGGCGCAGCACGGTGTGGGTGTCTAAATCAATCTCCAATCCGTCAAAAACCAGGCGCTGCTTGTCAGCAGGCAGTCGGCGGCGGCGCAGCACGGTTTGCAGCCGCGCTACCAGCTCGCGTGGCTCAAACGGTTTGGGAAGGTAGTCGTCAGCGCCTAGTTCCAGCCCCACCACGCGGTCCATCACGTCGCCGCGCGCGGTCAGCATGATGATCGGGATGTCACTTGTTTTGCGGATGGTGCGGCACAGCTCAAAGCCGTCCATCTCGGGCAGCATCACGTCCAGAATCGCGGCGTCAAAGCCGCCACCGCTCAGCCTGGCAAGACCCAGGCTGGGGCGGGTGGCGCTTTCGAGCAGCAAGTCAAAGCGTTTGAAGTACGCAGCCAAGGGCCCTGACAACTGTTCGTCGTCGTCAATCAGCAGAATTTTGGACATGCTGCATTCTGCCGTTGTTTAGGGTCACCACGGATCACGATTTCGGGTGGCAAATCTGCCCACCACCATCACGACCACAACAGCCACAGCACCAATGGCCGCGCTGACAGGGTCAACCACCCCAGCCCCGGCGGCGCTGCATCAAGTCGCGCACTTGCTGTTGCTGTGCGGGGTTCAGGCTGTCGTAAAAGTCTGCGGCAGCGGCAATGACTTCAGGGCTTTTGCTGCGCAGGGCGCCGGTTTTTTCTTCAACCATGGCTTGGGCCTTGGCTTTGTCGAGCGTGGTGCCCGCCACCAGGCTTTGCAGCTCGGCACGCGGGTCTGTGGTTTTGCCGATAAGGGCGGTGCGCTGCTCACGCAGCTTGTCGCCCAGCACGCTCAAACGCTGCTTTTGGGCGTCGTTCAAGTCCAGCTTTTTGCCCGCATATTCAACCATTTTGGTTTGCTTGGCTGCGATGTCGGCGTCCGTCATCTTGCTGCCATGCCGGCTGCCCGAGCAGGCAGACAGCGAGCCGATGACCAGTGTGGCACCGAGAGCGGCGGCCAATGTGCGTTTAATCCAGAGTTTCATGATGCGTCCTTTGAAGGCGTTGTTAAGAAGCCTCAATGGTGCCCGGCGGGCGCATAGAAATCTTGTCGGGGCGGTGGCGAAATGTTTCGGTTTATTTCAGGGAACTGGCCACGTCAGGGCTGCCTTGGTTTGTCCCAGATCACCATGCCAATACCCGCCATGATGGCGCAGCCAGACACCGCCAGTGGCCAAGTGGCGGCTTCGCCCAGCAGCAGCACACCGCCCAGTGCAGCCAGCACTGGCACACTGAGCTGCAAGGTGGCGGCGTGGGTGGCTTGCAAGCTGGGTAGTACACGGTACCAAATGGCGTAGCCCAAGCCAGACGTGAGCGCGCCAGAGGCGATGGCGTAGAGCACGCCGCTGGTGCTGGCATGGGCCTGCGCTATCGTCAGCACGCTGACGGCAATCGCTATGGGTGCAGCCCGTACAAAGTTGCCCGCTGTAGCGGCCGTAGGGCTGGCATTGCCATTGAGTTTGCGCTTGCCCAGCAGCGAATAGGCACCCCAGGCCACACCCGCCCCCAGCATGGCGGCTGAGTCAAGCAGGCCTGGCGCGGCCAGGCCGGGCAACATCAGCAGCGTTAGCCCGGCCAAGGCCAATACAAAACCTGTCCACTGCAGCCTGCGCATGCGTTCACCTTGGGCCACGCCCCAGCCAATCATGGTGGTTTGCACTGCGCCAAACAGCAGCAAGGCACCGGTGGCAGCGCTCATGTGCAGGTACGCATACGAAAACAATGCCGCATAGGCAAACAGCGAAAACCCCGACCAGCCATCGCCCGGCAGCGTTTTAAGCCGAAAACTGGGTGAAGCGTCTGAAGCAGTTGAAGCTGCGTTCTGTCCCCACTTTTGCTGCAGGTACACCAGCGCGCACAGCATGAGCGCACCAGACACCAGCCGCACACTGGTAAAGCTGGCCGCATCCATCGCGCCACTTCTCAAAGCCGCCCGTGCCAGCAGCGAATTACCCGCAAATGCCAGCAGCGCCAGTGCAACGCCTGAATAAATGCTGCGATAACTTGGCTTGGGCATGAGGGGTGTGGATTTTTGGCTTTTGCCGTTATTGCGCAAAAGATGGCTGCGAGCGCGTGCGACCATGCACCCGCCCAAGCGCCCGTGACAACGCAGACACGTCTTTGTAGCCCGACTCCCGCGCGGCAGCTTTCAGGCCTTTGCCCGATTTCACCGCCCGCTGCGCGATCAGCAGGCGCAACTGGGCCAGGTATTTGCCCGGCGGTGTGCGCATGGCCTCTTTGAAGTGGGTGGCAAATGCGGTGCGCGACATGCCCGCGCGATCAGCCAGCAAAGCCAGTGTCCACGCGGTTTGTGGCTGCTCGTGCATGGCCACCAGCGCTGCGGCCAGGCGCGGGTCGCCCAAGCCGACAAACAAGCCACTGCTGGCCTGCGGGTGCGCCACAAGGTGCCGCAGCAGCCCAATAAACAGCATGTTGCCCGCACTGGCCAGCATGGCGGGCTGCCCGCAGCGCGGCGCTGCCAGCTCAGAACACAGCAACTGCACCGCCTGGGTCAGCGCGGCATCAGCCCCGGCCAGCGGCAGCACCATCGGCTGGGCAAACTCGCGCATCAGCATCGGGGCAGCAGGCCCGTTCAGGTGGACTTGCATCGTCAGCGTGGCGGCATCGGGCGGCAGTGCATCTTTATTCGTTACCAAGCCAGCCCCTGCGCCCTGGCTTTGCCCCACACACACACTGTGCGGCGCATGGCCCAGGGTGGCCAGCAGTTGAACAAGCAAGGTGTTGCTTAAGTTGCCAGCCAGCTCAGTTGCTGGGCCTAGCACCACCGCAGGCGCTGCGGCCTGCAGCAGGGCAGACAGCCGGTCCAGGCGCGTGGGGTTGGGTTGCGGCAACATGGTTTCAAGCGTGTATTTGAACGAACGGCAATGTTAATTGAATTTATGTTTGCTTTAAGAACCGCATAATCCAATTTTATTGATAAGGAAACCACCATGCGCTCCCAGTCCCTGATGCCCCGTTACCCCGTGCCCGCCCTGAACGTGCCACTAACCACTGGCGACCGCTATGTGCTCGGTGCCACCCCCGGCGACAAGTTTGACCTGCTGGTGTTTGACCGTGGCTTGCACTGCCCGATATGTGCAAAATACTTGCTGGAACTGGAGCGCCTGGCCCCTGAATTTGCAGCACGCGGCGTGCAAGTCGTGGCCATCAGCAGCGACGACGCCGACCGTGGTCAAAAAATGGCCACCAAGGTCAGCGCTAGCGGCACCAAGTTTGGCTACGGCCTGAGCCTGAAGTCTGCCCGCGAATGGGGTCTGTACATCAGCACATCGCGCGGCCAAACGTCTATCGGTATTGAAGAGCCGGCCCTGTTTTCAGAGCCGGGCGTCTTCATCGTGCGGCCAGACGGCACGCTGTACTACGGCGCAGTGCAAACCATGCCGTTTGCCCGCCCACAGTTTCAAGACCTGCTAGGCGCGATTGACTTTGCCATCGCCAAAGACTACCCAGCGCGTGGTGAATATACCGGTGCGGTTTGAGGCCTGCACGAATTAAATCGACACCAACCCATCCACCGCCTGAAACATCGATTGCCGCGCCTGGCTGATGATCTGGCCGCGCCACAGGTCTGTATCTGTGTAAAACGCACTCATCATTTGCGCTTTGATTTGTTTGGCCTGCTCTGGCGGTGCTTCGGGGTGGTTGTTCAGCCAATGTTCGGCACGTAGGGCGGTGATGACGTCGAGTACCGGCACCGTGCCGTATTCCATCGCGATGCCGGTGTATTCAGCTTGGGGCGCTTCCTGGTGAATGGCGTGCCACATCAGCCCGGTTAAAAACGCGGAGGTGGACGAGCCGTCGTAGATCGAGGTGATGGGCGTTGCCGGGTTGCCGTCTTTGCCGCCACCCCACCAGCTTCTTGCGCGTGCAATGGCCACCGCATCGTCTTTGCCTGCCCAGATACGCTCGCCGTGGCCGCTGACGCCCAGGCCGGTGTGCAGGTCTATCCATGCGATGTGTTTGGCCTCCCCAGCATGCTGGCGCAGTACGCCGCGCAATGTCTGGTTGCTCCAGCTTGGGGCTTTGCCGCCGTAGAACAGACCGTCGGCAAATTCATGCTGGCCCTGGGTGATGGCCGACTGGTAGGCCTGCTCACCCTGGGTGGCTATGAAATCGGCAATCGCTGCCACGTTGGCAGCATTCGGTGGCCATTGCTCAGGCAAGGCCAGCGCATGCAGCGCGCGGTAGGCCGCGTTGTCGGGCAGGGGCTGGGTGAAGTCCTGAAAATTGCGGTTCAGATCCACGTTTTCGTGGGTGGTCCGTCGAATGTGTGAAAAGCCATATGGGTTGAGCGCATGGATGTACAGCACAGCCGTGCCCGATGCGCGTGCTTTTGCAAGCCATTCGGCATCGTGCAGCGCATGCACCTGCACGCCGCTGCCGCAATAGCCTTCTGCGCCGTGGCAGGCGCTGCTGATGATGAGCAAATTTGCAGCATCCAGCGGCCCATCGCGGGCTACGTCCATGGCCAGGTCTTCACCGTCACGGCCTTTGAGGGGGTGGGGGTGCGACTGGACAGTCAGGCCAGCAGTGGCTGCGGCTTCCAGAAACTTGATACGCGCCTGTGCGTAGCTGCTGGAGAAGGCTGTGGGAATGGAAATCATCGTTTTTAACCTGTCAAAAAGGGGTTCTAACCAAAAAATACGGGCGCAAGCAGCTTCTGAATCAATAGCAAAAATGATGCGCTATTCATCCCGGACCCGCATGAAACTGGCAAACCGTGGGATGCCGCTGTCGTTCAATCCGCGGTAGCGGTACGTCACCCGGCTGCCAATGGCTGGCGGGTTTTGCCGTTGCGCGTCACTCAAGCCTGTACCCAGCTTAAACCGTTTGGCCGGTTTGCCATTTGCCGATGGCATTTCAACCAGCAGCGCACCCAGCTGGCCTGCGTATTTGCCTTTGCCGGGGATGTGCCCCACGACTTTTGCCTCGGCATCGTCATGGGTTTTGACTTTGAGCAAATCGTCATTGCGCACGCCTTTGTACAGCGAGCTGCCGCGGTGCAGCATCAGCCCTTCAGCGCCTGCCTTGGTGATCTGCTTGAGCTGGTTTTGCAGCGCCGCGTGGCTGGTGACTTTGCTTTGCGCCACCGCATGAACCCAGGGCACGGCCATTTTGCCAACGACGATGTTCAGCGTTGTCAGCCGATCCGTAAACGTGCCCGGCTCGGCGGGCAAGTCAAACACCATGAACCTGATGCCGCGCCAGGCTGCGTCATCTGGGCTTTGCTGGCGCACGGTGGATACTGCTTTTTGAAACAGCCCGCGCCCGGCCCACAGCTCGCCGTCCATCGGTGTTTTCGGCCAGCTGGCGGTAAACCAGGTAGGGGCGTAAATTGGCTGGCCGCCGCGTGTTAGCAGCTTTTGCCCATCCCAATAGCCGCGCACACCGTCGTATTTTTCGCTCACCCAGTAGTCAGCCAGCTGCACGCCGGGGTGGTACACATTGGCCAGCATCAGCGGCGGTTTGGCGTCAGTTGCCAACGCAACAGGCACGGTACACAAACCCGCAGCGGCCATCAGCAGCACAAGAACGCTACGTTTTAAGGAGCTGCTTGCGCCCGTATTCATTGGGCTTGAGGCCGATTTGATGGGTAAAAACAGCAGTTTTCGGCCATTTTCAGACTTTCAAGCCGCTGCAACTGGCTCGGCAATGCCACCCACCACCTGGCTAAAACCACCATCCACATAGGTGATTTCACCCGTCACGCCACTGGCCAAATCGCTCATCAAAAACGCGGCCACGTTGCCGACTTCTTCAATCGTCACGTTGCGGCGCATGGGCGCGGCGGCTGCGACGGCGCCTAATATCTTGCTGAAACCCGCAATGCCGCTGGCGGCCAGGGTTTTGATGGGCCCGGCGCTGATACCGTTGGCACGGATGTTCTTGGGGCCGAGTGATTCAGCCGTGTAGCGCACCGATGCCTCCAGGCTGGCTTTGGCCAGACCCATGGTGTTGTAGTTGGGTAGCACGCGCAGCGCACCGAGGTAGGTCAACGTCAACAACGCTGATTTGTCATTCAGGTAAGGCAGTGCCGCCTTGGCCATCGCCGGGAAGCTGTAGGCGCTGATGTCGTGGGCGATTTTGAAGCCTTCACGCGACAGGCCTTCCAGAAAGTCGCCCGAAATCGCTTCTTTGGGTGCAAAGCCAATGCTGTGGACAAAGCCGTCAAACTTCGGCCAGACCTTGGCCAGGTCGGTGAAGAGCTGGGTAATTTGTTCGTCGCTACCCACGTCGCAGTCAAAGATCAGGGTGGAGTCAAAGTCTGCTGCAAACTCAGTGATGCGGGCCTTGAAGCGCTCGCCCACATAGGCAAAAGCCAGTTCCGCTCCTTGCTCTTTGCAGGCCTTGGCAATGCCGTAGGCAATGGAGCGGTTGCTCAACACGCCGGTGATCAACAATTTTTTGCCGGTTAAAAAACCCATGACGTATTCCTTGTGAAAAATCTTGCAGAATTGTGACATGCGCGTGCTTATGGTTTTTCTGATGTTGATAGCTCATTCAAGCACCTGGGCAGCGCACGCCTATGCCCAGTTTGGCGACATCAAATACCCGCCGGGCTTTACGCATTTCAGCTATGTCAACCCGGCTGCACCCAAGGGCGGCGAGATCCGCATGGTGCCGCCCACGCGCCCCACCAACTTTGACAAGTTCAACCCGTACACGCTGCGGGGCACAGCACCGTTTGGCCTGAGCACGCTGCTGGTTGAAAGCCTGCTGGTCGGCAACTCTGAAGAACCCACCACGGCTTATGGCCTGCTGGCTGAGGATGTGGAAGTGGCAGCCGACAAGTTGTCTGCCACCTTCAGGCTCAACCCCAAGGCGCGCTTTCATGATGGCTCGCCCGTATTGGCTGCTGATGTGCTGCATTCATACACCCAACTGGTCAGCAAGCTGGCTGCGCCGCAGTTCCGCACGATTTATGCCGAGGTCAAAGGCGTGGTCGTGGTCAGTGACCGTGTGGTTCGCTTTGACTTTGCCACGCCCAACCCCGAGCTGCCGCTGGTGGTGGGCGGCATGCCGGTCTTCAGTGCCAAGTGGGGTGGCGGCAAGCCTTTCGACAAAATCGTGGCCGACATCCCCATCGGCTCTGGCCCGTACAAGCTGCCGAACAACAAGATGGGTCGCGACATCACTTATGTGCGTGACGCCAACTATTGGGCGGCTGACTTGCCAACGCGCAAGGGGCAGTTCAACTTTGACCGCATCACCTTCAAGATTTACCTGGACGAAACCTCGCGATTTGAGGGGCTGAAGGCGGGCGAATATGACTTCATGCGGGAGTTCATCTCGCGCAACTGGGCACGGCAGTACACGGGCAAGCAGTTCACGTCGGGCGAGCTGGTCAAGCGCGCGTTTGAAAACCGCAACCCCGGTGACTTTCAAGGCTATGTATTTAACCTGCGCAAACCGAAGTTTCAGGACGTTCGCGTCAGGCAGGCGATTGGCCTGGCGATGGATTTTGAATGGATGAACCGCCAGCTGTTTTACGGCATTTACAAACGCGTGAATGGCTACTTTCCAAACAGCGAGTTTCATGCTGAGGGCTTGCCCAAACCGGACGAGCTGGCGCTGCTGGAGCCACTGCGTGACAAACTAAAGCCCGAGATTTTTGGCCCCGTGCCCGTGGGCGCCAGCACCGCACCGCCTGCCAGCCTGCGTGACAACCTGCGCAAAGCCCAGGCGCTGCTCAAAGAAGCAGGCTGGGAATACAAAGACGGCGCATTGCGCAACGCCAAAGGCGAGGCCTTCACCATGGAGTTTTTAAGCGACCAGCCGTCGTTGATTCGCGTCGTGGGGCCGTTTCAAAAAGCGCTTGAAAAGCTGGGCATCACATTGCAATACCGGGTGGTGGACTTTTCACTGAGCAAACAAAAAATGGACGCGTTTGACTTTGAACTGACCACCACGCGTCTGCCCGGCAGTACGTCACCGGGTGGCGAGTTGATCGAGCGTTTTGGCTCTGAAGCCGCCAAAACACCGGGTTCGTCCAACATCTGGGGCATTGCTGACCCGGCCGTTGATGCACTGCTGCAAAAAGTGGTGCAGGCCAGCACTCGCATTGAGCTGTCTGCCGCCATGCGCGCGCTGGACCGCGTGCTGACGCATGGCCACTATTCAGTACCGCAGTATTACGGCGATGCGTTTTTGATTGGCTACCGGCCGGGGCAGTTTGTGTTGCCGGCGGTGATTCCACCGTACTATGACGCTGGCAATTGGGCCATGAGCACCTGGTGGGCATCAGCCAAAAACAAATAATGAACAAGCCATGACCAGCTACATCCTCAAACGCCTGCTGCTGATGATCCCGACCCTGTTCGGCGTGCTGCTGCTGACCTTTGCCATGGTTCAATTTGTACCGGGCGGGCCGGTGGAACAAATGGTGGCGCAATTGCAGGGGCGTGACTCAGGCGGTGAAAGCGCCGCCGCAACAGGCGCCGGTTACCGGGGCAGGCAGGGCGTGGACGCCAAGCGCATTGAAGAAATCAAGGTGCTGTATGGCTTTGACAAACCGGTGCATGAGCGCTTTTGGCAAATGCTGGGGCAATTTGCACGGTTTGACCTGGGCAAAAGTTTTTATCAAAACAAAGACGTTTGGCAACTGGTCAAAGAAAAGTTGCCGGTGTCCATCAGCCTGGGGCTGTGGACGTTTTTCATCAGTTACCTGATAGCCGTGCCACTTGGCGTGGCCAAGGCGGTACGGGCTGGGTCGCGCTTTGACTTCATCACCAGCCTCATCGTTCTGGTGGGTTATGCGATTCCCGGTTTTGTGTTGGGCGTTGCTTTGCTGGTCGTGTTTGGCGGGCAATTGCAGTGGTTTCCGCTGCGCGGGCTGACGTCCAGCAATTGGGAAACACTGAGCTGGGGCGCCAAAATTGTGGACTACCTGTGGCATATCACGCTGCCCATCATTGCCATGGTGCTGGGCAGCTTTGCGGTGACGGCGGTGTTGACGAAAAACTCGTTCCTCGAAGAAATCCGCAAGCAGTATGTGATGACGGCGCGTGCCAAGGGCCTGAGCGAGCGGCAGGTGCTGTACAAGCATGTGTTTCGCAACGCCCTGATACCGATCATCACCGGTTTCCCGGCGGCGTTTATTGGCGCGTTTTTTACCGGGTCACTGCTGATTGAAACGCTGTTTTCACTGGACGGCCTGGGCTTGCTCAGTTATGAAAGCATTATTCGGCGTGACTACCCTGTGGTGCTGGGCACGCTGTACCTGTTCACGCTGATTGGGCTGGCGACGAAGCTGATCAGTGATCTTTGCTATGTGCTGGTCGATCCACGCGTGAAGTTCGACTGATGAAGGATTTGATTACCCCCCCCGAAGCGGCCTCTGGCCGCCTCCCCCCCGAGGGGGCGCCGCTGGTGGCCCGGCAAAGCCGGCTCCACGGCGACCTTGATAAAGCGCAGAAGAGCTCGCCATCTCCCTCGCGTCGGGCGTGGCTGCGCTTCAAAAAGAACAAGCTGGGCTTTTGGAGCCTGATCATTTTTGCGACCCTGGTCGTGCTCAGTTTGCTGGCCGATGTGCTGTCGAACGACAAGCCGCTGGTCGTCAGCTACAACGGCAATCTGTACTTTCCCATTGTCAAAGACTACTCAGAAAAAACCTTTGACGGCGACTTTGCAACGCCTGCGGATTACCTGGACCCTTTCATCAAAGACAAGCTCACCACAAGCCCTAACTGGGCGATTTACCCACCCAACCCCTACGGCCCCAAAACCATCAACTACTTCGCCAAGTCGCCCAACCCGTCAGCACCGTCCAGAGACAACCTGCTGGGCACCGACGACCGGGGCCGCGACCTGCTGGCGCAGCTGATTTATGGCTTTCGTTTGAGTGTTCTGTTTGGCCTGGCGCTGACGCTGATTGGCGTGGTGATCGGCGTGATCACCGGGGCGATTCAGGGCTATGCGGGCGGCAAAACGGATTTGGTGGCGCAGCGGTTTATTGAAATTTGGGGCTCGATGCCCGAGCTGTATTTGCTCATTATTTTCAGCGCCGTGTTTGCGCCCAGCGTGGCGCTGCTGCTGTTCTTGCTCAGTTTGTTTGGCTGGATGGGCCTGTCTGACTATGTACGCGCCGAGTTTTTGCGCAACCGCCAGCTTGATTACGTGCGCGCCGCGCGGGCACTGGGCGTGAGCAACCTGCAAATCATGTGGCGGCACATCTTGCCCAACAGCATGACGCCGGTGGTCACGTTTTTGCCGTTTCGCATGAGCGCGGCTATTTTGGCTTTGACCTCGCTGGACTTTTTGGGTTTGGGTGTGCCACCCGGTACGCCGTCGCTGGGCGAGTTGCTCAGCCAGGGCAAGGCGAACATCGATGCGTGGTGGATATCGCTGTCTACTTTTGGGGTGCTGGTCATCACGCTCTTGCTGCTGACATTTATGGGCGATGCGCTGCGCGATGCGCTAGACCCTCGGAAAGCTGACCTATGAATAGTCAGCTTCTCCAAGTCAAAGACCTGCGCATCTCGTTTGCAGGCAAAGAGGTTGTTCACGGTATCGACTTCAGCATTGCGCCGGGAGAAAAGCTGGCGCTGGTCGGCGAATCAGGTTCCGGCAAAACCATCACTGCACTCAGCCTGCTGCGTCTGGTGCAAAACGCAGATGTGAGTGGCAGCGCGGTGTTTCAGTCACCCAAAGGCGAGGTTGAACTGCTGGGCATGCCCGAGCGCCTGCTGCGCGGCATTCGTGGGCAAGACATCGCCATGATTTTTCAGGAGCCGATGACGGCGCTGAACCCGCTGTTCACCATCGGCAACCAGATTGAAGAAATATTGGCATTAAAACAAGGCTTGGCCCAATCAATACGTGCGCAAGCAGCTATTAAATTACTAGCAGATACCGGCATCACCGAGCCAGAGCGCCGTGCCAAATGCTTTCCGCACCAGTTGTCTGGTGGGCAGCGCCAGCGCGCGATGATTGCCATGGCGCTTGCCTGCCAGCCCAAGCTGCTGCTGGCCGACGAGCCAACGACTGCGCTTGACGTGACGGTGCGCACACAAATTCTGGACTTGCTGGGCGACTTGCAACGTAAAAATGGCATGGCCGTGCTGATGATCACCCACGACCTTAACCTGGTGCGCCGCTTTGCCGACCGCATTGCGGTAATGGAGAACGGCGTGATTGTGGAGCAGGGTTCCGTTAAAGACGTGTTTGCCAACCCGCAGCACGCCTATACCAAGAAGCTGATGGACAGCAAGCCGACGCGCGATGTGCAGGAGGCGCCTGCCAATGCCGATCTGCCAGCGGTGATGCAAGCTAACAACCTGCGCGTCAGCTACCCGGTCAGCCTGCCGGGCTTCAACGGCTGGTTTAAAACGGGCGAGTTTGTGGCGGTGCAGGGCGCGAGTTTTAGCATTCCGGCTGGGCAGACGCTGGGCGTGATTGGCGAGTCAGGCTCGGGCAAGTCCAGCCTGGCGCTCGCGGCACTGGGTTTGCACCCGTCCAAAGGTGACTTGAACATGGCCGGCATGAAATGGGATGAGGGTGGTCGCAACAAAGCCGCCAACAACAAAGCCATTCGCAAAGCCGTGCAGGTGGTGTTTCAAGACCCGTTTTCATCGTTGTCGCCGCGCATGACGATTGAACAAATCGTGGGCGAAGGTTTGGCGGTGCATCAACCCAGTATCAAAGCCGCAGAAACCCAAGAACGGGTTTTGCAGGCCTTGCAAGAAGTTGGCATGACCGAGGCCCAGTTCCCCGGCTTGCTGCAGCGTTACCCGCACGAGTTTTCAGGCGGACAGCGCCAGCGCATCGCCATTGCCAGGGCGCTGATGGTCGAGCCGCAGTTGCTGGTACTCGACGAGCCAACCAGCGCGCTCGATGTGACGATTCAAAAACAGATTCTGCAACTGCTGCAGCGCCTGCAACGCGAGCGGGCTTTAAGCTATTTGCTGATCACCCACGACGTGGACGTGATTCGCGCCATGGCGCACCAGGTGATGGTGCTCAAAGACGGCGTGGTGCTGGAAGCTGGCCCGCTGGCGCAGATCATGGATTCGCCTGAGCATCCGTATACGCGGACTTTGGTGGCTTCTCAAGCGTAGTTTGCTATAAAAGCAGGAGCTGCTTGCGCCCGTATTTATTGGGCTACAGGCCTATTTCATACCTGAAATCAGCTGCGCAAGTGATTCGCCATTGATTTTCGTCTGGTATTTGATTTGTACGCCGCTGCCCTTGAGCGCAGGCAAGTCCTGCAAGGCTTCAAAAAACTGTTTGGCGCTGTCAATCTTCCAGCGTTCTTTGGCTGGGATGTCGCTGTAGTTGTCATAGCCTTTCGTTTCAACCACCAGGTACAGCGCCTCTGCCTTACCGGCGCGTGCCAGCACGTAGCCAAAGTCGGGGTTGTAATTGCCTGCGGGCGTGGGGATGTTGATTTTGGGGAGCTTGGCAAACACCGTGATGCTCGCGCTATTGGATTCGTCCACCGTCTCACGCTCAATCTTGCTGTCCACTGGCATGAAAGCATCAACGTACAGCGAACGAGTCTGAATTTCAGAATTTTTGATGCCGTGGCTTTCAACACCGCACAGCGACACAGGAATCGTTGCCAGCAACTGGCCTTTGCTGTCGGTCAAAGATGTTTTGACCCGGACTTCACGTAGCTCGTAGCTCACCTTGTTGACCAGCAACTCATAAATACAGCCTTGGATCAAGTCCCTCAGCGTGGTGAGTGCGCGGCTTTCGTTGTGGCGAATCTGCTCAAACTTGTCCGCAGGCATCTGGCTCAAAATGCTGCCAATCAGGTGGTAACTCAGTTTGGTCAGGTTAGCCAATTCACGTACAAATTCAGCCAGTGTGTAGACAGACTGCGACATGATGTCGTAGCTCTTTTGCGTACTTTTGGCCTGGTGCAGGCTTTCAACCGAATCGGTGCGCGTGATGCTGATAGTCAGCGGCCGTACGTTAAAGTCGTTGTTGATGGCGACCAGTATTCGCGCTATCAGTGCCGCATCCTCTAGTTCATAGTGCAGCACTGCGTCACGGTTCAGGTTTTGCCACAGGTCTTTGAACTTTTGGTAGTTTTCGGGATTGATGCGAATGGTCGGCTTGACCAGATCGGCCTTGTTTTTGACCTTGCCGTAACCGTCGTAATACGCATCCAGGTAAGCCTGCATGTTGACGGCGTTTTGCGGTTCAATGCCGTTGATCGTTTTCAGGTTAGCCAAAATGGCGTCGCGCTGGGCATGGTAAACCTCACGCTCCAGCAGCAACGTACCTTGGCCCGACAGGTCGTCTAGGCTAATCACGCCCAGCGCTGCCAGTGCGTCAAGCACGCGGTTGGCCAGGCGGGTGCTGGATGCCACGCCAAACTCGGCCAGTACCTTGTCGTCAAACACTTTTGCAACACGGCGCACGCTGTGCGCTGCAATCTCGTTTTGAATCGCTTCGACAAAATTACCCTCACTGGCGGGCACCACCACCACCAGCTGGTTGACTTCATCAAATGCCGGGTCATCAGACTGCACGCGTTCAAGCTGCTGGTTGACCGCCAGGCGCAGGCCACGGCCAATTTGTTGCAGTTTGGTGATTTTGGAGTTGCTGGGGGCCAGCTTGCACAGCGTGAAGATGTTCGGGTTGTCCCAACCTTCTTGCAGCGCCCACATTGAGAAGATAAAACGCAAGTCAGTGTCAAACGACAACAGCTTTTCTTTCTCTTGCAGTATCAGCTTGATGGCTTCTTCTTCACCCTTTTCGCTGTGCGACCTGGCAAAGTAGCCTTTGTGTACCCGGCCAATGTCCGCAGCACTGCGTTCCAGGTACAGCCGGTAGGCGGGGTCAAGTTCTGGCTTTGCAAGCGCTAAAGCCAATTGCGCACGGTAATGGCGCTCAAAGGCCATCCGTATCACGGCAGGCTTGGTGCCTTCGGGCATGTACTTGGCCACTGCATCAATAAAGAACAGGCTCAGTGCTTTGATGCCGCGCTTGAACAGCTCTTCTTCCCGCTCAAAGTGGTTGGCAATGCTGCGCTCAATGATCAACGCCTGCACTTGTTCGGCCAGCATGCCATAAGACGTTGGCTCGCCCAGCGGCAGCGCAAAGCCATTGGTAAACGTAAGCTCTGTGCCCGTGATTTTTTCAACCACATGGCCGTCTAAAAATGCAATGCTGGTTTTTTCACCCAGGTTGTCTTTGGCTTGTAGCGCAACGCTAGCGTTTTTGCCTGCAATGGTTTGATAACTAACCTGTGCAATACGTTCTTTGACAGTCCCCGTATCGTTCAAACACAGCAACTGCGCCATGTCTGTACCAGCGCCCACCGTGTCAACCGCGATGCCTTTGACCAGCCGCTGGCGAAACGCCTCCAGGCTGTCGAGTGTGTAAATCAGGTTTTTGTACTCGTCGTTTTTAAACGTGGCACCAAAGCGTATGGTCATCAGCGGGTTGAATTTGGCCAGATACTCCTGCGTTTGTTTACCCTCAAAGCGGTGCGGCTCGTCAATGATGAGCACCGGCCGCACATTGGCCAGCGCCTCCATGTAGCTTTTGGCATGGCCAAACAGATTGGCCTCAACCCCGCGCTTGTTAATCACCTTGCTGTCGCCGGCAAACGACTGGTAGGTAGCTACCAGCACGGATATGCCAGCGTTGGCAGCATTGATAAAACCATGCACCGTTTTGGCTGAATAGTTGTAAACGCTGACTTTTTGGCCGTACTGCTTGCTGAAAAACTCCGCCGTGGTTTGCAGGCTTTTTAAAGTGCCTTGGCGAATCGCGTTGCTGGGCACCAGAACAATGAATTTGGCCAGCTTTTTGTCATTGTGCAGGCGGTGAATGGTTTCAATAAAGGTAAAGGTCTTGCCTGTACCAGTTTCCATCAGCACGTCAATCGCCAGCGCGGGTGTGGCGGTGTCATGTACCAGCATCAGCCCAGCGTTCACGCCATTGCGATTGCGAATGTCAAAAATGTTGCTCCGCAAGGTGGTGGCTGCCTCGCGCGGCACCATCACCGGGTTGCTTTGCGCATTGGTCGGGGCCACAAAGCGCACATCGGCAAACACCTCGGCAATGCTTTGCACCGCCTGGGTTTGGTGGGCGAGGGTGGTGTATTGGAATTGGGCGGGCAAACGGCGCTCTCTTAAAAAGTCGCAACAACTGCTGCAATCGGCAAAGAGCCATGACTGCGGTTGTAGCGCATATGTGGGCAGTCCGCCTGTAGCTTGGGCGCACTCCATGTGTGGACTGTTGGCAGGCTCAATGCCTTTTGTGCAAAAGGCAAATTCATGACGGTAACCGCACCAAATTGGGCGGCTGGTGGATCGCTTTGACCTACGCAAGCCATGCGATGCAGAAAATCACAAAATGCCAGTGATGCACCCAATTGCTTGCGCGCGGCACCTGGCTTGGTACTCTTTAGCTCCACCAGCAAGAAGGCGGGCATCATCTTGACCTTGTCCCAGCTAATCACAATACTGTCGCACCGTTTGTGCGCGTGGTCGTGAGGGCTTTTGAAGCATGGCCAGTCACCGCCGGGGAGCTTTTCCAAACGAATCGCCTTGTGGGTGCCGAGTCCGCGCGTGTTGAGTTGAAATGCTGGTTGCCCCGGCTCCTGGATAACGTAGTTCCCGCCTGCGGCAGAGGGGACTTGGCAGATACGGGTCTCAAGCAACGCTTGTAGAGCGGCAAAATATTGCGCCTCTTTCATGCACGTACCTTGCTTGTTTTTCGAGGTTTTGGCACTGGGGTGCTTTCTTCTGGAAGTGCACTTTGCCTTGCAAAATAAATGTCCTGCGCTGCAGCGTTCAGGCGCTGAATACTTGCGTCAAACAAATCCGTGCGAATGCCACCTTCTGCCGATACCTGCATGCTTTGTGCGCCGCCGTCATTGAACTCGTAGGCAGATACTTGTGAGCTGGCCAGCCATTGCGTGGCGGGCAGGGCGTATTGCGCTGCCAGATCGTCGCGCCCCTCAAAGTCCTGATCACCCAGCATGATCAGATTGCCCCAGGCTCGCACCATGTAGTCTGAATGCGTGCTTACCACCACACGAATACCGCGGTTCACCAATTGCGCTAATAGCTGCGCAATAGCGAGCTGGTTTTGTGGGTGTAAATTCAACTCGGGCTCATCAATCATGAGCCAGTCGCCCGTACGGGCCAGATGGTTCAGGTAAGACCACAAGCCAAAGAAAGTTTTGACTGTTGATGAGCCCAAGTGCAGCCCCAACTCTGTGCCACTGCGCAGTGGCGCAATGCTGATGTCACCGTATCGGTCTACTTTGTATTTGGCGCGCAAAACCTCTTTTTGCAACCAGGCCGCCAAGTCGGCAAAGTCGCTTTCCTGCCGCTTGATTTCTGGTTGGCTGTTCAAAAATTCGATGTAATCATGAATCGGCTGGGGATAGCGCGACACGATGATGTCTTTGAGCAGTTCATTGGTGTCCAATGTCTGGCTGGTCACATGGCGCAGCAAGGCTGCGCGGCGTGAGTTCAGCTCCCGAAAGAGCAGATTGATGCCAGAGCGTTCAGCGGGAAGCAAAAAGTCGCGTCCCTTTCGCTGCGGCAAATACAGTTGCATCAAAAGTCGGTTAAGCGCGTCTTCGACTTGCTGCGCAGCGGGCCAGTTACCAGCAATGGAAACGGTTGTTTGCTCTTCTGATATGCCCGTGAGGTGAATAACGCCTTCATCTGCAGTGGCGCCACTCCAGCTAATTTTTAGAGTTATAGCTGGAGCGGACGCGATTTCGGCATGGTCTAGCTCAATAGCGAATTTTGCCGATTCTGTCAGTGTGCTTTCGGCTACAAAAAACCGTGGCAGTGTTGACTTCAAGCCGTGGGCTATGGTTTTTTCTGCATGCCTTAGCGCACTTGCACCCAGCAGGCTGTCTGTGGATACAGCGAAATGCTTCTCTTCAAAAAGAGCTTTTGCGTGAGTTTTTGCAAAATCAAAATGCGCCACAAAGCGTGAGTCCATCAGCGCATTAAGCACATACAGGGCGTAGGTCTTGCCGGTATTGTTGGCACCACATAAAAGCGTAAGTGCTTTGGGCTCTATTACGATGGGCTTTTTGATCGGGCCAAAGCCTTCAATACTTAGTTTCATGGGTGCTCCTTGTCGTTCGATGCAGTGTAGTTAACCACGCAAGCGCAGTTTGTCGCTTGAAAACCCTAGCGATTCAGCCACGGTGTTGATGCCCAGCATGAAGTTGCTGTCGTCAATCCACGGGGCGTACACCGTTAAATAGTTCAGCGGTGTGCCTTCGGCTTTTAGCGTGCGCAGGGTATCGGTCAGCTCGGTCAAGGCAATGGCTTTAACGACCAGCGCCACGTCACCTGCCAGGTAAAGGTGTTGGTCTTTGATGGTTCGAATCGGCGTGGTCAAAGCCAGGCTTTCACTGAGCAGCAGGTTGTACAAAATGCGCGGCAAGTGTTCTGGCTGGGGTGTGGCAATGCTGGCTTGCAGCGCGGCAACGTCGGCTTGGGTGGCTTGTTGCAGAGGTTTGCGCAAGATTAGCGCGTCGGGGTCATCCACCAGGTCAAACACGCGAAAGCCGGTGTCAACCTGCTCTGCGTCCGCAGGCAGCAAGTCACCCGCAGTCTTGGCTTTTTCGGCTTGTTCAGCCTCAATCTTGGCCCCGGCGCGGCGCAGGCGTTCGGCGGTGATTTCAAAAATTGTGGCTTTAGGCTTGCCCAGTATTTCAGTGACAAATTGGTGTGCTTCTTTCTGCTTTTTCGGGTCGATGAGCTGGGGGATTTGCACCAGGATGAATTGACGGTTGCCACCATCTTCTGCGTTAAGGCGCATGACGGCTTCGCCCGTTGCTCCGCTGCCACCGAAAAAATCCATCACGATGTCTTCGGAATCAGGATAGCTACCAAGTCGCAGCATCTTTTGCAGCAAACGGATAGGTTTGGGGGTTGAGAAAACTTTGGGCCCGAGCAGTTCAGAAGTCTCTTTTTGTGCTTCGTCGTTGTGCCCACACTCGTCAAACGTCCACCAAGTTGTCGGTATCGTTAGGCCACCGTTTTTAAGTAAGTGCCGATATCGCTTAAAAGCTGGTACTTTGCCAGTACCGTCCTTACCCCAATAAACCAAGTCATTTGCCACATTTTTTGCGTGTGTTTCTTGCGAATAACGCCAAACCGCAGTTCGTTTGGGCCAAATTTCTTCACCTGTATTTGGCTGAACAATCGGATAGTACAAATTGGGTCGTTCATCTGCTGACTTATTGCAAAGGTAGTTGTCGGGACGAAAAGTCCCTTTTTCATCATCGAAACGATATTGACGGTTCTTTTCTTCTGTCCTTTCCATGAGGTTTCGCTCCCATTCCTCTGACTTTCGATATACAAGAATATGGTCGTGAAGTGGCGCAATTGATTTGTGGTCATTTGCAGCAGAGTATTTTTTTTGCCACAACGCATTTGCAACAAAATTCTCCTGCCCAAACACCTCATCACAAAGCAACTTCAACTGCGCCTGTTCGTTGTCGTCAATCGAGATAAAAATCACGCCGTCGTCGCGCAGCAAGTCCTTGGCCAGCAGCAGCCGGGGGTACATAAAGCTCAGCCAGCCGCTGTGGGTGCGGGCGCCGTAGATGTTTTTGATGTAGTCGATGTTGTCTTTGGAGTAGCCCAGTTGCTCCAGCACAGCGCCTTGGCTTGCGCTGAAGTCATCGCGGTAAATAAAAGCGTCACTCTGGGTGTTGTAAGGTGGGTCAATGTAGATCAGCTTGACCTTGCCAAAGTAGCTGTGGCGCAGCAGGCGCAGCGCATCCAGGTTGTCGCCCTTGATCAGAAGGTTGCTGGTGGTGTCCCAGTTTTTACTGTCGCCTTCCAGCGGGGAGATAATTTTTTGCACCGGTACAAAGGCGCTGTGGTAGGCCTCGCGCTTGCCCACCCAGCGCAGCTCGTAGCCGTCTTCTTCAACCTGAATGCCTGCGGGGTTGGACGGGTCAAGCGCCACTTGCAGAGCAGCCGCATTGATGCGAATGTGGCCGTCAGTGCCTACCTCAATAGCCTGCGGGAAGTGCTGGCGCAGTACTTCGAGCTTTTGCTGGTCAGGGGTGAGGGCGCTCAGGATGGGTTGGGTGGCAGGCTGTGACATGTTTTTTGCTTTTCTAATTACTATTATTTTAGTAGCTGCTTACGCCCGTATTGATTGGGCTGTAGGTTAATTTGCTTTATATTCTGGTCTGTGCAGCGGTATAAACGCGCTTTTTGTCGCGTTTTCCAACGGCAATGACTGTCACCAGCACAATGCCGTCGTCAACCCGGTAAACCAGTCGCAGACCCAAGGCTTGTAATTTGATTTTGTAGCAGTCCGCCATGCCGGACAAGGCCGCGCTCGGCAGGCGTGGATTGACGAGCCGCTCAGCCAGTTTTTTCTTGAAGACCTCGCGTACCGAGCCGTCAAGCTTGTGCCATTCAACCAGGGCTTTTTCATGAAACCTCAGTTTGTAAATCATCTGGAACGATTACAGATCTGCCAAATCGACTTCGACGAATGGGCCCGCAGCACGCTCACGCACCAGTTGTGCGTCCTCGGCGTCTTCGAGTTGCTCAAGCAGCTTTTCATACATCGCAGCGGGCAGCAAATAGGCTTCTGGGCGGTTGTGGTTGAGCACCGCCACGGGCTGGTTATTGGCCTGTAGCAATACCTGTGTGTAGTTGCGTTTGAGCTCAGTCACGCTGACGCAGTTTTGGCTTAATACGCTGTGCATAGGATTCCTGGATTTATTTGATGTCTTATATTATGTCTTAATTAGCATTAAATAGGCTTATTTAATGGATGCTTTATCGATAGATGCTTTGATAGGCTCAATAACTAGCCGATTACCGTCTTGAATCAACAGCACAACATCAGCCGCTAGCTCAAACTAAAGCGGGATATTCAAAACTGCCCTTCAACATCGCGCTGCAGCGTGACGCTGATGGTGTCCAGCATGGGGTCTGTCATTGGTCGTACCAGTTTTCAACCTGCAGGCCAGGAACGCGCACAAACTCACGCGTGTTGCGGGTCACGATGGTCAGATTTTTTGACAGTGCAATGCCCACCATTTGTATGTCGTAGGGGCCTATGGGTGTGCCGCGGGTATCCAAAAGCGAGCGAATCACACCTGCTTGCTGACTGGCAGCACGGTCAAAGTCTAAAACCGCGTAGCGCCTGCACAGGGTTGCGACGTAGCTGTCCATCTTGATTCGGTTGTCTGACTTGCCCATTCCGTACTCAAGCTCAAAGAGGTTGATGGTGGAGATGGCAATATCGCTGTCGTTTTGCGAGGCCAGCCGAGCGAGGCAATTTCCAGCGCGTTTGAACACGTAAATCAGCGTGTCCGTGTCGAGCAAGTACTTCAAAACGACTGCCTTGGTGCGTCTGTGCCCAAGCCACTGTACCGGTCCTTCAGCAGGGCGTCCCAGCCGTCGGTTGCATCCAGGTTGGTGGTGTCCAGGCTGTCGATTTCGGCAAAAAACTGGTCCCAGCTCTGTGCAGGCTTTTGTTTTTCAGCCTCGGCAAACTGCGCAAACCACTTGCTGACTGACATCTGCGCCCGCGCTGCGGCTGTCTTGGCTGCGGCCAGGGTGTCTTCTTCGAGGTAAATAGTGACTTGGGACATGGTGAACCCCTTAAAATTAGATTCGCAATTATAAGTGCGGCTAACTTATATGGCAATTGCCTCGACTTTTGGCTGCCCCAAACTCCGCAGCACATCCCGCACCATTTGCGCCCGGTCTACTGCCGAGGGCAGTTCCTTTTCAATCCGCAGCTTTTCATTGCCCGCCAGCTTGATGTGCCGGTTTTTTTGAATCAGATGCATGATGGCCATGGAATCTATCGGCGGGTCTTTTTTGAAGGTGATGTTGATCACGCCGGGGGCTGCATCAACTTTGACCACGCCGTAGGGCCTGGCAATGACACGCAGGCGGTGCACGTCGATCAGCGTTTGGCCTTGCGGCGGCAGCTTGCCGAACCGGTCAACGATTTCTTCCAGCAGCGCGTCGATTTGATCGGTGTTTTTGGCGGTGGCCAGTTTTTTGTAAAAGCTCAGGCGCAAATGCACGTCGCCGCAATAGTCGTCTGGCAGCAGGGCCGGGGCGTGCAGGTTGATGTCGGTCGTCACGTTCAGCGGTGCCAGCAAGTCGGGCTCAATGCCGGCCTTCAGGCAGCGCACGGCTTCGCTCAGCATTTCGTTGTAAAGCTGAAAGCCGATTTCCATCATGTTGCCTGACTGGTTTTCACCCAGCACCTCGCCCGTACCCCTGATTTCAAGGTCATGCATGGCCAAATAGAAGCCTGAGCCGAGTTCTTCCATTTGCTGAATCGCTTCCAAGCGTTGACCAGCCTGTTTGGTCAGGCCCTCAATGTCGGGCACCATCAAATACGCATACGCCTGGTGGTGGCTGCGGCCCACGCGGCCACGCAACTGGTGCAGCTGCGCCAGGCCAAACTTGTCAGCGCGCGCCATGACGATGGTGTTGGCTGTTGGCACGTCAATGCCGGTTTCGATGATGGTGGAGCAAAGCAGCAGGTTATAGCGCTGGGCAATGAAGTCTTTCATCACGCGTTCCAGCTCGCGCTCGGGCATCTGGCCGTGGGCCACGGCAATGCGGGCTTCGGGCAACAAAGCTTCCAATTTTTCGCGGCGGTTTTGAATCGTCTCGACCTCGTTGTGCAAAAAGTAAACCTGCCCGCCGCGCTTGAGCTCGCGCAGAACGGCTTCACGAATCACGCCATTGCTCTCGCTGCGCACAAAGGTTTTGATGGCCAGGCGGCGTTGTGGTGCAGTCGCAATCACACTCAAATCACGCAGGCCTTCAAGCGCCATGCCCAGCGTGCGCGGGATGGGCGTGGCGGTCAGCGTCAGCACATCGACTTCAGCGCGCATGGCCTTCATGGCCTCCTTGTGGCGCACGCCAAAGCGGTGTTCTTCGTCAATGATGAGCAGCCCCAGGCGTTGGAAGTGGATGTCCTTGCTCAGCAGCTTGTGGGTGCCGACCACGATGTCAATCGTGCCGTCTGCAATGCCCTTGATGGCTGCGGTGATTTCTTTGGCAGATCTGAAACGGCTCATCTCTGCCACCTTCACAGGCCATTTGGCAAAGCGGTCTGACAGCGTCTGAAAGTGCTGCTCGGCCAGCAACGTGGTGGGCGCCAGCAGTGCGACCTGTTTGCCGCCCGTAATGGCAATAAATGCTGCGCGCAGGGCGACTTCTGTTTTGCCAAAGCCCACATCGCCACAGACCAGCCTGTCCATCGGGCGTGGGCTGATCATGTCCTGGATCACCGCATGAATGGCGGCACTCTGGTCAGCGGTTTCGTCAAAGCCAAAGTCGTTGGCAAAGGTTTCGTAGTCGTTGGGTGAGTAGCGGAAGGCATGGCCTTGGCGCGCCGCGCGGCGGGCGTAAATGTTCAAAAGCTCGGCGGCCGAATCGCGCACCTGTTCGGCGGCTTTGCGTTTGGCTTTGTCCCACGCTGCGCCACCCAGCCGGTGCAGCGGTGCCTCGTCGGCGCTCACCCCGGTATAGCGGCTGATTTGTTGCAACTGACTGACGGGCACATACAGCGTCGCATCGTCGGCATATTGCAGGTGCAAAAACTCACTCGGGCCTTGCCCCAGGTCCATATTGATCAGCCCCTTGTAGCGGCCAATGCCGTGTGCGCTGTGCACCACCGGGTCGCCCACGTTGAGCTCTGACAGGTCTTTGATCAGCGCTTCAACATCGCTGACTTTTTCCTGCTTTTTATTGCGGCGGCGCACTGCCATGCCTGCGGCGAAAAGTTCGGTCTCGGTGACGAAGTCAATGTCGCCATCCAGCCAGCTGAAGCCTACGTTCAAAGCGGCGGTTGCGATGCCGAGCTTTTCGGGGCTGGTCTGAAAGTCTTCAAGCGAATCAAACGCGGGCGGGCTGACGCCGCTGGCGCGCAGAAAGTCCAGCAGGCTCTCGCGGCGGCCGTCGCTTTCGGCCAGTATCAGCACGCGCTGGGGCGTGTTTTGAATGTGACTTTTGAGCTTGGTCAGCGGGTTTTCTGCGCCGCGCACCACGGCCATCTCTTCCAGCTTTTGAAAGTGGGCGTTGTGTTCAACACCTTCCACAACCGCACGCAGCGCCAGCTGGGCGTAGACGTTGGCGCGTGCATAAAACTGCTCGGCACTTAAAAACAGCGACTCGGGCGGCAATGCGGGCCGGTCTGGCGCGTCTTTGACCAGCCTGTAGCGGTCTTTGGTGTCTTGCCAAAAGCGCTGGAAAGACGGCTCCAGATCACCATGCAGGACCACGGTTGCGTTGGCTCCGAGATAGTCAAACACCGTGGCTGTTTCTTCAAAAAACAGCGGCAGGTAATATTCAATGCCTGCTGTGGCCACACCGTTGCCGATGTCTTTGTAAATGCGGCTCTTGGTCGGGTCGCCGTCCAGCAGTTCGCGCCAGCGGTTGCGAAAGCGCGCACGCGCGTCGTCGTCCATCGGGAACTCGCGGCCCGGCAGCAGGCGCACTTCAGGCACCGGGTACAGGCTGCGCTGGGTGTCGGGGTCAAAGGTGCGGATGCTGTCGATCTCATCGTCAAACAAATCAACACGGTAGGGCACCAGCGAGCCCATGGGGAAGAGATCAATCAGCCCGCCGCGCACCGCGTATTCACCGGGGCTGACGACTTGCGTGACATGGCTGTAACCCGCCAGTGTCAACTGTGCCTTGAGCTTGGCCTCGTCCAGCTTTTGCTTGACCTTGAACTCAAACGTGTAACCCGCCAAAAAGCTGGGCGGGGCCAGGCGGTAGAGCGCCGTGGTGGCGGGCACGATGACAACATCAGCGCCGGAGTCTTTGCTTTTTTGTTGAATGCGCCACAGCGTGGCCAGGCGTTCGCTGATCAGGTCCTGATGCGGCGAAAACGTGTCGTACGGCAGTGTTTCCCAGTCAGGAAAAAGTGCGCAGCGCAGGTCGGGTGCAAAAAACGCCAGTTCCTGCATCAGCCGCTGGGCGGTGGTGGCGTCTGACGTGACGATGGCCGTCAGCTTGCCAGCGGCTTTTTCACGCGAGCCGAGCTGGCCAATTAAAAGCGCATCGGCTGAGCCAACGGGCAGGGGCAGGGTGAAGCGTTTGCCGGGGTTGAGTTTGGGTAAATCCATGAATCCGTTGCTTTAAAAAATCGTCAGCAAATGCAAAGCACCCCAAACCTGAAAGAGTGGGGTGCATGCGTCTTACACCAGCAATTTTAGAATTTATGATCAAGCCATGAAGACTGACAGCCACAAGCCCCGCTTTTTTGCATTGATCCCGTGCGCCGGCAATGGCAGCAGGGCAGGTACTTCAAGCCCAAAACAGTATCAGATACTTGCCGGCCATGCCCTGGTGTGGCACACGGTGCAAGCCTTCAGATCCATTGGCCCGCGCCTGACTGGCTTGTGTTTGGTGGTTGCAAAAGACGATGTTGGTTTTGCCACCGCCTGCCCGGACTTTCCAAAGGCGCATGAGAGCTTGCTGCCTGAAGGTGGTGCGACGCGCGCTGTCTCGGTGCTGGCTGGGTTGCGTGCGTTGCTGGCCAACAGCGCCGCACCTTCGGACTGGGTGCTGGTTCATGATGCAGCCCGCTGTCTGGTCACGCCTTCCCAGATTTTGGCCTTGATGGACGCTTGCCAGGACGACCCGGTTGGCGGCTTGCTGGCACAAAAGCTTCCCGACACGCTCAAAGCGGCCAGTGGTGACCGGGTAACTGCAACGCTGGACCGTGGGGACAAATGGCTGGCCCAAACGCCGCAAATGTTCCGCATGGGGCCGCTTGAAAAAGCGCTGCTGGCCGCTGGTGACCAGGTCACCGATGAAGCCAGCGCCATGGAGTTATCAGGTCTTCAGCCGCTGCTGGTGCCCGGCAGTTTGCAAAACTTCAAAGTGACCTATCCAGATGACCTTGTGCTGGCGCAGCTGGTTTTGGCGCATCGCCAAGCGCTGGACGCAACCGGGCAATAACCATGAAGCTTCACCAGTGGCGTCGAGACTTGTACCGCTTGCTGAATCTGCGGCGAGATCAGCAGGCGCCCGAGTTAATCGACACAGCGCTGCGGGACGGCGTGCACATTGGCGGTACCAACCTTTGGGTGCTTTTTTTTGCGATTCTGGTGGCTTCTGTCGGGTTGAATGTCAATTCGACGGCAGTCATCATTGGCGCCATGCTCATTTCGCCGCTGATGGGGCCCATTGTGGGCATTGGCTACGGCGCAGCGGTGAGCGACTTCCCGCTGGTACGGCGGGCTGCGCGCAACCTTGTTGTGTTTGCCTTGCTCAGCCTGGTGACATCTGCGCTGTATTTTCTGGTTAGCCCGCTGGATGAGCCGCAGTCTGAGCTGCTGGCCCGCACATCGCCCACGTTATGGGATGTTTTGATTGCCGCTTTTGGCGGCGCCGCCGGGATGATAGCGGCCACCCGACGGGGTTACACCAACGTGATGCCCGGTGTGGCGATAGCGACAGCACTGATGCCACCCCTGTGTACCGCAGGGTTTGGCTTGGCGCATTGGCGCCTGGATATTTTCTCAGGCGCCTTTTACCTGTTCCTCATCAATGGCGTCTTCATTGCGTTTTCTTCGCTGGTGATTGCACGCATCCTTCGGCTGCCCACGAAGGCACCCATCGACCCGACCACCCGGCAACGACACAGGTTTTGGTTGGGGGTGTTGCTGGTGGCAGTGATGTCCCCCAGTCTCCTGTTTGGCTGGCGACTGGTGCAGCAGGAGGTGTTTACCCGTGGCGCTTTGCAAGTGGCGCAAGCTTTGGAGCGCGACGGCAGTACACAGGTTTTTTCGCATGAGATTGATGCCCCGGCACGCGTGCTGCGCCTGACCGTGCTGGTCGGTGGCCAGCCAGGTTTGAAAGTGGAGCGAGTGCAAGCCATGCTGGAACAACAAGGCATTTCAGATGCCCGTGTTGAGTTACGCCGCGCTGGCGATACGGGTCTGGACATCGGTCAGCTCCGGCGCGAGCTGCGAGACGACCTGTACAAAAGCCTGATTCAGCAGGCGCAGACCCTGGAGGCGCGGGTGCGGGTTCTTGAAGAGGCCCAGGCGCAGTCTGAGGCCAGCAAGACCAAAACCAAACCTTAGCATTTGCTTCAATTTATTTGCTTTATTGATGTGCTTCATTTGAGACCAAAAACATGATCGACTCCCCATCAGCAACCAGCCCGCAAATTCCGGCAGCACCGCCCCCATTTCGCATCGGTGAAGGCTGGGACACCCATGCGCTGGTGCCTGGCCGCAAGCTCATCATTGGTGGGGTTGAAGTACCGCACACCACTGGGCTGCTGGGCCATTCAGATGCCGATGTGCTGCTGCACGCCATCATTGACGCGTTGCTGGGTGCAGCCGGACTGGGCGATATTGGCTCGCACTTTTCAGATACAGATGCAAAGTTCAAAGGCGCCGACTCCATCGAGCTGTTGAAAGAAGCCGCCAACCTGGTCGCTGCGCAAGGTTACAAAATCAGCAACATCGACAGCACCGTGATTGCCCAGGCGCCCAAGCTGGCGGCTTACATCCCGGCGATGCGCCAGCGGATTGCAGAGGCACTGGGCCTGGATTCCAGCCGTGTGAACGTCAAGGCCAAGACGTACGAGAAGCTCGGTCCTGTCGGCCAGGGCCTGAGCATGGAGGCGCGTGCGGTGGCGCTATTGGTTCAATAGCTGCTTGCGCCCGTATTCATTGGCTAAAAGCCTTATTTGATGCCTGAAAACGGCCTTTTTTTAGCTTATTTGAGTGTCTGATGACCAAAACAGGTCAATACACCAGCCGCTCTGGCCGAATCTCTTGAAGGATGGTGGTGGAAATCTCTTCAATCGACTTGCTGGTGGTTGACAGCCAGCGGATGCCTTCGCGGCGCATCATGGCTTCTGCTTCGTGGATCTCGTTGCGGCAGTTGACCAGGCTGGCGTAATTGGAGTTGGGCCGGCGCTCATTGCGGATTTGCGCCAGGCGTTCAGGCGCAATCGTCAGGCCAAATATTTTCGCTCGGTGCGGCACCAGGGCGGGCGGCAACTGGCGGCGCTCAAAATCTTCCGGGATCAGCGGGTAATTTGACGCTTTCAGGCCGTATTGCATGGCCAGGTACAGCGATGTCGGGGTTTTACCGCTGCGACTGACGCCCACCAGAATCACATCGGAGCCCGCCAGGTCACGGTTGCTTTGGCCATCGTCATGCGCCAGCGAAAAGTTGATCGCTTCAATCCGTTCGTCATAGGCTTTGCTTTTGGAGGCGTCTGAAAACCGGCCAACCCGATGGTTGGACTTCAGGCCCAGTTCGCTCTCCAGCGGAGCCACAAACATGCCAAACATGTCCAGCAGCATGCCGTGGCAATGGGTTTTGATCACCGCCAATATCTCCATGTTGACCAGCGTGGTGAAGACGATAGGCCGTTTGCCCTCGGTCTCACCGGCGTGGTTAATTTGCCGTACCGCCTGGTGCGCCTTGTCCACACTGTCGATAAACGGCAGCCTGACGTGGCGCGGCGTCATCTCAAACTGGGCCAGAATCGCGTTGCCAAAGGTCTCGGCGGTAATGCCTGTGCCGTCAGAGATGAAAAATACCGTGCGATTGGGCATGTTGGCCTACATAAAGAGGGTTCAGCGGATTGAAAGCTTGGGTGCTTGCTGCACCCTACAATTGCGCCAATTATCCAGTTTCCTGGCAACATGACCCGCCCCAACCCCATAACAACACAACACGGTTGCACCCGGCACATGCCCGCCCCCCGGTTTTTAAACCTCCCGGAGTATCTTCATGTCCAACCTTTTTGCACAGGACGCATTGGTCGTTGCCTTTGAAAACCTGAGAATGAGCGATGTCGAGGCAGTAGGCGGTAAAAACGCCAGCCTCGGCGAGATGATCTCGCAACTGCCCACCGGGCCTGAGGGCGTGCGCGTCCCCACTGGCTTTGCCACCACGGCGCATGCCTTTCGGGTGTTTTTGGCGCATGCCGGGCTGGACAAAAAAATCAACGCCGTGCTGGATGCGCTGGACACCGACGATGTGCCTGCTCTGGTGGCTGCGGGCAGCCAGATCCGTGCGCTGGTTGAAGCACAGCCTTTCCCCGCTGATTTCGAAAAAGCTGTGCGTGAAAGCTTTGCCACATTAAGTGCAGGCAATGCCCAGGCGAGCTTCGCCGTGCGGTCATCCGCCACGGCTGAAGACTTGCCCGACGCATCATTTGCAGGCCAGCAAGAAACCTTTTTGAACGTGGTTGGCATTGAAGACGTTCTGCACAAGATGAAAGAGGTGTTTGCGTCGCTGTACAACGACCGCGCCATCAGCTACCGCGTCCATCAGGGCTTTGCGCACGCCGATGTTGCCTTGTCTGCAGGCGTGCAGCGCATGGTGCGCAGCGACCTGGGTGCAGCCGGTGTGATGTTCACCATCGACACCGAAAGCGGTTTTGAAGACGTGGTGTTCATCACGTCCAGCTACGGCTTGGGAGAAACAGTGGTGCAGGGCGCGGTGAACCCGGACGAGTTTTATGTGCACAAGCCGATGCTGAAAGCGGGCAAGCGCGCGGTGATTCGCCGCAATCTCGGCTCCAAGCTGCTACAGATGGAATTCACCTCGGCGGAAGAGAAAAAATCAGGCGGCAAACTCGTTAAAACCACCGACGTGCCGACCGAGCTGCGCAACCGTTACAGCCTGACCGATGCAGACGTGGAGCAACTGGCCAAATACGCCTTGATCATCGAACAACACTACGCCCGTCCGATGGATATTGAGTGGGGCAAAGACGGCACCGACGGCTTGCTCTACATCTTGCAGGCACGGCCCGAGACAGTTAAAAGCCAGTCCAAAGGCAAAGCCGAGCTGCGCTACAAGCTCAAAGCCAACCAGGCCAAGGGCGCGTTGCTGACCGAAGGCCGCGCGATTGGCCAGAAGATTGGAACCGGACCGGTGCGCATCGTGCACGACATCAAGGACATGGACCAGGTGCAAGCCGGTGATGTGCTTGTGACCGACATGACCGACCCGAACTGGGAGCCGGTGATGAAACGGGCCAGTGCCATCGTCACCAACCGGGGCGGCCGTACCTGTCACGCCGCCATCATTGCGCGCGAGCTGGGCATCCCGGCAGTCGTCGGCTGCGGCAACGCGACGGAGATGCTCAAAGACGGCATGCTGGTAACGGTGAGCTGCGCTGAGGGCGATACCGGCAACATTTACGACGGCCTGCTGGAAACTGAAGTCACTGAAGTGCAGCGCGGCGAAATGCCGCCGATTGACATCAAGATCATGATGAACGTCGGCAACCCGCAACTGGCTTTTGACTTTTGCCAGATCCCCAACCAGGGCGTGGGCCTGGCGCGGCTGGAATTCATCATCAACAACAACATTGGCGTCCACCCCAAGGCGATTTTGGACTATCCCAACATTGATGCAGATTTGAAACAGGCGGTTGAAAGCGTGGCACGCGGCCATGCCTCACCGCGGGCTTTTTATGTTGACAAGGTGGCTGAAGGCATCGCCACGATTGCCGCTGCGTTTTGGCCGAAATCGGTGATTGTCCGCCTGTCTGACTTCAAGTCCAACGAATACCGCAAGCTGATTGGCGGCTCACGCTACGAGCCCGAAGAAGAAAACCCGATGCTCGGCTTTCGCGGTGCAGCACGCTACATCAGTGAAGACTTTCGCGAAGCGTTTGCCATGGAGTGCGAAGCCTTGAAGCGTGTGCGCAATGACATGGGCTTGACGAATGTCGAGGTGATGGTGCCTTTTGTGCGCACACTCGGGCAGGCCGCCAAAGTCACCGAGCTCTTGAGCCAACACGGCCTGAAGCGTGGGCAAGACGGCTTGCGCGTCATCATGATGTGTGAGGTGCCGAGCAACGCGGTGCTGGCTGATCAGTTCCTCGAGTATTTCGACGGTTTTTCAATTGGCTCGAATGATTTGACGCAGCTGACACTGGGGCTCGACCGCGATTCTGGCCTGGAAATTCTGGCGCAAGACTTTGACGAGCGTGACCCAGCCGTCAAGGCGCTGCTGGCCATGGCCATATCTGCCTGCAAACGCCAGGGCAAATACGTCGGCATTTGCGGCCAGGGGCCCAGCGACCACCCGGACTTGGCCCAGTGGCTGAAAGATCAGGGCATCGGCTCGATTTCCCTGAACCCTGACACCGTGATGGCCACCTGGAAGCAGTTGGCCAACTCGTAAACCGTGTGTAGCCCGCTTCGGGCTATAATCATGGGCTTACCTTGCCGCACCTGTCTTGACGCCGGGGCGGCTTTTTACAACCCAAAAGGAGTCTTATGCGTCACTACGAGATCGTCTTGCTGATCCACCCGGATCAAAGCGAGCAAGTCCCAGCCATGCTGGAACGTTACAAGGGCATGATTGTTGCCGGCGGTGGCATTGTTCACCGTGTTGAAGATTGGGGCCGTCGCCAGCTCATTTATCTGATTCAAAAGCTCGGTAAAGCCCACTACCTTTGCATCAACATCGAAGCGTCACAAGCCGTGATGGATGAAATTGAACACGCGTTCAAGTTCAACGATGCCGTGCTGCGCCACCTGACCGTGGTCAAAAAGAAAGCCGAAACCGGCCCATCCTTGATGATGCGCAACGTCGAGCGTGAAGAAGCCCGCAAGACACAGCAAGCTGAATACGCTGGCAACGACCGCTGATCATTGATTCATTGAACCAGGTAAAAACTGTCCAAAATATTGTCAGGTTGTCAGCGCGTGTCGCCGAGGCAAGTCCTCTACGCTACACGCCAGCCGGTATCCCCGCCCTTAACCTTGTTCTCGAGCACGAGTCCGAAGTTGAAGAAGCAGGTGTTAAAAGGCAAGTCAAATTGACAGTCAGAGCAGTCGCTTTTGGCGCACTGGCTGAAACCTCAGCCAAGTCCGATTTAGGCAAGCTCCAGTTGTTTACCGGTTTTTTGATCAACGCACGCACAAGTAAAAGCATCGTCTTTCATATCCAAGACATCATTTAATTTAAAGGAGTCCATCATGCCCGGACCAAAACGTTTCAACAAAGACAAGCGCCCCAAGCGCAACACACAATCCCTGCTGTTCAAGCGCAAGCGCTTTTGCCGCTTTACCGCTGCTGGCGTCGAAGAAATCGACTACAAAGACATCGACACCCTGCGTGACTTTGTCAGCGAGAACGGCAAGATCATCCCGGCCCGTTTGACCGGCACGCGCGCGATTTTTCAGCGCCAGATCAACACCGCTGTCAAACGCGCCCGCTTTTTGGCCATGCTGCCATACAGCGACCAGCACAAAAGCCTGTAAGGAGCACGACCATGCAAATCATTTTGTTAGACAAAGTCGTTAACCTCGGCACCCTGGGTGAAGTCGTCAAAGTCAAAGACGGCTATGCACGCAACTTTTTGATCCCGTCAGGCCGCGCCCGCCGCGCCACTGCAGCCAACAAGGCCGAGTTTGAAGCCAAGCGCGTTGAACTTGAAAAAGCAGCCGCAGCCAAGCTGGCTGAGTCACAAGCCCAAGGCGCCAAGCTGGGCGGCACCACCATCAAGCTGACCCAAAAAGCCGGTGTCGATGGCCGTTTGTTCGGTTCTGTGACCAACCACGACATCTCTGCCGAACTGACCAAGCAAGGCTTTGCAGTGGCCAAATCACAAATCCGCATGCCTGTCGGCCCGCTGAAAACCACCGGCGACCATTCGGTCAGCGTGGCTCTGCACACCGACGTGCTGGTGGACATCACCGTGACGGTGTACGGCGAAACAGCGTAAGCTTTTCCCGCTCTTTATAAAAGCCACTCGCTGAGTGGCTTTTTTTATGGCCAAACGCCTGACGGTGTTGCGCACAACTTCCCGCCACATTTACACCCAATTTCCAGAGCTTATCCACAGCTTTATACAAACCGTTGTGGCGCGCCAGGCGTACCATTTGGCTTGTTAAAAATCCAATCTCCAAAAAGCCCATGTCCGCCGTACTTTCAGTCTTCGACCAACCCGCAAATTCTGGTTATGGCTCCGACCGCCAAATCGCCCAACTGCGCATCCCGCCGCATTCGATTGAAGGCGAGTCCAGCGTGCTGGGCGGCCTGCTGCTGGACAACGCCGCCTGGGACCGTGTCGGAGACTTGCTGACCGACCAGGACTTTTACCGTGCCGAGCACAAGCTGATTTACGCCGCGGTGGGCGCGCTGATCAACGCCACCAAGCCGGCAGACGTCATCACCGTGTACGAGCACCTGCAAAACCAGGGCAAGGCCGACGAAGTAGGGGGCTTGAGCTACCTCAACTCACTCGCGCAATACGTGCCCAGTGCTGCGAATATCCGGCGTTATGCAGAGATCGTTCGCGAGCGCTCCATCTTGCGCAAGCTCGTTGCCGCCAGCGACGAGATATCGACCAACGCCTTCAGCCCACAAGGCAAAGACATCGCCACCATCCTGGACGAAGCCGAGCAAAAAATCTTCAAAATCGGCGAGCAGGGCTCCCGCATGAAAGAAGGTTTTCAGAGCATGGACACGCTGGTTGTCAGCCTGCTGGACCGCGTGACCGAGATGAGCGAGAACCCAAACGACGTGACGGGTGTGCCGACAGGTTTTTATGATTTAGACCGCATGACATCAGGCTTTCAGGCCGGTGATTTGGTGATTTTGGCGGCGAGACCGAGTATGGGGAAAGCGCAGCCGCTCGACGCGCGCGTGCGCACTCGCACCGGTTGGACGACGATGGGGGATTTGGCGGTGGGTGATGCCGTTGCCTCGGTTGATGGGCAGCCGTCTATCGTGACGGCCGTTTTCCCGCAGGGTGAAAAAGAAGTGTTCCGCATCAGCTTTTCAGATGGCCGCAGCACCGAATGTTGTGCGGAGCATTTGTGGCAAGTCCAGTACCGCGACTGGGCGGCGCCCAAGGTGGTCAACACCACGAAGCTGGCCGACATGCTGAAACGCAAGCGCTACATCAACCGCCTGTGGGTTGAACCTGCCTCGGGTGATTTTGGTCACACAGACGAGCTGCCGATTGAGCCCTGGGTACTCGGCAGCTTGTTAGGCGATGGTTGCCTGACAGGCACAGGCACAGTGCGCTTTTCAACCGCTGCACCGCAGATGCTCGAGCTGATGGCCGAAGGCATAGGGCAGGGCATGACGATGAACCACGCAGGGCGCTATGACTGGCGCATCGTCAGGCAAGACGGAGCTCATGCCAAAGGCGTTGCAGGCGTTCAATCAAACCCGCTGCGCATGCAACTGCAAGCCCTGGGCTTGTCTGGCTTGGCCAGTGACCACAAATTCATCCCGCGCATCTACCTTGAAGCGCACAAGGCAGCGCGCCTGGCCGTGCTGCGCGGCCTGCTAGATACCGATGGCTGGGTTGAAAAGTGGGGCAGTGTTCGCTTTTCAACGGCCAGCCACCAGCTGGCTAAAGACGTGCAAGAACTCGCCCGGTCACTAGGCGGCTGGTGTTCCATCAACCCCAAGCAACCGCACTTCACCAATGTGGCAGGCATGCGCATGGCGGGCATGACAGCCTACGTCTGCAACATCTCGCACCCTGAACCAAAGTCATTGTTCTCAGTGGCTGAAAAAGTAGCCCGAGCACCCGCGCAGTGGCAGCGCAGAAAGCGCCTGACCGTTAGCAGCATCACACCCACCCGCAAAGCGCCGTGCCAATGCATTTCAGTCAGCCACCCCAGCAAGCTGTACATCACCGACCAGGACGTGGTGACACACAACACCGCTCTCGCCATCAACATCGCCGAACACGTCGCGTTAAACGAAGGCTTGCCTGTTGCCGTGTTTTCAATGGAAATGGGCGCGTCGCAACTGGCGGTGCGTATTGTCGGCTCGATTGGCCGCATCGACCAGACCCATTTGCGCACCGGTGCACTGACCGACGAAGAGTGGCCGCGCCTGACCGAGGCGATTGAAAAGCTGCGCAACATATCGCTGCACATTGACGAAACGCCCGGCTTGACGGTCAGCGAGCTGCGCGCCAGCGCCCGCCGCCTGGCCAAGCAATGCGGCAAGCTCGGTTTGATCGTGGTTGATTACTTGCAGCTCATGAGCGTGTCCAGCAGCATGAGCGAAGAAAACCGCGCGACAGCGGTCGGCGAAATATCGCGCGGCCTGAAGATGCTGGCCAAAGAGCTGCAATGCCCCGTGATCGCCCTGTCGCAGCTCAGCCGGGGGGTAGAGAGCCGCACCGACAAACGCCCCATGATGAGCGACCTGCGCGAGTCCGGCGCGATTGAGCAAGACGCCGACATCATCATGTTCATCTACCGCGACGAGTACTACACCAAAGAAGCCTGCAAAGAACCCGGCGTGGCCGAAGTCATCATCAGCAAACAGCGTAACGGGCCAACAGGCACCGTCAAGCTCGCGTTTATCAACCGCATCACCAAGTTTGAGAGCTTGGCGCATGGGAGTGGGGGCGGGGATTTTTAGGATAACAAATTTTCTAAATCCCAGCGGTAATGGGAGCAAGAGGTATCACCATAATTAAGGACGTGATGTATGGATGCAAAAGAACTTTTAGCTGATTTGCGAGACGCGCTTAAAGCAGCCACCACAGCTAACCAGCTAACTATCCAAGTTGATGCTCTGCATAAATACCTAGATCAATGGGAAGAGTCGGCAGTTCAAGGACAGAAGCAATCAGATAGCCAACATGCTAGTGTAGTGTTGCATATGTATTGAACTTTTATATGAACATCCACTCCAAAGCTGATTACTTCAGTTTAGAGGGATAGCAAAATGAACAATCGCAGGGTAGTAGTCGAATTTGGCCAAGATGA
>JBILXX010000028.1:0-36529 GCA_044378095.1 Polaromonas sp.
TCCGCGCGATGGCTGCAAAGCCGCTTCGGGCTACGCCCTACGCAGCTTTGCAGTCATCGCAAACAAAATAGAAAAAGCGGACAATCTATTTGCTCTAAAACCGGACAGTTCTATTTACTGCTGACAGACAACTTCAAAGGCTGGCCAGTCTTCAGGCACACAGGGGGTGATGGACAACTCGCCTTGCCGGATTTTTAACCCCAGCAAATTCTCCAGTGCTGCGCGATACAGCCAGGCCGCTGAGCCGGTGTACCAACTCCAGCCGCCCCGCCCGGTGTAGGGCGATGCCCCATAAATATCGCCTGCTGTCACATAGGGCTCCAGTTCATACAGTGGCCCGCGTGTGGGGTGCTGGCTGCGGTGGGCGGGGCTGATGGCCTTGAAACTTTCCCACGCGCCCTGGGCATCGCCGGTTTGGGCTTGCGCCATCATGGCCCAGACGGCGGCGTGGTTGTACTGGCCACCGTTTTCACGCACGCCGGGCGGGTAAGCCTGAATGTAGCCGGGGTTGTTGGCGGACTTTTCAAATGGCGGTGCCAGCAAGTGCAACAGCCCTGTGTCGTCATCGATCAATTGCTGCGTCATGGACTGCATGGCGCTTTGCATGAAGGGCTCGGTGGATGCACCAGACAGCACCGACCAGGCCTGCGCAATCAGATCAATCCTGCATTCGTCGTTGCTGGACGAACCCAGTGGCGCGCCATTGTCAAAAAACGCACGCCTGAACCATTCGCCGTCCCAGCCATGGCTGTGCAGGGCTTGTATCCAGCCTTGTCGGGCGCTCAGCCATGCGTCGGCTCGCTGGGTGTCGCCACGTGATGCTGCCAGTGGCGCAAAGTCTTGTACAACCCGACACAAAAACCACGCGAGCCAGACCGATTCGCCTTTGCCTTCATGGCCCACCCGGTTCATGCCGTCGTTCCAGTCGCCTGTGCCCATCAGCGGCAGACCGTGCGTGCCTGTGGCCAGACTGCGGTCAATGGCGCGGGCACAGTGTTCATACACCGAGGCCTTGTCGTCACTGATGTCTGGTGCGTAATAGGCGTCTTCCGCGCCAGCAGGAATGGCTGCGTCTTGCAAAAACGCCACTTGTTCATCCAGCAGTGCGAAGTCGCCCGTCACATCTACATAGTGTGCGCAGGCATACGGCAGCCACAGCAAGTCGTCGCTGAAATGGGTGCGCACGCCTTCACCACCTGGCGCGTGCCACCAGTGCTGCACGTCGCCTTCAGCAAACTGGCGTGACGCATTCAGCACAATCTGCGCACGCAGGCGCTCGGGCGCGACTACGGCAAAAGCCATGCTGTCCTGCAATTGATCCCTGAAGCCAAACGCGCCACCCGCCTGGTAAAACCCAGCCTTGGACCACAGGCGTGAGGTGAGCGTCTGGTACAGCAGCCAGCGGTTGATGAGCGCATCAAACAGAGGGTCGGGTGTGCTGACCGTGACCTGCCCTTGCAAGTTGCCCCAAAATGTTTTGGCATTTTTGAGTGCCTGGGGCACGTCCTGGTGTAGCCAGGCAATGGCCAGTTGCTCGGCTTGCGTCGCATCAGGCGCGTGGCCCAGGACGAAACTGAAACTGAACACCTCGCCGGGGCCTAAGCTAAAGCTGCTGGCCAGCGCGCCGCATGCGTCAAGTCCACCGCCGCTGCGCTGTCCCAGCGTGTTGGGCCAGTTAATCTGGCCTGTGACGTCAAAAAATTCGTGGCGATCGCAGGTCCACTGAACAACGCCCGGCATGCCAGCCAGCGCCAAAAACGCCGTGCTGCCGCCAAAGCCTGCGCGGCTTTGGCGCTGCTGGGCCATCACGGCGGCTGTGCCGGGTGGGTTCCATGCCAGCACCGTTCGGCGTTCTGCATGGCTGGCACCCATTTGCCATTCAGCCATGGCCAGCGCCCTTAAAGCACGCGGTGCGCGGCCGTTGTTGCGCAGTTGCACGTGGACCAGTTTGACGGCTGCATCAAGGTCAGCAAAAAATGTCGTTTGGGTATCCAACTGCTCATGCGTGCTCTCAAACACGCTGTAGCCCTGGCCGTGGCGAACCCTGTGATCAGGCGATGCGCTGATCGCTGCACGCTGATGACCGGGCGTCAGCCCCAGAAATTGTCCGGTCTGAATATCTTGCAGCAGGTAATGCTCGTGGCTAGGGTCTTCGACGGGGTCATTGCGCCATGGCGTGATCTGGTGCTGCCGGCTGTTAACGGCCCAGGTGTATCCGCTGCCCGTTTCCGAAACCTGAAAGCCGAACGATGCATTGGCAATGACATTGACCCAAGGCCGCGCTGGCCGCTGGGTTGGGCTGATGTCAAACTGGAACTCGCCTGAATGGCGATCAAATTTGCCGACAGGCGTGGTGATGGTGCGATTCGCTGGCAGGGTTGGTTGCTGAGGCACTGCCGTTTGGGACTTGCCAGGTACCAACCACGATGCCTTGAGATCTGCTACCTGAACTTCAATGGGCCTGCCATCGGCTACAAATACCACGCGCGCCATGGCCAGCAGGGTGGCCTTTTCTGTGGGTGACACCTCGTGGTCACGCAGCAAATAAAAGCCTGCGCTAATCGTTGGTGGAAAGCTGTGCTGCACCTTTTGATTCAGGCGGTCGCGCTGGGCCACAATTTCATGTTGAAGCGGTGACAGGTAGGAGTTTTCCTCACTGTTGAGAACCACCACATCGGTGGCCAGTGCGCCAAAACTCCACCAGGGTTGCGCCCGCAGCAGTGACTGAATCAGGCCCAGGCCCTCACTGGCATGTATGCGAACCAGCAGGATCGGTTTGTCGCCTGAAATGCCAAGCCGCCACAGCTGCTTCTGGTCAATCAGTGTCCTGGCGCTGATGACATTGGAATTGGCGTTTGCGTTGGCTCGGGGGCTGCTGTACATCAGCGCTGTGGTGAGGTCTTGCAAAGCGGCGTTTTCGTCCGCGTCCAACCCCAGGTCGCGCAGGCGCACCTGGGCGAGTGTGGCCGCCATGCGGGCGGCGCGCTCCAGGTGCATGGGCTGCAGATACTGGTCAATCCGGCCTGCCAATTCGGTGGCGTCTGTTGCGACTGTGGTTGCAAAGCTCAGGCGTGCCACTCCGCCCGCAGCAATTCGTACCTTGACGCGCAGGCAGGCGACGGGGTCCAGTCCGTTGGCAGGCGTGGTGTCCGAGCCTGTACTCTGGTCTCGTGCCATGGCAGGTTGCCCGCGGCTGCGGTTGCGGCCCAAAAAGGCGCGGCGGTCGGTGATGCAGTCCAGCGCCAGGATGTCGGCATCGGCCTCAGCCAGAAAATGCGCAGCGGATATTGCAGGGTCACCCTGCAGCCGGGGGCGGCGGTTTAACAGCAACGCCCGCCACGGTGCGTGCCAGGCGGTGTCAATGAACAGGTTTGAAAACGCGGGATGCGCCTCATCAGCCCGGGCATCAGCCAGCACCACTTCAAAACAGGACACCACGTCGCAGGTAACGGCAACGTCGAGCAGGTTGGTGATGACCACCGTGCGCAGCTCGGTGTCGTCCTCCGGGCTGACCAGCACCGTGGTGGTGGCCTGCATGTGCCGGGTCGTTGCATCAAACTGAACCCGGTCAGCCATCAGGCAGCAGCTGTAGCGCCACTGCGGATGCGGGGCGGGGTGTGCTGTGACTGAACAGGCTGGGTTGCCATCTGTTTTCAGATAAATAAAGCTGCCGTATTCGTCTCGCGCCAGATCGTCACGCCAGCGGCTGACATTGATGCGCTGATTATTTTTCTGCCAGCGACTGACGCCCGCACCGTTGGGTCGTAGTGCCACGCTGTAGCGGCCGTTTGACAGCAAATGCGTGGGTTGCCAGCCCGGCGCCAGCGGGTTGATGCTGCGCGACTGGAAAGCACTGTTGGGCAGGCTGTCATCAGCGCCTGGTGCTGTGCGCGGGTTGGCGCTGCTGATGATTTGCCGGGGGCAGCGCTCATGCAGCAACGTGTCATACGCAGCCACAAGGGGGGTTTGGGCAAACCAGCGCTGTGGTGCCTGGCCGCACAGCACGTTGCACAGCGCCACCAGCGCCATGCCCTGATGGTGCGCCATGTAGTTTTTGACCACGCTGAATTTTTCAAGGTGCGGCTGGCGGGCGGCGGTAAAGTCTATTGCGTCCATAAAGCCATACTCGCCCCTTGCGTTCAGCCCTTCCATACGGCGCAGGTTGGCAATGGCGGGCTTCGGGCTCAGCATGGTGGCCATCAGGCTGGCATAGGGAGCCACCACACGCTCGCTGGCCGGGGTACGGCGCAGCGCCAGGCGGGGTACGCCAAAGGGTGAATACTGGTAGGCCAGGGAATGGTCCTGGGCAAAGTAGGCTGATTCAGAAACCCCCCATGGCAGGCCTTGTGCATCACCAAAGAGCTGCTGCTCCATCACGCCCACCAGACTGGACGAATACAGCAGGCCATTTGCGGGCTCCTGCATCACCAGTGACGGCATCAGGTATTCAAACATCGAGCCCGACCACGACTTGAGCCCCGGCGTGATGCCGCTTGATAAAAACGACCGGCTAAGGGCCATCCAGTGGCGGCGCGGTACATCGCCTTTGGCAATCGCCACAAAGCTGGCCAGGCGCGACTCAGATGCCAGCAAATCGTAGTAGCTGGCGTCGAGTGTGTGGTCATTGACGCGCAGGCCAATGTGAAACAGGTGCCGCTTGGGGTTGTACAGGCTGCTGAAGTTCATGCCCATGCACAGCTGCATGCACTGGGCTGCGATGGCTTCAAGCTGCTGCTTTTCGATTTTGGTGGTGTCGGCTTTGCGCGCCAGGCTGCCCATTGCACCGCTGACGGCCAGCAAGTGACCTGCCAGGTTGCCACTGTCCACGGTAGATACATAAGCAGGCTGCAATACCGCCAGTGTTTCGGTCTGATACCAGTTAAACAGATGGCCGTCGTATTTGGGCATCTTGGCAATCGTTGCCAGGGTGGCTTGCAAACGTGCCACCACATCTGCCGTGCTGATCCAGCCAAACTGGCGCGCACAGGTCACAGCCAGTAAATACAGACCGATGTTGGTGGGTGACGTGCGGTGCGCCAGTGTGGGCTCCCCGTCAATTTGCAGGTTGTCGGGCGGCAAGTGGTTGTCTTGCGGGGTGATGCAGTGTTCAAAAAAGCGCCAGGTGTCGTGCGCAATGCCACTCAGGTAGCTGCGCTCATCTGCATCCAGCCGCTGGCTCTTGGGGAGCTCTGCGGGCAGGCTGACCCACCAGGCAAACAACGGCGCCACGGCCCATATCGCAAACATTAGCGCAGCCAGTGGGTGCGGGCTGACCAGCCATGCCAGAGCGGCCAGGACAACGCATGCCAGCGATGTGACGGCCTGCTTGCGTATAAAGGTGATCAAGGTGTATTTGGCAGCGGCTTGCGCCTGGGCGGCAGTCGTCCATTGCAGCAAATGTTTGCGGCTGACACCCATGCGCCACAGCGCCCGGGCTATCGCGTCCAGCTGTAAAACAGACTTATGCACCAGTTGGGTAAATTGCCATGCTGCCGCACCAAACGAACGCCAGAACTGCGACATGCCGACATGAAAGAAATGCCGCAGCACGATACCGCGCCGGGTCGGCACAAGCCCTGCCAGCGCGCCCAGCAAGGGCCCTGCCAGAAAGGCGGCCAGCACCATGGCCAGCGCTTTTGAAAGCGGTATGGCGTCTGTGAAAATGACCCACAGCAGCAACGCCAGTGACGCAGGCACGACCAGCGAGCGGCGCAGGTTGTCAAGCATCTTCCACAGGCCCAGGCTGTCAATGCCGTAGTGGCTGGCGCGCAGCATCAGTGGCAGCAACTGCCAGTCGCCCCGTGCCCAGCGGTGCTGACGTGAATCGTCAACCCCTGAATGATGCGGGTGGTCTTCAACCAGCACAACATCGCTCACAAAGGCGCAGCGGCTGATGCTGCCTTCGAGCAGGTCATGCGAGAGAACGGATTCATCGGCAAAGCGCTGGTCCAGCACCGCATGCAGTGCCTTGACGTTCAGCAGCCCTTTGCCAGTAAAGGAACCCATGCCAAACAGATCCTGGTACACATCCGACGTGCCGTTGCTGTAAGGGTCAATGCCGCACTGACCGGCAAACAGGGCGTGAAACGGCGAGCACTCCTCCAATTGCGGCAGCGGCGTGACCACACGCGGCTGCAAAATACCGTAGCCCGCCGTGACGCGCCTGCTGGCAACATCGACGTGCGGCGTGTTCAAAGGGTGAGCGGCAATCGACACCAGTTCGCGCAATGCGGTTGGTGGCAAGCCGGTGTCGCTGTCCAGCGTCACGACGTACTGGATACCGCTGCCAAGCGCCATGCCATCGGCAAAATAAAACGCGCCGTCGTCGGGTTTCTCACCGGCGGCGATCAGGCGCACCAGTGCCTCCAGCTTGCCGCGTTTGCGCTCCCAGCCGATCCATTTGCCTTCGGTGCTGCACCATTTTCGGCCCCGGTGGATGACCAAAAACCGGGGGACCTGACCGTCGGCCGACGGGTATGCTCTGTTCAATGCCGTGATTTGCGCCAGTGCTTCTTTGAGCAGTGCGGTGTCAGTGGGCAGGCTGGCCTGGTCGGCGTCAGCCCAGTCAGACAGCAGCGCAAACTGGGCGTTTTCTTCCAGGCTGGCCAGCCAATGCAGGCGCAGCCGCTCGGCCAGGACTTTGATGGATGCAGGGGAGGTCAACATGCACGGCATCACCACCAGCACCCGGTGCTCGGGCGGAATACCGCTGGCAAAGTCGAGTCGGGGCATGGGTGTGATGCGGGTTGACTCGGCAATCACGCGGTGAATGACGGCAGCCACCGCTTCTGAGGCAGGCCAGGCCATCAACGCCAGTGCCACCCAGTGCGCTAAAGACCAGTCTGACCAGGCATGTAATGGCCGATTGGTCAGCGCCAGCAGGCTCAAGGTGCCCAGCACCAGTGCCATGAGGTAGATGGGCAAACGCCAGGCGGGACTGAGCCTGAGCGTGACGCGCTTGCGACCCAGCGCGTCATTTTTTGCCAGACTTTCAAGCAGTGCATCGCGCCCCGGACCTATCAGGTGGTACGCGGCAGTCCCCTGCACGCTCGGGGTGGACGCTTGTGCCTGCTTGACCACTGCTTCGGCCACGGCCAGCTCGGTCTGCTGCGTGTCACGCGCGAGCTTTTCCATCGCCTGCGTGATTTGCTGCCTGGTGCCTTCGCTTTCCGGAGCAAAGCTGGGCAATCGCTGCAGCACCTGCAAAGCACTGCTGACAGGCTCTATCAGCTCGCGCCATTCGATCTGGCCGATCAGGCGCAAGCTGTTGATGATGTTGCTGATGGTCAGATTGGTCGCTACCTGGGCACTTTGTCCCTCAGCAATCAATGCCTGGCCGTTGGGGCAGTGCTGATTGATCCAGAACACCAGCATGGCCGATGCGTCGCTGGGCTGGTCGGGTATGCGCTGCCAGAGCTGGGTTAAAAATCCGCGCTCCAGGTCTCTGGCACGCATGCCTGCCAGCAGATCATTGAGGTCATTTTCAGACAGCGCACCGTGCGCGTCCCAAACAGCATGGGCTAATTCCCTGGCGGCCTTGCCTTCTGCAATGTGGTCCGCCACCCGCCGCAAATTCTCAAGCAGCACCACCCGCAGCGTGGTGGGCAAGGCCCACAGCTCCCCCAGACTCAGTTGATTAACTTCCTGATAGGCATGCAAAAAAGCCGTGAACAACGCCGGGTCCAGCACACTGTCGGTGTGTGCCACGTAGGCCCATGCTATGCCATAGACGCGCGGCAGTCCCGACAGGGGCCTGTCGGTCAGCTTGGGCAGGTCTGCATAGTAGCGGCGCGGCACACCTTCATGGATTTGTTGTAGCTGTGCTTCTACCAGGTGAAAATTATCCAGCAGCCATTCAGCTGCCGGTGTGACGTACTGGCCGCTTAGCGAGGTGGTGGCGATGTAATCGTAAGCCTGGCGCAACGCCCTGATGTTGTCCTGCACACGTGGAAAGAACGACAGGCTTTCGCCCCAACTCTTGCTGGCGCTGATGGTTTGCGCTTGCGCAAGGCTGCGGCCGTGCTCTTCAAAACGTTGCGTGCCAAACAGCTCTGCGCGTATCAGTGGCTCTGGGCCGCTTGTATGGGAATTCAGTCTTGTTTGGGCGTGTGGGTTTAATGTTTCCAGACGGTCAAGCGCGGCGGTTTTCACATTGTCAGATCAGGCCAGCCACCGCCAGCAAAACGGCTGCCAGCACCGCCGCCGTCACCATGCGGCTGAAAACCGCTGACTGTGCCAGTTCAAGCGCAGCCTGCAAGCCGAAGAAGCGGCTGCGTTTGCTGGCGCAATGACCCATGTGTGAGGCCAAAGCCGCTGTGTCGGTCGATACAAAGTCTGTGTCTGCGTCGAATCTTGTAAACGTGGTCATGGTCTGCTCCGGGTGCGTCAAGGTCGGCAACTTCGCGGCGACCCCCTCTTGGCAGGGTTGGCACGCTTCAGCCTTGAAACCATCCTACGCAATTACCCTTGATTTACCCATCAGACGCTGCCGCTATTGCTGTAGGACAGGGGCTTTGAGCGGGCACAAGCGCATTAACAAGCGCTTAAAACTACTCCTTTTTCAGGAGCTGCTTGCACCCGTATTGATTGGGCTGAAGGCGATTTCGATGCCTGAAAATAACATTTTTGGGTTATTCGGCGCAGTGTTTTGACGCGATCAGGCTAGTTTGGGGTCTGGAAAGCACTTTTGGGCTGCTTTCAGATGTCTTTTATACCTCCAGGCCAATCAGTACGGGCGCAACCAGCTATGTATTCAGGAGTGCCGGCTGACTGGCAATCCATCCGGCCACCGGCTGTGGTCAGCGCCGGCTGATGATGACCGCGCCGCCAACACCAGCGTTGTCTGAGTTTTTACCGCGCAGCAGGTTGGGGCTGGCCAGACTCAGGGTGTAATTGTCTGGGCTGTAGCTGCCCGTGCCCTGCAGATAAACCGGGTTGCTGGCATTCATGACGACGGTATCGCCACGCACAGAAATCAGCATGTCCTGTTGTACCCGCTTGGCAACGCCTCCTGTGCTGGTGTACGACTGAACCATCACACCGCGAAAGTTGCCGTTGCCCAGGTTGTCCGTCACGCGCAGGGTACCGCTGGCCGTGTAACCAGTGGGAGACACATAGTCCACCAGCCATTCGCCCATCATGGCAAAGCCGCTTTGAGCGGGTGGGTTGTTCTGCGGCGCAGGTTGGGCAGCGGCTGGGGGCCTGGCCTGTGGCGCTGGATTGGTGGCGGCCTGCGGCGCTGTAGAAGTGATGGCATCGCAACCCCATGCGCGTACCTTGCAGCTGGAACCCCCTTTGGCCTGGCATTCAGACATGGCTCTGGCCTGCGCGTTGGCGCTGGTTGTGCCCGTGCCCCAACCGTAGGCGTTTGAACCTTTGGTCTGGTCAGCGGCGTAAGCGGCGCATTGCCCGCTGAAGCGCAGCACCACAGAGCAATCAGCCCCGCATTCGCGCATTGACCGCTGGTCCGCCTGGTCAACGCTGGGGTGGTTGAAAGAAAACCCATACTTTTCACCCTGCAAGGTGTCAATCGCCAGAGCTCCGGCTGCCATGGCATGGCCGGCTGCCAGAGTCAGCAGCAGCGCCAAAATCCATCGAGAGGCGAGCGTTTTGAAATCAGAAGTCATGGTTTCCCTCCAAGTAAAGTATTGAAATAGCGCAAACTTGAGCAGTCAGCTTGCAATGTTATTTTGCGTTGTCCACAAGAGGTTAACAGGTGAGCACTGTTTGGCGATTGGTGGGATTGAAAAAACGACCTCGGTTTCTAATTGCTTGAGTCATTCGATTTTTGGACTCATCCCGTATTCCTCAACCCAGCCGCAATCCCATTGATGGAAATGTGAATCCCGCGCTGCACGCGCTCGTCGGCCTGGCCCGCTCGGTAGCGGCGCACCAGCTCTACCTGCAGGTGGTGCAGGGGGTCAATGTAAGGGAAGCGGTGACGGATGGAGCGCTGCAGCGATGCGTTGTCAGCCAGCAGGTGCTTTTCACCGGTGATAAGTGCCAGCGCGCTGACGGTGCGAAGCCATTCGGCTTCTATTGCGCTGAAAATCTTTTTGCGCAACTTGGCGTCTGTCACCAGTTCTGAATAGCGTGATGCCAATCCCAAATCGCTCTTGGCCAGCACCATGTCCATGTTGCTTAAGAGTGTTCTGAAAAACGGCCACTCCTTGACCATTTTTTGCAGCAGGGCAATGGCTTCTTTGCGCTTGGCAGGCGTGCCGCCTTCTGCCAGCATGCTTTCAACTGCCGAGCCAAAACCGTACCAGCCCGGCAGTGTCAGACGACACTGGCCCCAGCTGAAACCCCAGGGAATGGCGCGCAGGTCTTCAATTTTTTGACTGGGTTTTCGACTCGCGGGGCGAGAGCCAATGTTGAGTTCTGCAATTTCGCGTATTGGCGTGGCGCTGAAAAAGTATTCGGTGAAACCGGGCGTGTCGTACACCAGCGCGCGGTAGGCAGCCATGCTGCTCGAGGACAAGCTGGCGGCTGCCTGCAAAAACGCCTGGGTGGCAGGCTTGGTCGGTTGCAAAAGCGTGGCCTCCAGGGTCGCTGCAACCAGGGTTTCCAGGTTGCGTCTGCCGATCTCTGGGTTGGCATATTTGGAGCCAATCACTTCGCCTTGTTCGGTCAGGCGGATCTGGCCACGAACGGTGCCGGGGGGTTGCGCCAAAATCGCCTGGTAACTCGGGCCACCGCCACGGCCTACTGTGCCGCCACGGCCGTGGAACATTCTGAGCTGAATATCGTGCGAATTTGCCAGCTGGTCAAACAGCTCCACCAAAGCAATTTCAGCCCGGTACAGCTCCCAGTTGCTGGTAAAAATACCGCCGTCCTTGTTGCTGTCTGAATAGCCCAGCATGATGTCCTGCTCGGCCCCGCTGCGCTTGACGAGCTGCGCGATGCCGGGCAAGGCGTAGAACTCGCGCATGATGGGCGCGGCGTTGCGCAGGTCCTCGATGGTTTCAAACAATGGTACGACGATCAAATCGTTGGTCGCGTTGTTGTCCAGCGTGCCCGCCATCAGACCCACTTCTTTTTGCAGCAGCAGCACCTCCAGCAAGTCGCTCACTGTTTCAGTGTGGCTGATGATGTAGTGGCGAATGGCCTCTTTGCCAAAGCGCGACCGTGCGTTGCGTGCCGTTTCAAAAATGGCCAGCTCCGCCTGCGCGTGGGTTGAATACGCAGCACCAACCACACGCAGTGGCCGCGCATCGTTCAACAAGCTTGTCAAGAGTTCGCGTTTGGCGGCCTCATCTAGCCCGGCATAGGCGGGTTCAATGCGGGCCGTGGCCAGCAGCTCGGCCACCACCTCTTCATGTTTGTCAGAGCTTTGGCGCAAGTCAACGGTCGCCAGGTGAAAGCCAAAGACATCGACCGCACGAATCAGCGGGTGCAGGCGTTGGGCCACCAGTGCCTCACCGTGGTTGGCCCGCAGTGATCCAGCAATGGTGCGCAAGTCAGTCAAAAACTCTTCAGACTTGGCATAGGCGTTTTGCGGCGCAACGGCGTGGCGCGCAGCGTCACCGCCGGTCAGGCTTTTCAGCGTGGCGGCCAGGCGTGCGTACACGCCTGTCAGGGCGCGGCGATAGGGCTCGTCTTGCCGGTGTTCGTTGGTGTCGGGTGAGCTGTTGGCCAGCGCCTGCATGGCCGGGCTGACATCTACCAGCATGGCTGAGAGCGACAGTTCGCCGCCCAAAAAATGCACCTCCGTCAGGTAGTGGCGCAGCGCGACTTCGGCCTGGCGGCTCAGGGCGTAGTTGAGGGTGTCGGCGCTCACATTCGGGTTGCCGTCGCGGTCGCCGCCTATCCATTGACCCATGCGCAAAAAGCTGTGGACAGGCAAGTTACCAAGCTCGCGCTCGAGGTTGGCGTAAAGCTTTGGGATTTCGCGCAGAAAAGTCGCTTCGTAGTAGCTCAGCGCGTTTTCAATTTCGTCAGCTACGGTCAGCTTGGTAAAGCGCAGCAGGCGGGTTTGCCAGAGCTGCATCACACGAGCCCTGAGTTGTGCCTCATTGGCGGCCAGCTCGCGTGGGGTCAGGGCGTCTTTGGCGGCCAGGGCCGGGCTGATGGCGCCGGTAGCCAAGGCAAGCGCCTTGATGTCGTCTCGCGCTGTGAGCAGTTGCGCAATGCTCCGTTCGGCGTCCAGAATACTTTTGCGCTGCACTTCAGTCGGGTGGGCTGTCAGTACCGGCGACACAAAGCTGTGGGCCAGCGTGCTGGCGATGGTTTTGGGTGCAATGCCGGCCCAGCGCAGGCGGGCCAGCGCCACTTCAATGCTGCCTTCTTGCGTGTCTCCAGCCCGTTCATGAATGGCACGGCGGCGAATGTGGTGGCGGTCTTCGGCCAGATTGGCCAGATGGCTGAAATAGGTGAAGGCGCGTATCACGCTGACGGTCTGGTCACCGCTCAAGCCTTTGAGTAATTTTTTAAGTGCTTTGTCTGACTCTACATCCGCATCGCGCCTGAAGGCGACTGACAACTTGCGCACTTGCTCAATCAGCTCATAGGCGGCTGTGCCTTCTTGTTCACGAATCACATCGCCCAGGATTCTGCCCAGCAGGCGGATGTCTTCTACCAGGGGGCGTTCGTTGGTCTGGGTGGCTTTGTTGGGCATTTTGGTGAGGTGTTTGAATTTTTCATCATGCTAGCATTGCCCTTCCCCACAAGATTACAAATAGGTTACGAGGCAGCAACATGGATTTGAGCAGCGAAAACAAGGTCAAAAAAATAGAAAAAAAGGTGGTGATTGCCACCCGTGAGAGCCGTCTGGCCATGTGGCAGGCCGAGCATGTCAAAGCGCTGCTTGAAACGAAGCTGGGCTGGCAAGTCGAGTTGCTGGGCATGACAACCCTGGGCGATCAGATTCTGGATCGGTCGCTCAGCAAAGTCGGCGGTAAAGGCTTGTTCGTCAAAGAACTTGAAGTCGCCTTGCAGGAGGGCCGCGCCGACATCGCCGTGCATTCGCTCAAAGATGTGCCGATGGACTTGCCAGAAGGCTTTGCGCTGGCCTGCGTGATGCTGCGCGAAGACCCGCATGATGCCTTTGTGTCCAACAAATACGCATCCCTGGCCGAGCTGCCGCAAGGCGCTGTGGTGGGTACATCGAGTCTGCGCCGTCTGGTGCTGCTAAAAGCCCTGCGGCCTGACCTGAAAATAGAACCGTTGCGCGGCAACCTCGACACCCGGCTGCGCAAGCTCGATGAAGGCCAGTACGACGCGATTGTGCTGGCGGCAGCCGGGCTCAAACGCCTGGAGATGCCCGAGCGCATCAAAGCCAGCTTTGCCATCACTGACATGCTACCCGCTGCAGGGCAGGGCGCTTTGGGCATTGAGGTGTGTGCTGACCGGGCTGATTTGCTGGAGGGCCTGAAAACCCTGGCCGACATGCCGACCTGGCTGGCCGTGACGGCCGAGCGGACCGTCTCGCGCGCCATGGGTGGAAGTTGCTCCATGCCGTTGGCGGCTTTTACCCGGGGCCCCGCTTCTGGCGGCGAAAAGGGCATGTTGCTGCAAGCTGCCTGGGGTGACCCAGCCAGCGTTGAAACTGGCAACATCACTCCGCTGGTGCATGCGCAAACAACGGCTCTGGTCAGCACCTTTGACGAAGCCGAGGCGTTGGGTGAAGCGGTGGCTGCACAATTGCGTGCGGGTGGGGCGGTGTGGGCTGCAAATCTGGGTGACAGTTCGGCTGCCTGATGGCTCGCCCCATCCTTGTCACCCGCCCTGCGCAAGATGCAGACAAATGGGTGACCCAATTACAGCAGTGGGGCATCACAGCCCAGGCCTTGCCGCTGATTGAGATTGCGGCGGTTTCCCGCCCCACAGACATTGATGCGCTGCTACAGGCGCGCAGCCGTTTGAACGCCTACACCGCCTGCATGTTTGTCAGCAGCAATGCCGTAGAACACTTTTTCAGTCATTTTAAGGGTTCAAATACGACTTTTGATCAATCAATACGTGCGCAAGCAGCTACTGAATCAATAGCAGATGGAATGTCTGGGCAGATCCGTTTTTTAGCCCCTGGCCCCGGTACCGTGGCTGCACTTCTGGCCTCAGGCATACCCGCCGGCCAGATCGACTCGCCGCCCCCCGATGCCGAGCAGTTTGATTCTGAAGCGCTGTGGCAAGTTATTGGCCAGAGTGAATGGCGCCAAGCCAAAGTGCTGATCGTGCGCGGCAAAGGCGATCCCACTGACAGCAGTGCAGGCACCGGCCGTGATTGGCTGACGCAGCAGTGGGTCGCTGGCGGCGCTGCCGTTGATGTGGTCAGCAGCTATGAGCGTCGCGCGCCTGAACTCACGGCGCAGCAGATGGCGCTGGCCAAAGCCGCGAGTCACGATGGCACGGTGTGGTTGTTCAGCAGCTCTGAGGCGGTGACGAATTTGATTCAGCAACCCGGCTTGAGCGCTGTGCAGTGGCACGGCGCACAAGCCATTGCCACCCACCCCCGCATAGAGGCTGCCGTCAAGGCGGCAGGTTGGGGTGTTGTACAGCCGTCACGCCCAGCCTTGCAAGACATCATGGCCGCACTGGCCTCGATAGAATCAAAGCCCTCATGAGGGACAACTCCACCCAGCCTTTGCCAACCCCGCCAGACGCCGTGCCCAAAGCGGCGAGCGAGTTTGTTGTGCCCAAAAAATTGGCTTATGTTGTGCTCGGTTTGGGCGCCTTGGCGTTACTTGTAAGCGGCTTGCTGTGGCAAAAGCTGGGCAATATCCAGGAAGAGTTGGCCAAACGCAGCCTGGATGCGGGCGCACAGTCGATTGAGGCCCGGACGCTGGCCAAGGCCGCGCAGGACAGCACCCGCGAGTTGGCCGCCCGGCTGGCCAGCCAGGAAAACCGGATCAGTGAGGTCAGCTTGCAGCGCACGCAGCTCGAAGAGCTGATGCAAAGCCTGTCCCGTTCGCGCGATGAAAACCTGGTTGTTGACATTGAATCTGCCTTGCGCCTGGCCCAGCAGCAGGCGCAGTTAACCGGCAGCGCTGTGCCACTGATTGCCGCCATGACATCGGCCAGCCAGCGCCTGCAACGCGCGGCCCAGCCCCGGCTGAACCCGCTGCAGCGGGCGTTGACCAAAGACATGGAACGCATCAAGGCTGCCAGCCTGACAGATGTGCCGGTGCTGATGATCAAAATTGACGAGCTGTCCCGTATGGCCGATGAATTGCCTGTGGCCAATGCGATGGTGGTTAATTCGTCTGCCACCAAGAGCGCAACTGCCGCAGCCGTGCCAGCGTCAGCCGCCAAGGGCCCGACAGTGCCGTCTGTGATGGCCTGGTTTGACCGCCAGCGCCTCGAAGCAGTCGCTCGCGCTGCGGTGCATGCGTTACGTGACGAGGCCCGGCAGCTGCTGCGCGTGAGCCGGATCGAGCAACCCGAGGCGGCACTGATGTCGCCCGAACAATCTTTTTTCTTGCGAGAGAACTTAAAGCTGCGCCTGCTCAATGCGCGGCTGGGTTTGCTGTCCCGGCAAACCGACACGGCGCGAGCTGATCTGGCCAGCGCTGGCGCATGGCTGGGTAAATACTTTGACCAGAATTCGCGCAAAACGCAGGCTGCCACTCAATTGCTGCAGCAAATCCAGAGCCAGCTCAAAACCAGCGAGCTTCCGCGCCTGGATGAGACCATGGCCGCCCTCAGCACCGCAGCGGCTGGCCGTTAAGTAAAGAACAGGCAACACGATGCGCGCTGCCTTTTGGCTTTTGGCCCTGTTTGCAATTGCGGCGGCAACGGCTTTGTTTGCCGGGAACAACCAGGCCGTTGTCAGCATTTTTTGGCCACCGCACCGCATTGATGTGTCGTTCAACCTGGCGGTGTTTTTGGGGGTGGGTTTGTTTGTTCTGATTTATGTGGCGTTGCGTGCGTTGTCAGCGGTCGTCAGTCTGCCTTTGGAGGCCAGGCGCTGGCGAGCCCAGCAAAAAGAGCGCGCCATGTACGGCGCGTTGATGGACGCGCTGGCACATCAGTTGGCCGGGCGCTACATTCGCGCCACCAAGTCGGCACAAAACGCCCTGACACAAGAAAAAAGCCTGGCCCGTCTGGCCGATGAATCCGGCCAGGTGCCGGGCTACAGCAATGCCCGCGCCAGCCAGTTGCAGTCGTTGGCGCATTTGTTGGTGGCTGAAAGCGCACAAGCCTTGCAAAACAAAAGCCTTCGAGACGAGCAATTGCAGTTGGCGCTGAAAAGCTCGGCGCCGCGTCATGCGCAAGAAGTGCGCGAAGGCGTTCAACTGCGTGCTGCCCGCTGGGCCCTTGACGACCGCGATGCCAGAGGTGCACTGGACGCTTTGGCACTGCTGCCGCAAGGTGCCACCCGCCGCACGCTGGCGCTGCGCATGAAGCTGCGCGCCACCCGGCAACTTAGGCAGACGCCTCTGGCGCTTGAAACCGCGCGCCTCTTGGCCAAGCATCGCGCGTTTTCGCCTGCTGCAGCGCAAAGCATTGTTCGCGGCCTGGGGCTTGAGCTGCTCAGCGATGCGCATGATCCGGCGCAGCTTGAACAGGCCTGGGCAACACTGGACGACAGCGAGCGCGCCATGCCTGAGCTTGTCGTGCACGCTGCATCGCGCCTGATGGCGTTGCATGGTGATGCAGGTTTGGCGCGAAGCTGGCTGCTGCTGATTTGGGAGCAAACCATGCAGGGCGGCTCAACGATCAGTGACAGTTTGCGTATCAAATTGATTGGCGCACTGGAACTGGGCATGGACTCGGTAGACGCACCCTGGCTGGCCCGGATTGAAGCAGCACAAATGACCAGACCGCGCGACGCCAATGTGCAATATCTGGCCGGCATGGCCTGCCTGAGCCGCCAGTTGTGGGGCAAAGCCCGCCAGTTGCTGGCGCTGAGCGTCCTTGGTTTGCAGGATGCAGGTTTGCACCGCAAAGCCTGGCGTGCCCTGGCGGTTCTGGCCGAGCAGCGTGGCGATGAAGCCGCCGCTGCTGAGGCCTACAGGCAGGCAGCGCTGCTTTGAACCGCCACATATTTATGGCGGCAGCCCAGTAGCGGTCACGCCGCAGGTCACCACGACACTGATCTGTCCGCCAGCTGGCAGTCCAGGAATGGTGTAGCCAGGTTGCAGTGTGGCCATCGGTATGGATGCTGCACAACTGGCGCCGCCTGCCGCGGTACAGGTGGCCGCAGCAGTGCACGAAAGCCCCTGTGCTTGAGGGTCACGCAGTACAGCCCCTGACGCATCAGAGGGACCGCTGTTTAAAACTGTAATTGTGTAAGCCGTTGTGCTTCCAGCAATCAAAGTAGCTGTGCCGTTATTTTTGGTCACACTGATGTTGGCCAGACCCTGGATGCCGTCTGCGTCGGATCTGCTGTTGTTGGTCAGGTCGTTGTCTGTCATGCCGGCTGGCAATTGCAGATTGACGGTGTTGGTGACAGTGCCGTTCAGCGCCGTCACAGATGCAGCGATGGTGAACACCACTGTGGTGTTGATGGGGAGAGTCGGAATCGTCAAGCCTGCACCCTCAACACCTGCAATGGTTGACGATGCGGGGCAGGCCGCACCCGAGCCTGTGGCTGCGCAACTGATGGCGGTTTTGTTCAAACCAGATACGAAAGGATCTCTGACGACGATCAGGTCTGCCGCGCCTGGCCCGTTATTGCCCACCGTCACCACATAAGAGGTGGTCCTGAAAGTTGCTACTGAGTTTGCACCATTTGTCTTGCTGACAAAAGGATCCGTATTGGGAACACATTCACGCAGAATAATCTGGGTAGAGGCAAAGGTGTCACCGGTTCCACCACCGGCAGTCTGCGTATCCCACAGCTGCAGTGTGGCCCCTGTGGTCGTAGCCCCGAAGGTGCGCTGCCTCAGCGTCCAGGTGTCTGAAACCGCTGCGCCCTCATTGGGATAGCCGTCTGTGCCGCCCAGTGTGAAGGTGGTTGTTCCAGAAACAACCCGGAACTGGATTTGGGGCGGGTTGGCAACAGCTGACCCCGGATTTTGCGCGTTTGAACCGTAGTAAAGCCACTGATAGGTGCGTCCTGCAACCAGGCCGCTAACAGGCTGAGACCAGAAACGGTAAGCCACAGCGCCCGCATTGCCATTGTTGTAAAGCCAGTTGTTGGCTGTACCCACGCTGCGCGATGCATCGCCTGGAAATGGACGCTGGGTGACTGTTCCATAAGTCTGCACACCCGTTTGCGGGCCTACGCCGTCATTCGGTACGTTGTTGTTGACCGGGTACTGTGTGATGTTGCTACCGACCGAAGCTGATGTATTTGAAAAATCACTGTTGGTTAGCAGATTCACGGTTGATTCAGTGCTGTTGGCGGGACAAATATTGGCACTTGACACCACTGCAGCGGTGGCTACTGTCACAGCGTTAGTGTCACTGGCTGTATTGTTCGCCGTGTTGATTTCAGTTACCCCGGCTGGGGCAGTTACCGACACGGTATTGGTCACTGTACCGCTGGCTGCAGTGATTTGAGCTGTCAGCAAAAAGGTCAGGGTGCTGTTGGCCGGGAACAGTGGCACCACGGCGCCTGCCTGAAAGGTGGTTGTGTTCAGACCCGAAGGGCAGCTGGCACCACCTTGGGCTGAGCAGGTCACGCTGAGCTTGACCAATCCCGTTGCCGCTGGATCGGTAACGATGGCATTGTTGGCGCCCGACGGCCCTGCGTTGGCTGCAATGATCGTGTAGACGGTCACGCCACCTGTTTGGACAGACGTCACGCCGTCGGTTTTACTGGCGCTGAGGTCGGCAGTGGGCGTTGAAATGACTGTTGTTGCTGTGCCTGTGTTGTTGCCTGGCGTTGGGTCTGTAAATCCAGATGGAAGACCCACGCTAGCCGTATTGGTGATGTTGCCTGAGGTGATGGCTGTGGCGTTGATCGTGATTTGGAGCTGCCCGCCGCTGTTGATCTGGATACGTGTCAGCGCGACGGTTCCGGTGCCTGAGGCACCAGTACCGCCAGACAGGGTGTCGCAGTCAGCTGTGCCAGCCAACAAGGCGCAAGTCCATGTGACCGTGCCCAGGTTGGCTGGCACAGTGTCACTGACGCTGACGCTGCTGCTGATATTGGTTGGCCCCGCATTGCCAACGGTCAGGATGTATTGCACCGCACCGCCCACCTCGGCGGTCGCCGGCCCGGACTTGACAAGAGACAGGTCGGCACTTGTTCCGGCCACACCGGTGATGACAATGTCTTCGTCGGTGGTTGAGCCTGACGCATAGTTGCTCCCCGGGACTGAGCTGCCGGCTGCGTTGGTTCCACCGGGCGTAACAAATGGGTTGGTTGCGCCAGTGGCAGCACCGCCACTGATCCGGGTTGAATCGGTGTAGTTGATATTGGCCGGGTTTTGATAAGTACCGGACGTTGCACCGTTCAATCCAACCCTGAAAGTGACCGTGACGTTGGCGCCTGGTGCCAGCGTAAAGGCGTTGGTGGGGCTGCCTGCGGTGCCGATGGCAACCGTGCCTGTACCCGTGACTGTCATGGGGGTTGCAGGTCCCGAGGCACCTGCTGAATACGCCACAATTGCTGTTGTACCCGTCAGCCGAAAAGGCGAAGACAGCAAGTCGTTGATGGCAATTCCGTAGGCTACACCTGACAGTCCCGTCGCATTGCTCACGTTGATGATGTAAGTACCGGACGTGTCAGGCGGCACTGTCAATGCTGGCGTGCTGGTGCGTTTTCTGGCCGTCAGGACAGGTGCGCATTCGTAGCCCGCCCTCGCGCCAGCTATGGCACTGGAAGCAACGCTGTTCAGGCTTGCACCGGGTGAACCTGGCTGGGCCAGCATGTTGCCAGAAAAGCCTTGAAACAGGTCTTCAAACGAATTGCCATTGGCGCCACCCGTCAGTACTGTGGAGCCCAGGGGGCTGTTAGAAAGCACCACACCGCCCCCCGCGCCGCCGCCAGGACCTTCGCGTTCGCCGTTACAGCATGGCTGGTTGGGCGCACCTGTGCGCGGGGTTTTGTTGGAGTTGGCACCGTTGCCGCCGCGCGCCTGCGCAGTCACGTTACCGTGACCACTGCCTGCAATCACCATGACCGAGCCGCCTGCGCCACCGCCGCCGCCGGCATCATTACCGTTGTCATCTTCCCATCCGCGTTGGCCATCGGCTCGAAGCACAAGGCTGCCGCTGATGCTGCCCGCTCGCAAAATGATGATGCCGCCGCCGTTGCCGCCCGATGAGCGGGGCGGCGTGGAGTTGTTCATGCTGCCCGAGCCACCGCCACCGCCCATGAATATTCGGGTAGCAAGCAACACGCCGTCTTGAGGCGTGCGGGAACCGCCGTATCCGCCACGGTCTGTCAAGCCATCACCATTAAAGGTTTGGCCGCCGCTGCCACCTTCACCACCATTTCCGCCGCCGCCGCCAGCCGCATTGTGACTGTTGGCCCCACCGCCTGCGTTGCCCGGCGCACCGCGCATGGTGTCGCCGTTTGTGTAGCCCGTGCCTAGTCCGTTATCAATTGGGGTGGCATTGGGGTCGTTAAAGGCAGTGCCACTGTTAAAAAAACCTGCCAAAGATGTCTGGACATAGCGCGGTGTTCCAGCAATACCTTCGCCTTTGGAGCCGCCGTCGTTGTAGTTGTTTGATCGATAGTTGAAATTGCCAGGCAAGTTTGAATTGGGCGCAGCTTCATGCACGCCGCCTCTAAAGCCGCGGTTCGATGCATTAACGTGTGGCCCGGCACCACTGGCGGTTACAACGCCAGCGACATCAACAGCAACAACCCCGCCGACCAGCCCAGTCCAGGCTGCTGCCAACAGCGGTGTGGCCCCGTTAAAGGTCGCACTGGGGTATTGTGGAACCCGGATAACCTGATAAGTCCTGCGTGGTGCTGTCCCTGGCACCTGGGCGTAGGCATTGATGAGAGCGGTCGTAAAAGTAACTGCATTTCCTGTAGCCGCCGTCACTCGCACAAACTCGTAAAGGCCGGCCTGATTGAGGGCTGTGTAACCGTTGGCCTGCGAAGCCGTTGTGACCGGCCGATTTGCGGCAGTCCCAGTACCGTCACCATAACGCTCGTCATCGCTGGTATCAATAGACGCCCCCTGCATCTGGATGATCAGCAGCAGATCGCCAACTGTCACGGTGCCCACAGCGCCTGACGCTGTGCCCAATGTCAGTGTGGTGGCCGCAACAGCCAGATTGCCGTTGCCCTGGTAGTACGTATTGACAATGCCCGAGGGAGTGCCAGGCGCGTCTTTTCCGGGTGCGGCACACACTTGTGCGTAGGCTGTGCTGGCCAGCAGGACTGTGGCCATCAAAAGCAAAAATCGCATGAACAGGTGCAAGGGCAGCGGCATGAATGATGTCCGGTAAACAAATAACTGGTGAAGCGACAAAGCGACACCAAACGTGTTTCAGATTATCAAGCCATAGCCTGCAACCCAAGTTGTACCGCCTATGTCAAACATGACTTTTGTCACATGCTGGTGAAGCAAAAAAAGCCCGGCCACCTTTTCAGGTGTGCCGGGCTTTGGCAGGAGACTTGACAGGTCAGGCTGCAGGCTTTTCAAACGGCAAGGGCGTCTCGCGCAAGTCGCGCTTGGTTTCGACCAGTACCAGCGGACCTTCACTTGTCGCCACAACGGGCGGCCGCTCGCGCGGCACGTGTGCTGGCTTGACCTCTGCAGCAATGGCGGCCTGCGCTTCGGCAATCTTGGCTGAGTCCGAGTTGACCCACTGCAAACCCGAACTTTGGGCAACCTGAACCAGGTCTTGCAACGGCAGGTCGTAAGACGTGACTTTCGGCAAGCTGGTGGCAACAGGTGCAGCGGCTATCGGCGCTGCAAGGGTTGCAACAGGTGTAACAGGTGCATCAGGTGCATCAGGTGCATCAGGTGCTATGGGCTTGTCAACAGGAGCTATCAATTCAGGAGCTGCTTGCACCCGTATTTGTTGGGCTGGCGCCTCATTTGGCACTGAATTTTCACTAAAAACAGCGGTTTCAGCGCCATTTTCGTTGCGATCAGCACCGTCACCGCGCTCGCGGCGTTCGCGGCCATAACGGTCGCGGCTACGGCGTTCGCGGGTTGGGCGTTGCGGGTCGGCCTGATCACCTTGTAACGGGTTATCGTTTGGCTCGTTCGTGTTCAACCCCTCAGTTGACGCTGCTGGCAGCGCGTTACCGAAGTCCTGACGTTCTGCTCTGGGTTCCCCGCGCGATTCGCCCTGTGGTTCATCACGGCGCTCGTTGCGACGGCCCCGGTCGCCACGTTCCGTGCGCTCACGGCGCGGGGTTTCCTGGCCTGCATCTGGCGTAGAGCCGCCCATAGCCGCTGCCATTGCGGCCTTGTTGGCCATGGCAATGTCCTGCTCCGTGGCATCCATGGGCGGGCGTTGCTCGCCACGTTCACTGCGTTCACCGCGTTCACGGCGCGGGCGCTCCTGGCGGCCGCCTTCGCGGGGTTCACGTGGTTCACGCTGTGGGCGTGGCTCGCGCTGCTCTTGGCCTTCGCCTCGTGGTTCTCCGCGTAATTCGCTGCGTTGCTCATTGCGCTGCTCACCTCGTGGCTCAGAACCTCGCTGGTCGGGGCTGCGTTCGCGTCGCTCATTTCCCCTGCCATCTGCACGGCCTTCCGGGCGGCCATCAGCTCGCTGTTCATTGCGTTGCTCGGTACGACCTTCCGGGCGGCCCTCTGGACGATCACCGCGCTCATTGCGGCCCCGGCCTCCACGTCGACCATCACGGCCACCGCGCTCGCCCCGGTCGGTGCGCTCTCCACGGCCATCACGGCGCGCTTCAGGGCCGCGCTCGTCTTTTTTCACATCGCTGGCAGGTACTGGGGCTGCGGCTGGCGCTTCACCACCACCAAACAGGCCTTTGATCCAGCCAAAAAAGCCTTTTTCAGCAGGCGCAGCAGCCACCGGCGCTGGCACAGGGCGTACTGCAACCGGTACTGGCTCGGGTTTTGGTGCGGCAACAGGTGCAGGCGCATCAGGCAACACACCTTTGATGATGGGTTCTTGCTTGTTGTGCTTTTCCTGGCTGCGCCGCGTGACGGTGGTCGGGTCTTCGATGTCGTCGGCCATTTTGTAGCTGGCCTCGATGTTGTCCAGGCGCGGGTCGTCGTGCTTCAAGCGCTCAAGCCTGTAGTTGGGCGTTTCCAGCGTTTTGTTCGGCACGATCAGCACATTGATGCGCTGCTTCATTTCAATTTTGCTGATTTCCGAGCGCTTTTCGTTCAGCAGGAATGCGGCCACATCGACCGGCACCTGGCACAAGACGGACGCCGTGCTGTCTTTGAGGGACTCTTCCTGAATGATCCGCAGAATTTGCAGTGCCGAGCTTTCGGTATCGCGAATGTGGCCAGAGCCACCGCAGCGCGGGCAGGGGATGGATGCACCTTCGCTCAATGTGGGACGCAGGCGCTGGCGGCTCATCTCCATCAGGCCAAATTTGCTGATGGTGCCAAATTGAACGCGTGCGCGGTCCTGGCGCAAGGCATCTCGCAAGCGGTTCTCAACATCGCGGCGATTGCGGGACTCTTCCATGTCAATAAAGTCAATCACCACCAAGCCGCCCAGGTCACGCAGGCGCATCTGACGGGCCACTTCATCAGCGGCCTCCAGGTTGGTGCGGGTGGCGGTTTCTTCAATGTCGCCGCCCTTGATGGCGCGCGCCGAGTTGACGTCAACCGACACCAGTGCTTCGGTCTGGTCAATCACAATCGCGCCGCCTGATGGCAATTGCACGGTGCGGGCGTAGGCTGATTCGATCTGGTGCTCAATCTGAAAACGGCTGAACAGCGGCGCATCGTCACGGTAACGCTTGACGCGGTGCGCGTGCTCGGGCATCACGTGATCCATGAACTGCTTGGCTTGTTCGTACACGTCGTCGGTGTCAAACAAAATGTCGCCAATGTCGCTGTTGAAGTAATCACGAATCGCGCGGATGACGAGGCTGGACTCCTGATAAATCAGGAACGCGCCCTTGCCGCCTTTGCCAGCGCCTTCAATCGCTGTCCACAGCTTGATCAGATAGTTCAGATCCCACTGCAATTCAGGCGCGCTGCGGCCAATGCCGGCGGTGCGGGCAATGATGCTGGAGCCGGCAGGGTACTCCAGCTGGTCCATGTTTTCTTTTAGTTCGGCACGGTCTTCGCCTTCAATCCGGCGGCTGACGCCACCGCCGCGCGGGTTGTTGGGCATCAGCACCACATAGCGGCCAGCCAGGGATACAAAAGTCGTCAAAGCCGCGCCCTTATTGCCCCGCTCTTCTTTTTCGACCTGAACCATCAGTTCCTGGCCTTCGCGAATCACGTCCTGGATGCGCGCCTGGCTGACTGACACGCCAGTGGCAAAGTAATTGCGTGAGATTTCTTTAAACGGCAAAAAGCCGTGACGGTCTTCACCGTAATCTACAAAACAGGCTTCGAGAGACGGCTCGACGCGGGTGACGACGGCCTTGTAAATGTTGCCCTTGCGCTGTTCGCGCCCTTCAATTTCAATTTCGTAGTCGAGCAGTTTTTGCCCGTCAACAATCGCCAAACGGCGCTCTTCTGCCTGGGTGGCATTGATCAGCATGCGTTTCATGTGCGTACTCCTTCATCGTTTCAACAGCTCAAAATGAGCCAACGATGCCAAAAGCCGCCGCAGTGCGAACGTGGGGAATTGCCGGAGAGCTCTGTAGCCGACCCACCAACTGAAAAATCAGTCAGGCGGGGGCTTGGAGCGTAGGCGCGTGGATGGGGTGAGCCGGAGTCAAGCCAATAATTGCTACAAAATTAGTAGCTGGTTGCGCCTGTAAAACAAGGGCTGCAGGCCGAAAAGCTTTAAAAATGCCTAAAAGCGGGGCTAAAAAGCACCGCAGGCAAAAGCTTGTCAGGTTGAACAGCGTTGTCATTAAAAGGCTATTGGTCAAAAGACTTTTTCTCACCAAGATCCGCAGGTAGCCTTCGTCAAAAAATGAAGGCTGCCTGCTCGGGTATTCCGTAGTTTGTTTCGCAAAACGTCGACTATTGTCCAGTGATGGCTCTCTTGAGCGTCTTCACGGGTACTGGCATCGACCTTCCAGCGCCGCTTGGGTTGACCTTCTCAGGCTATTTTGATGGGCGTGGACTAAACTCCATGCGAATCAACAACTTACAACGTAACGCTAGTGAAACACATTATAGGGGCAGGTGCCGCTGATACGAGGGGTGCAAACCCGGCGGCCAGCTTTGTCACGGTTGATGAGGACTACGCTGGCCAGCGACTGGACAATTTTCTGATTCGCCAGCTCAAAGGCGTGCCCAAAACCCACGTGTACCGAATCATTCGCAGCGGCGAGGTGCGGGTGAACAAGGGCAGGGCGCAGGCCGATACCCGCCTTGTTACCGGAGACATTGTGCGATTGCCGCCAGTCCGTACGTCTGAACGGGCTGACCAAAAAGCCGTGGCGATTAGCGCTGCCCAGGAAGTCGTGCGCCACGGTGCCATGTCTACCGTCGGCGGTTTTGCGCCATCGGCTGAATTCCCGATTCTGTTTGAAGACGACTTTGTTCTGGCCATCGACAAACCGGCTGGCGTGGCTGTTCACGGCGGCAGCGGCGTTAGCTTTGGCGTGATTGAGCAGCTGCGCATGGCCCGGCCTGAATCAGATTTTTTGGAGCTGGTACACCGCCTTGACCGCGAAACCAGCGGTATTTTGCTGATTGCCAAGCGGCGCATGGCTTTAAAACTGCTGCAGGAACAATTCAGGGAGCGAGAAACCGACAAGGTCTACCTGGCACTCGTCAAAGGCGCCTGGCCCGCCAACCAGCGGGTGATTGACAAGGCGTTGCACAAATACGAGGCACCTAACGGCGAACGCCGTGTCAAGGTGGTGGCCAACGACCACCCGGATGGTTTGCGCTCGGTCACACTGGTGAAAGTAAAAGACACATTTGCCGATGGAAGATTCTCCCTGCTGGAAGTCACCATCAAAACCGGCCGAACCCATCAGATCAGGGTGCATCTGGCCGATGCGGGTCACCCGATAGCAGGGGATGACAAATATGGTGACTTTGAGCTCAACAAGGCGCTGCAAAAGTCAAATCCTGGCCCCCCCAGTTTGAAACGCATGTTTTTGCACGCCTGGAGTTTGAAATTTAACCACCCCAAGCTGCGAAAAGTGGTGCATTTGCAGGCAGAGCTGCCACCTGAGTTGCAGCAGTTTTTGCCAATGTCGCCGACAATCGCACCATGATTTCACGCCAATTTGATCTGATTGCCTTCGACTGGGACGGCACGCTGTTTGACTCCACCCAAATCATCGTCCGCTGTATTCAGGCCGCTGTCAAAGACGTAGGTGGCACTGTGCCATCGGATGAGGCGGCGGGCTATGTCATCGGCCTGGGGCTGATGCAGGCTTTGGCCCATGCTGCGCCTGATGTGCCGCAAGCCAGATACCCGCTGCTGGGCGAGCGTTACCGCTACCACTATCAGCTGCACGCCCATGACCTGAGTCTGTTTGACGGCGTGCTGCCTCTGCTGGCGGCACTCAAAAACCGCGGTTATTTGCTGGCTGTCGCCACAGGCAAGTCGCGTCACGGGCTTGATGAAGCACTGCACACCGTTCAGCTCAAAGGCGTGTTTGATGCGTCACGCACAGCTGACAAAACTGCCGGAAAACCGGACCCCAAAATGCTGTACGAGCTGATGGCCGAGCTGGGCATATCACCTGGCCGCACACTGATGGTGGGCGACACCACGCATGATTTGCAAATGGCGCTCAACGCAGGCTGTCCCAGCCTGGGCGTGAGTTATGGTGCCCACGAATCTGAAGCCTTTGCAGCGCTGAAGCCGCTTCACATTGCCCATTCAGTGCAGGACATGCACAACTGGCTGTTTGAAAACGGTTGACATTTGTGGACAGCTTGCAGCCCCTTTGCAATTCAGGCGATCTGGCAGAACGCGGTCAAGCCGTCCCGTTTGATGTGGTCTACGCCGGTCAAACCTGTCGGGCGTTTGCGGTTCGCTTTAACGGCACTGCAAGCGCTTACCTGAACCGCTGTACCCACGTGGCGATGGAGCTCGACTGGCAACCCAACCGTGTGTTTGACGCCAGTGGCCAGTGGCTGCTTTGTGCCAGCCATGGTGCGGCTTATTCTCCAGATACTGGCCAATGTGCGGGCGGGCCGTGTCATGGCGGGCTGGTCAAAATCAGCCTTGTCGAGAATGACGGCGTGATTTATTGGCAAACCGCTTACAACCTTAAACCGCCAGAGTTTGGATAGCTGTCTAAACTACCGCCATGAACGAATCCAACCGCCCAAGTCCTGAAAACAGCTCTTTTGACGCTGAAAATGCCTCCGAAAATGGGTCAAATATGCCTTCAGACCAATCAATACGGGCGCAAGCAGCTCCTGAAAATATAGCAAATAACATGTCAAAAACCGATCCGACGCAAACCCCTGGCTGGGAGCGCAGCACGCTTGAAAAGCTGGCTTTTGCCTCCCTGAACGAGCAAAAAGCCACGCGTCGCTGGAAGACCTTTGTGCGACTGTCATGGCTGCTGTTTTTTGTGGTGCTGGTCTGGATGGCCATGCACCGGGGCACGCCCGTGACCAGCGCTACTGTGGCGCACACGGCGGTGATTGAAATCAAGGGCGAAATTGCTGATGGCTCGGACGCCAGCGCCGAGTTCATCAACGCGGCCCTGAAAGCCGCGTTTGAAGACGAAGGCGCCAAGGCCGTGGTGTTGCTGATCAATTCGCCAGGCGGCAGCCCAGTACAAGCCGGCATGATGAATGACGAGATTCGTCGCCTCAAGGCCAAGCACAAAAAACCGGTGTACGCGGTGGTTGAAGAAACCTGCGCCTCGGCGGCTTATTACATCGCCGTGGCAGCTGACCAGATTTTTGTCAACAAAGCCAGCATTGTTGGCAGCATTGGCGTGCTGATGGATGGTTTTGGTTTTACGGGTTTGATGGACAAGCTGGGCGTAGAACGCCGCCTGCTGACGGCCGGCGAGAACAAGGGCTTTTTAGACCCCTTCAGTGCGCAAACTGAAAAGCAGCGCGCTTTTGCCCAAGCCATGCTGAACCAGATTCACCAGCAGTTCATCGGCGTCGTCAAGGCCGGTCGCGGCCAGCGCCTGAAAGAAACCCCGGAAATGTTCAGCGGCCTGATCTGGACTGGCCAGCAGGCCATTGAACTGGGCTTGGCTGACCAGTTTGGCAGTCTGGAATTCGTCGCACGGGAGATCGTCAAAACCGACGAAATCATCGACTACACCCGCCGCGACAATGTGGCCGAACGCCTGGCCAAAAAGTTTGGTGCGGCTGTCGGTGAGGGTGCGATGAAGGCGGTGAGGGCGCTGCCTGCGATCCGGTAATCTTTCAGCGCCCGATACAAAAAACAGTCGGCAAGCCCAGCGGCGGCGCGGGCTTGTCCTTTTTCCATTTGTCTGCCGTCGCGCTTTTGTTCCAGGCGGTATTCAGCGTCAAACCGCAACTGATGGCCAGCCGGGTATTGCCTTGCAGGGTTTGTAGCAGCGCCTGCAAAAGCGCTGTATTACGGTAAGGCGTTTCAATAAAAATCTGTGTTTGACCTGTTTTCAAGGCCAGGCTTTCCAGCGCCTTGATCCGCATGTTGCGCTCGCCACCGTCCTGCGGCAGGTAGCCGACGAAGGCGAAGTTTTGGCCGTTCAGCCCGCTGCTGGCTAGCGCCAGCATCAGCGACATCGGGCCTGTCAGCGCAATGACTTCGATACTCAAATCATGTGCTGCACGCACGACAGATGAGCCTGGGTCGGCAATGGCAGGCATGCCTGCTTCACTGACCAAGCCCATATCCCGTCCTTCAATGGCAGCAACCAGCAAGGGGCGTGCATCAAAGTTGCCGGTGTGGTCGCCTTTTTTGTGGACTTCACGCGGCAATTCAGTGATATGCAGCGCTTGTACGGGCTGGCTCAACGGAACAACCTCACCAACCCGCTTTAAGTAGGCACGGGTGCTTTTTGCGTTTTCACATACAAAGTGGCTCAGCCGAGCGGTAATTTGCAGGGTTTGCAGCGGCATCACGTCTTGAATCGGGGCGATTTGTTCGCAGCCAAAGTCCAGGGGTGCGGGGACTAAATAGAGTTTGCCTTTGTTCATCATGCCGCCCGCGTTGCAAGCAGTTCAATGCCTGCGGCTCTGAGCATTTGGCAGGTTCTGATCAAAGGCAGGCCAATCAGCGCGGTGGGATCATCGCTGTCAATCGAGTCGAGCAGTGCAATGCCCAGTCCTTCGCTTTTGGCACTGCCGGCGCAGTCGTAAGGCTTTTCAAGTTGCAGGTAGTTTTCAATCTCGTTGTCCGACAGATTGCGAAACTTCACCCGTACTGCAGCCACGCTGAGTTGTTCAAAGCCACTGTCCAGGCAAACCACGGCAACAGCAGTTTGAAACACCACGGTTTGACCCTGCATCTGACGCAGCTGCGTCACGGCGTTGTCGTGCGTTCCAGGCTTGCCCAAGCAATGGCCATTCAGGTCAGCGACCTGGTCAGAGCCAATGACGACGGCTAGCGGGAATTGAGCCGCCACGGCTCTGGCTTTGGCAAGCGCCAGGCGTTCGGCCAATGCGCGGGGCGCTTCTTGATGCAAGGGTGTCTCGTCGACGTCTGGGGCGGCAACCTGAAACGCAACATTCAGGCGCCCCAGCAGGTCGGCGCGATAGCGCGAGGTAGAGCCCAAAACGAGCTGGCGAGAGGGTTTCAAAGGCTTGGCAGCAAAGTTCATGGCCTTGATTCTCTTACACTGACGGCATGTCCCGACCGCAACAAGCCACCAAATTGAACATGCAAGCCTTTGCCGAGGCCGGTGTGCCTTTGAATGAAGTCACGCCGCTACACAATATGGAGCGGCTTGCGCTGGAAATGATTGATCTGCAGCCGGATTCAGTTGTCAACTGGCAGGCCTTACCAGAGTTGCGTGCTGGCAGCACCGGGCAGACGGACATCTGGCTTCGCCTGACGGCTGATGCATCCGTGCCCCTGACCTGCCAGCGTTGCATGGGCGTTGTGCAAACTGATCTGCAGGTCGATCAGTGGTACCGCTTCGTGGCTTCTGAGGAGATTGCCATGGCTGAAGATGATGCATCTGACGAAGATTTACTGGTTTTGACGCCGCAGTTTGACGTGATGGAAGTGCTCGAAGACGAATTGCTGATGGCTTTGCCACTGGTGCCCATGCATGATGTCTGTCCCGTGATGCCGACATTCAGCGCGGGGGAAATTGACGTGCCAGACGATGTGGGCGATAAACCCAGCCCTTTTGCGGCGCTGGCACAGCTAAAGAAAAAGTAGTCACTGTTACATTGATACTGGCCGGAGGCATTCAATTCCCAAGCTGCTATATCCGGGCTATAATCCAAGGCTTCGCGTGTCGATCTGGCTCGCAATTTACCAACTTTTTCCCGCACAGTGAGAACCTTCACTGTTCGTTCAGGAGCACACCATGGCCGTTCAACAGAACAAAAAATCACCTTCAAAGCGCGGTATGCACCGCTCACACAATGCCCTGAACGTTCCAGGCATTGCGGTGGAGTCCACCACTGGCGAGACCCACTTGCGCCATCACATCAGCCCTACCGGTTTTTACCGTGGCCGCAAAGTTCTGAAAACCAAATCTGAAGCGTAATCAATCGCCTCATGAATAAGCCCGCATTCACACTGCGGGCTTTTCTTTTGGTTAAACCTTAACCTCAGACTGTGTCGATCTCCTCATGATCAGGGTAGCTGTTGATGCCATGGGCGGGGACTTTGGTCCTGTGGTTACGATCCCAGCCAGCCTGGCTTTTTTGCAGCATCATCCGGATGCTTCTCTTGCTTTGGTAGGTCAACTTGAGGTGCTGCAAAGGCATCCTCATTTTGCGCAACTCCAGTCCAACGCCCGCTGTCAGGTCATCCCCGCCTCAGAAGTTGTCAGCATGGACGACCCGATTGAAATTGCGCTCAGGCGCAAAAAAAATTCGTCTATGCGGGTGGCTATCAACCAGATTAAAGACGGCAGTTCTCAGGCTGCTGTGTCAGCGGGCAATACGGGTGCGCTGATGGCGATTGCCCGCTATGTGCTCAAAACCATGGACGGCATTGACCGGCCTGCCATTGCCACCCAACTTCCCAATGCGAAGGGTGGCGCAACCACCGTGCTCGACCTGGGTGCAAATGTTGATTGCACGGAAGACCATTTGCTTCAATTTGCTGTTATGGGATCTGCACTGGTCACGGCCATTTCAGATAATCCATCGCCCAGCGTTGGGTTGCTGAATATTGGTGAAGAGGTAATTAAAGGCAGCGAAGTGATTAAAAAAGCGGGCGATCTGCTGCGATCTGCTGCTAATTCGGGCGATTTGAATTTCTACGGCAATGTCGAGGGTAACGATATTTTCAAGGGAACGACCGACATTGTGGTGTGCGACGGTTTCGTCGGCAATGTGGCGCTTAAAACCACTGAAGGGTTGGCCAGCATGATTGGCGCCTTCATGAAGGATGAGTTTTCACGCAACATCTTTACCAAATTTGCGGCTATCGTTGCTTATCCGGTGTTAACAGCGTTTAAAAAGCGTATGGATCACAGGCGTTACAACGGTGCTGCTTTGCTGGGTTTGCAGGGATTGGTTTTTAAAAGCCACGGCTCGGCAGATGCTTTTGCTTTTGAACGTGCGCTCAACCGGGCATACGATGCAGCACGCAACAACCTGCTGCAGCGTGTGCGGGAGCGCATTGCGCACGCCGCCCCGATACTGGCTGCGCAGGCTGTTGACGCGAACTCGCTGGATACCAAAGAAGCTGTCGTCAGAACCGTAGCGTTACATTAAGCAATAACTTCATTCATCTGCTTTTTTTGATGGCATCCTACCCAAGTTTTTCACGCATCACCGGCACCGGCAGTTATTTGCCCCCACACCGGCTGACCAACGCTGATCTGGCCAAACGGCTCGCAGAAACAGGTGTTGAGACGTCTGACGAATGGATCGTGGCGCGTACTGGCATTGTTGCGCGGCATTTTGCAGCACCGGACGTGTCTTGCAGCGATTTGGCCCTTGAAGCGGCAAAAAACGCCTTGCAAGCTGCTGGCTTGCAGGCCAGCGATATCGACCTCATCATTGTGGCCACCTCAACGCCCGACATGGTGTTCCCCTCGGCGGCCTGCATTTTGCAAAACAAGTTGGGTGTAGCCGGTTGCCCGGCGTTTGACATTCAAGCCGTTTGCAGCGGTTTTGTGTATGCGCTGACGGTCGCCGATGCCATGATTAAAACCGGCACAGCCACCAAGGCGCTGGTCGTTGGTGCAGAAGTTTTCTCGCGTATTCTGGACTTTTCAGACCGCACCACCTGCGTGCTGTTTGGCGATGGCGCGGGCGCTGTGGTGCTGCAGGCGTCAGACACGCCGGGCATTTTAGCCAGTGATTTGCATGCTGACGGCAAACATGTGGGCATTTTGTGCGTGCCTGGCAATGTGTCTGGCGGCCAGGTTGTTGGTGATGCGCTGCTCAAAATGGATGGACAGGCTGTTTTTAAACTGGCTGTCGGTGTGCTTGAAAATGCTGCCCGTGCAACGCTTGCCAAGGCCAAACTGCTGGACACCGACATAGACTGGCTGATTCCGCACCAGGCCAACATCCGCATCATGCAAAGCACCGCCAAAAAGCTGAAACTGCCGCTTGAAAAACTCATCGTGACCGTCGATCAGCACGGCAATACCTCAGCAGCATCCATTCCGCTGGCACTAGATGTGTCGGTGCGCAGCGGCAAGATAAAAAAAGGTGACACGCTGATGCTGGAAGGCGTGGGTGGTGGGTTCACCTGGGGTGCAGTGCTTCTCAATTATTGAAGCATTGAAACCTTCATAAGACTTGCCATGAACGCGCTACAGCGCAACCTTCTTTTTGCCAGCTTGATGTTCATCGCTTTTGCGGCGGCGGCATACAAGGTTTCCAACCGCCCGCCACCTACAGCTTTTGTAGCTCCGGCTGCGCTGGGCTTGTCTGTCAAACCGCCAGTGCCTGAGGCCGCACCCGTTTTTCAAGCCCAGTTTGTCTCCAGTGATCCGGGCAAAGCCGTCCATGCGCCGTCGATTGTCGAATTGCGGGACGGCAATTTGCGGGCAGTGTGGTTTTCAGGTTCGCGCGAAGGCGCTGGCGATGTGACTATTCAAACCGCTGTGTTTGACAAAACCTCTGAGCAGTGGGGATCAGAGACCAGCTTGTTTGCCAGAGCCGGACTGCAGCGCGGGCTGTGGCGTTACGTTAAAAAAATTGGCAATCCGGTTATTGCACGTGCGGCAGATGATTCACTTCATTTGTGGATGGTCAATGTGTCGCTGGGTGGCTGGGCGGGCAGCGCCATCACGTGGTCGCGCTCAACAGATGACGGGTCAAATTGGAGCACGCCCAAGCGGCTGGTGACTTCCCCATTTTTAAACATCAGCACGCTTGTCAAGGCAGCGCCTGTCGCCCTGGCAAATGGCCAAATCAGCTTGCCCGTGTACCATGAATTCATCACCAAGTTTGCTGAAGTCTTGCGTATTGACACCAATGGTCATGTGCTCGACAAGGTGCGTGTTCCGGGAAGCCACACCAGTTTGCAGCCAGTGGTTCTGGTGAGCGATGAACAAAGAGCCCAGACTTTCATGCGAGCGACACAAGGCGGTCGGGTCATGAGCAGCACGACTGAAGATGCCGGCCAATCGTGGGCAGTGGCAGCCCCATTGGCTTTGCCAAACCCCAATTCTGCGCTTGCTGGCGCTGTGCTGAGAGACGGCTCGCGCTGGCTGGCGTACAACCCAACGACCGCAGGGCGCGACAAGCTGGCACTGACAAGGCTGGGTGATCCTGTCAGCAAAGAAATGGCTGTCGAGCCGCCCAAGACAAATGCAAACATGGCAAACCCATTGGGTAAGGTTGATTACGCCGCTGTACTCAGCTCAGAACTCAAGTCAAAAGGCACGACAGACCGTGACATTGCCGCCTACGTAAAAAGTGCCCAAAGGCAGCTTTGCACAGGCGCAAACTGCGCACAAGAGTTTTCATACCCTTTCCTGCTGCAATCCCGCGATGGCACTTTGCACCTGGTCTACACCTGGCACAGAACCCGTATCAAGCATGTTTGCCTTGATCTTTCCGCCGTACACAGCAACAAGACGCCGGCTCATGATCGCCTTAACTGATGCGTTTGCCATGGCTGGCATTTCGATGGCTTTGTGCGCTGGTGCGCTAAGCCTGCGTCGTTTTGGACGCCATAAAAACTTTGCGTTGTCGCTTTGGGTGAAGGGCTTGCTCTTGGCGCTATTTATTGCGTTGCTGATTCCCAAGTCTGGCGCAGATATCCCGCTGGCTGCATTTTTTCGAGGTGTCACAGGCGATTTGAGCATCACCTTGCTGGCCTTGAGTTTTTTAAGTCTGTGCCATCACCTTTTTGGCACTGCGGCTGTCAACAAGCGAGAACTTACTCTGCTGATGGTTCTGGTTTCTGCTGGCGCACTGCTTTTGTATACCACCGCATTGGGGTTGGGAAATTGGGATGCGTACCGTCTGGGTTGGGGCTCTTGGTGGTTATTGGCAGCTTTGCTTTTGCTGTGCGGGGTGAGTGCCTGGACAGGTTTGCGCTTACTGCCAGCATTGATTGCCTTGGCATTGCTGGCTTGGAGCTTTGGGCTCATGGAGTCGGGGAACCTGTGGGACTACTTGCTGGATCCTTGGCTGTCTGCGTTTGCCTTGGTTTTTGTATTTATAAAATGCTGGCAGCATGTTTTTAAATATTTCGGACAGAGGAGTTCTCGTTGAAACCATTCGCTTTTGTATTTCCCGGTCAGGGCTCGCAGTCTGTAGGCATGCTGGACGCCTGGGGTGATCACCCGGTGGTGGCGCAATGCGTGCAGGAGGCCTCTGATGCCTTGGTGCAGGACATGGGTCGATTGATCAAAGAAGGCTCTAAAGAAGACCTGGCTTTGACCACCAATACCCAGCCTGTCATGCTGCTGGCGGGTGTGGCCGCTTACAGGGTATGGATGTCTGAGGTGGGTGTGGCTCCGGCTTATGTGGCAGGGCATTCTCTGGGCGAATACGCGGCTTTGGTAGCCAGCGGTGCTTTGACTTTGTCGCAGGCGGCGCCACTGGTGCGCTTCAGGGCGCAAGCCATGCAGGATGCCGTGCCTGTCGGCACAGGCGCAATGGCCGCCATACTTGGCTTGGATGCCCCTAAAATAATAGCTGCTTGCGCCCGTATTTCGGGGGCTACAGCTGAATTCGACCTGCAAAAAAACGACATTGTTGAGGCTGTTAACTTTAACGACCCGATGCAAACAGTGATCGCGGGTAGCAAGGCGGCCGTTGACAAGGCCTGTGAGGTACTTAAGGCCGAAGGTGCCAAGCGTGCCTTGCTGCTGCAGGTTTCAGCGCCGTTTCATTCCAGCCTGATGAAGCCTGCTGCTGACAAGCTGAAAGAAAAACTGGCTGACATTGCCTTTGCACCGATGCAGATTCCGCTCATCAACAACATCGACGTCGCCGTTGAAACGGACGTCGCGCGCATCCGCGATGCCTTGTACCGCCAGGCCTTTGGCGCGGTGCGCTGGGTCGAATGTGTACACGCCATCAAGGCGCACGGTGTCAGTCACATCATTGAATGCGGGCCGGGCAAAGTGCTCGCTGGCCTGGTCAAGCGGATTGATGCTGACTTGACAGGCGCGCCGCTGTTTGATCCTGCCTCCATGATTCAAGTGAAAGAGATGTTGCTATGAGCGAGACGAAGTTTGAAGGCCAGATTGCCTTGGTCACAGGTGCCACGCGTGGCATCGGCGCTGCCATTGCACTGGAACTGGCTAAAAATGGCGTCAGGGTGACCGGCACGGCAACCAGCGATGACGGTGCAGCCAAAATCAGTCACGCGCTTGCAGCTTACCCAGGTTGTGCAGGCAAAACTCTGAATGTGACAGATGGTGGCGCCGCCGAGATACTGATCGACAGTATTGTCAAAGAGCAGGGCGGTTTGCACATACTGGTCAACAATGCCGGCATCACGCGCGACATGCTGGCCATGCGCCTGAAGGATGACGACTGGGATGCAGTGATTGACACCAACCTCAAAGCCGTATTTCGCATGAGCCGGGGCGTCATGCGCACCATGATGAAGCAGCGTTATGGCCGCATTATCAACATCACGTCTGTTGTCGGAAGTTCAGGCAATGCCGGCCAATCGAATTACGCGGCTGCCAAAGCTGGCGTGGCGGGCATGACGCGGGCGCTGGCGCGGGAGCTGGGTTCACGCAACATCACGGTCAATTGCATTGCGCCAGGTTTTATTGAAACCGACATGACTGCTGGTCTGGCTGAAGAGCAGCAAAAAACCTTGCTGTCACAAATCCCGCTGGGCCATTTGGGCAAGCCGCAAGATGTGGCACATGCTGTCACCTTTGTGGCCAGCCCGCAAGCGTCTTACATCACAGGTCAGGAAATTCATGTCAATGGCGGCATGTATATGTAGTCGACCCTGAGAAACCCCATAAATGCAGCATTGATGCGGGTTAGCAAGGTAGTACGGGGGCACGGATATTGCAAGAATTGAGGCCATTAAAGCTTCAAACCTTGCAAACTCATGGCACTTCGCG
>JBILXX010000029.1:0-36417 GCA_044378095.1 Polaromonas sp.
CCTACGATGCCTGTGGCATCCATATCAAAGCGCGGGAGGATCAGTTGCTGGCCGCTTGAGGATCAGCCGATAAATCCGCGCGATGGCTGCAAAGCCGCTTCGGGCTACGCCCTACGCAGCTTTGCAGCCATCGCAAACAAAATAGAAAAAGCGGACAATCTATTTGCTCTAAAACCGGACAGTTCTATTTACTGCTGACATATCCAGTTACTTGACCCGCTTGAGTGTGGGTCGCGGGCCTTGAGGTGGCTTGGGTGGCACAGGAGATTCCTGGTCTTCAGCAGGCACCAGTTGTACAACTTTGCTCTCGACTTCACCATGCAGCGGATTCACCGATGCCAGTGGTGCCGGCGTGTTCTCCGCTTGTGGTGTCGTCCCCATCGGGAAAGCCATGCCCTGACCGTTTTCGCGAGCGTAGATCGCAATCACCCGCTCCATGGGCACCATGATGTCGCGTGAGCTGCCAGCAAATCTGGCTTTGAACTCGATAAAGTCATTGCTCAGGTTGAGCGATGAGGTCGCATCGAAGCTGATGTTCAAAACAATCTCGTTATTTTTCACATACTCGCGCGGTACTTGCACTGTGTCGTCTACTGAAACGGCGACGTAAGGCGTCAGACCGTTGTCGGTACACCATTCATACAGCGCCCGGATCAGGTAAGGGCGGGTAGATGTCGTGTCTGGCGCATTCATATGTCAAGAAAAAATGAAAAATTACTTTCTCATCACTTTCTCTGACGGTGTCAACGCTTCAATATAAGCTGGACGCGAAAAAATACGTTCAGCATATTTCAGCAGCGGCGCAGCATTTTTCGACAGGTCAATGCCGTAATAGTCCAGACGCCACAGCAGCGGCGCAATGGCCACGTCAAGCATTGAAAAGTTGTCTCCCAGCATGAACTTGTTTTTCAGGAAGATGGGCGCAAGCTGCGTCAGTCGGTCTTTGATGTGCGAACGAGCTTTTTCAAGCGCCTTCTCATTGCCTTTGGCGGCACGGGACTCCAGCGTGCTGACATGTACAAAAAGCTCTTTTTCAAAGTTCAACAAAAACAAACGCACACGGGCTCGGTCAACCGGATCGCCAGGCATCAGTTGCGGATGCGGAAAGCGCTCGTCAATATATTCGTTAATGATGTTCGATTCATACAAAATCAGATCACGCTCAACCAGAATCGGCACCTGGCCGTAGGGGTTCATGACATTGATGTCTTCGGGCTTGTTGTACAGGTCGACATCACGAATCTCAAAGTCCATGCCTTTTTCAAACAGCACAAACCGGCAGCGATGTGAGTAGGGGCAGGTTGTGCCTGAATAAAGGACCATCATGATTCGGAACTCCTAAATGCAAAGGAGTGGACACATGACAAGCGCCCACTCCAGAAGATGCCAGAACCTGCGATTCTGGCGAGAAAACTTACTTGACGTCTTTCCAGAACGCTGCGTTCAAACGCCAGGCAACGAAAGTGAATATCAGGAGAAACATCAAAACCCAAACGCCAATTTGTACGCGGTTATTTTGCGATGGCTCAGACATCCATTGCAAAAATCCCACCAGATCACCCATGGACTGGTCAAACTGCAGAGGGGTCATGGTACCGGGCGTAACCTGCTCCCAGCCTTTTAAGACAGAGACCTTATGACCATGCTGCATAACCTCAGCGTAGACAGGCTTACGTTCACCCTGCATTTCCCAAAGCACATGGGGCATGGCGGAATTGGGATAAGCCAGGTTGTTCCAGCCTGTGGGCTTGGTGTCGTCGCGGTAGTAGGTGCGAAGGTAGGTATACAGATAGTCTGCACCGCTTCCCTGTCCAGCGGCAGATCGCGAACGGGCTACCAGCGACAGATCCGGCGGGACAACACCAAACCAGTCTTTAGCATTTTTGACGTCCATCGACACTTTCATGGTTTCGCCAATTTTGTCGGTGGACAGCAGCAAGTTGTCTTTGATCTGCTGGTCGGTCAGGCCAATATCTTTCAGCCGGTTAAAACGCACATAGCCGGCCGCATGACAGTTTTGGCAGTGGTTAACAAATATTTTGGCACCGTTTTGCAGGGCCACCATGTCGGTGGTTTTGTTGGGAGCCTTATCCCAAGCAATACCGCCGGCAGCAGCATAAGCGGCCGCGGTCAGAGAAATCGACCCAGCGAGAACCAGCAAGAAACGAAGGACTTTTTTCATAACTCGATGTGCCTTAATGACCAGCAAAAACAATACGATCTGGAACTTGCTTGAATTCGCCAAGCCGACTCCACCATGGCATCAACAAGAAGAAACCGAAATAGCCCAGCGTGAACAGTTGCGAGACGCGCTCTGCCAAATCCTGACCCGCAATAACGCCCCATACGCCTGGCGGCTTGATGCCAAGGTAGCCAAGAACGAAAAACATGAAGATGAATGTCGCGTACAAGTATTTGTTCCATGTCGGACGATACCGAATGGATTTAACTTCACTGTAGTCGAGCCAGGGCAGTGCAAAAAGGATCATCACGGAAGCTCCCATGACAACCACACCCCAGAACTTGGCATCAAAAAACCACATCGCTGCTGTCGTGGCAAGTGCAGCGCCCACAATAACAATTTTGAACAAGCCCGCCATTTTGACCCGGGTCACGATCAGGCCAGCGCCTGCCAGTGTGCACGCTATCATGACGTACATCATTTCGTCAGTGACGGCTCGCAGCATGGAATAAAAAGGCGTGAAGTACCAGACAGGCGCAATGTGCGCTGGCGTTTTCAGCGGGTCGGCTGGTATGAAGTTGTTGTATTCCAGAAAGTAACCGCCCATTTCTGGTGCCAAAAACACGATGGCAGTGAACACCAGCAAAAACACGCTGACTGCAAAAATGTCGTGCACGGTGTAGTAAGGGTGAAATGGAATCCCGTCCAAAGGGTGACCCTTGGCATCTTTCGGCGCATCAGGAGCCTTGATCTCAACGCCATCCGGATTGTTGGAGCCAACTTCATGCAGCGCAATGATGTGAGCAGCCACCAGTCCCAGCAGCACCAGCGGCACAGCAATCACGTGGAAGGCAAAAAACCGGTTCAATGTGGCATCGCCCACAACATAGTCACCACGAATCAGCAGCGCCAAGTCGGGGCCGATAAAAGGAATGGCAGCAAACAAGTTAACGATCACCTGAGCGCCCCAGTAGCTCATCTGGCCCCAAGGCAGCAAATAACCCATGAAGGCTTCAGCCATCAGGCAAAGGAAAATTGCGCAACCAAAAACCCAGATCAATTCACGCGGTTTGCGGTAGCTGCCATAAGTCAGGCCGCGGAACATGTGCAGATAGACGACGACAAAAAAAACCGAAGCGCCTGTGGAGTGCATGTAACGAATCAACCAGCCCCAGGGCACGTCGCGCATGATGTACTCGACTGAGGCAAATGCCAATGCAGCGTCTGGTTTGTAATGCATTGTCAAAAAGATGCCAGTGACGATTTGAATCACCAGCACCAACATGGACAAAGCGCCAAAAACGTACCAGATATTGAAGTTTTTGGGTGCGTAATACTCGCCAAGATGCTCGTTGTACAACTTGCTGGCAGGAAAACGGTTGTCAAGCCAGTTCAGGGCTTTTGCTCCGAGCGGTGCGTCGGGAGAGATTTCTTTGAATTCGGCAGCCATGAGGTGTCCTGTGTCGATATAGATTTTTAGCGATTGCGTGAATCAGGTCTGGATGTTCGGCCAACAGAAAGTTCGTTGATCAACATCAGCAAGGACTTCAAGCACGGTCGGCAAGGTCTTTTGAAAACACTGTTTAAGGTCGTTTTCAGGCCTTTTTATCTTCACCAATCAGCAGCCGTGTGTCTGAAAGGTACATGTGCGGTGGGACTTCTAAATTGTCTGGCGCGGGTTTGTTTTTAAAGACCCGGCCAGCCACATCGAATGTAGATCCGTGGCAAGCACATAAAAAGCCACCTGCCCAGTTGTCGGGCAACGACGGTTGAGGCCCGGCGGCCAACTTGTCGGAGGGAGAACACCCAAGGTGGGAACAGATCCCAACCACAACCAGCGTCTCAGGCTTGATCGAGCGGTTTTCGTTACGGGCGTAGACCGGGGTGAGTTCGCCCGGTTTGCGTTGCGACTTGGGGTCTGCCAGCAACCCATCAAGCGATGGCAGGGTAGCAATCTGTTCAGGGGTACGCTTCAAAATCCAGACCGGCTTGCCGCGCCATTCGACCGTGATTTTCTCGCCTGGCTTGATGCCAGAAATATCAACTTCAACTGACGCGCCAGCGGCTTTGGCGCGCTCTGACGGAGTGAAGGTGCTCACAAAAGGAACGGCAACAGCGGCTACGCCTGCGCCGCCTACAACGGCAGTACCAATCAACCAGTTTCTTTTGTCTTTGTCCATGGGCGCACTAGTTGGCGCTACGTTCACACTTGCTTGGGTCATGAGTGTCCTTCAAGACTGGCTTGAAATAGGCTGTAAATAATGGTTTGTCGGGATAAACCGCAATTGTAGCGGAGCAGGCGATCTGTTTTCAAGCACCTCGCCTTATGCCTGACTGATCTTGAGTGCCGATACGCAACCCAACTGTGCGTTAATTCCTGGCTAAGCCAATCGTTTGAATGCTTTGCTTCAAACCAGATCGTTTTTTCCCTCATGCATGACCTTGAACCCGCATAATTCGCATCCGTTAGCTGCAGATCTGGGTTGTCAGCAACATTTCAAAATATCAGGAGAATTTTATGGGCATGATGAAGGAATTTAAGGAATTTGCGGTCAAGGGCAACGTGATTGACCTGGCTGTGGGTGTGATCATTGGCGCGGCGTTTGGCAAGATTGTCGACTCTGTCGTGGGCGACCTGATCATGCCCATCGTTGGTGCAATTTTCGGCAAACTGGATTTTTCAAGCCTGTTCATTGTGCTGGGCAATGTGCCAGCCGGGACGCTGATGAACCTCGAAGCGCTGAAAAAAGCCGGTGTTCCAGTACTGGCCTATGGCAACTTCATCACCGTGGCGGTGAATTTTGCGATTCTGGCCTTCATTATTTTCCTGATGGTCAAGCAGATCAACCGCATGAAAGCAGAAGCGCCTGCCGCTGCACCCGCCGCTACGCCAGAAGATGTGGTTTTGCTGCGGGAAATCCGCGACAGCCTGAAGAAATAGACCCCCACGGTCGCTCGCTGCGTGTAGCTTCCTGCACCTTGCAGGCCGCCGCTGACCAGAGGCTTGGCTTCTGTTGCCTGTCCAAACCTGCTCAAGCAGGTTTGAAGCCGCAGGCTCCAGCCCCGAGGGGGACACTGCGCCTGCGGACTGGCAAAGCCAGATCCGCGGCCCCTGTTTGAAGGTCAAGGAGGACTTGCTACTGCAAATCAGCCTGCCAGTTTGCGCGCCATCCGTATTGCGGCCAGCAAGCTGGCTTCGTCGGCTTTCCCGTTCCCCGCAATGTCAAAAGCCGTGCCGTGATCTGGACTGGTTCTTGTCAAAGGCAAGCCCAACGTGACATTCACGCCCTGCTCTACTCCCATGTATTTGACCGGAATCAGCCCCTGGTCATGGTACATCGCCACCACCACGTCAAACTCACCCAAAACGCCCGATTTGCTGCGAGCCCGCATGAACACGGTGTCTGGCGCGAAGGGACCACTCACATGGATGCCTTCGGCCCTGGCCGCTGCGATGGCTGGTGCGATGATGGTTTGCTCCTCTGACCCAAACAACCCCCCCTCGCCCGCATGGGGGTTCAGTCCGGCCACACCGATGTGAGGCGCGCGGCCTAGGCTTTTGCTTAATGCGGCGTGGGTGATGCGCAGGGTTTGCAAAACACTGTCAAACGTCACCGCGTCAATGGCTTGACGCATTGATAAATGAATACTGACCAGAACGGTTTTGAGCTCGTCGTTGGCCAGCATCATGCGAACTGGAACGTCTTGGACCGATTGACCCAAAAACCTGGCTGCTTCAAATTGAAGCATTTCAGTATGACCCGGGAACTGTGCTGCCCAGCCGCCAGCGGCAGCCAAAGCCTCTTTATGAATCGGCGCTGTGACCATGGCTCTGGCCTGGCCTCTTAAAACGGCCTGGGCCGCCCAAACAATGCAATCTGCTGCTGCCTGACCTGCCAAATCACTGATTTGCCCAATTAGTACGGGCGCAAGCAGCTCACATTTTTGGAGTACCGGAATGCAATTGGGGATTCGGTCAAATCCAGCCAGAGACTCCAGTTCAACCACCGGAAAAGCCATGGACGGCCGGACCCAAGCTGCGGCGCGACGCAGGGTGGCCACATCACCCACCACCACGCAGTCAGCCACGTCTGCCGGATGGTTTAGAAAGACTTTGGCAATGATCTCTGGCCCGATGCCTGCCGCATCGCCCATGGTGATCAGCAGTGGTTGAAGGGTCATTGTGGCTTTCAATGGGGTGGGAACAACGGGTATCTGCTGAGGCACTTGTCACACATCGGTGCTAGAAAGGATTGACCTCCTATTTTGACGCAAACCAGATCGAACAACATGCTACCTGCCGCACCAGCGCTGATGTCAACACCAGAATTGGTCTTGTGGAGCGCAAGCGTAGGCGCCACAGCGCTGGTGGTGGTGCTTGCGATGGCAGACAGCGCCTACAGCCGCACGCGGGCGTCGCTTCAAACATTGGCTTTCATGACGGGCTGTTTTTTGTTTTTCGCCTTGCTCAGCGGCCTGTTTGGCACCGTTGCTTCTGCGCTCTGGTCATTACCCGCGATGAGCGTACGTACCGGACAAATCCTGATCGGTCCGGTCTGCGCCGTGATGGGAAGCTGGTGGATCAGCCAGTGGTTGTCGGCTCACAAGCGAGACCGATTTGGCAAAAACACCTTGCATGGCGTGACGGCGATGAGCTTGGCGGGCGGGCTGATGTGTCTTTTTCTCACGCCCGACAGAGCGCTTTTGGTATCAGCCGCGCTGACGATGATCAATGTGTCAGTAGCCCTGCTGATATCGGTACGCGCTGCGCAATCAGGCGACAAGCTGGCCTGGGGGCTGGCCTTGGGCTGCGCCCTGGCTTTGCCGACCCAGATCGGCCTGTACACCATGGCGTTGGGCAGTACCCGCCTGCCTTTGTCGATGCAAGCTGCTGTGGCTTTTGTCGGGCTACTGAGCATGGTCATCACGGCCCGAATGCTGTGGCTGCGCAACCACCATGCGCAGCAAATCACGGGCGACGATACATCCCAACGCGACCCGATCACGCGGCTGTACAGCAGCGTGGCACTGATCCGCAAAATCATCGCCGCCCAGGTACGCCGCCAGCGCACCCGCCGTGATGGCGCACTGATGGCGGTGGTGCTGTTCGAGCCCGAACGCCTGCTCAAACAGGTTGGCCAATTTGGCCTGAACGACATCTACATCCAGCTGGCCCGGCGTAGGCAGCGCCATACTGGGGTGGTCAACCCGGCAGGCCGCTACTACGACCGCTGCTTTGTGGTGCTGATCGAGTCGATGCAGTCGCCGCGCTGGATGCGCACCATGAGCCTGCGCGTGGCCAGCAGTCTGCGCCAGCCACTTGATGTCACATCCCTGGCGGGCGAACGCATGAAAATCACCCCCGATATTGGCGTGGGGATGATGCATTTGTCGGCACGAGCTGAAGACGTTGACCAGTTGCTGCATGAGGTGCAGCGGGTGGCTGTGGCCGTGCGCGGGATGCGCTCGCGCGCAGCGCTGCTGGAGCAAACCACCGGGCTGGCCATACCTGTTGAAAACGCAGATCTGAACCAAAGCTGGCGCGCCATGAAGACAGCCAAAACGCCCAGGTCACGAAAGCGCACGGGCAACAGCGTCCTTGTCAGCAGCAACTTTCATACGCTGGACGAGTCACGTCCGGCGCGGCTGGCTTGAATCTGCGCCCGGCTAGGCCGGATTGTCAATATCAATGAACGCATGCGCCAGGCCAAATTGAGCCGCCACATGCGCCGCCACAGCAGGCGCGCCATAGCGCTCAGACGCATGATGCCCGCAGGCGATGAAGCTGACGTTCATCTCGCGAGCATAGTGCGCCTGGGGTTCTGACATTTCGCCGGTAATGAACGCATCGGCTCCAGCGGCAATGGCCGCTTCAAAATAGCCTTGCGCCCCACCGCTGCACCACGCTATATTTTTAATAGCTGCTTGCGCACGTATTTCTTGAGTTAAGGGCCGATTTAATACCTTTTTTACGTGTTCTGCGAGCTCAAAACCGTCTTTGAAGCTGCCGCCATCGGTTTTACCGCCTAAAAAGCCAAGATTTTGGTCGCCAAAGTGCGACGTCGCGGTCAAACCCAGTTGCAAACCCAGTTGCGCGTTGTTGCCCAGCTCGGGGTGTGCGTCCAGCGGCAAGTGGTAGGCGTAGAGGTTGATGTCATGCTTGAGCAGCAACGCCAGGCGCTGCTTCATCCAGCCCGTCACCGTGCCAGACTGGCCACGCCAGAAGAGGCCATGGTGAACGAAGATGGCATCGGCTTGCGCGGCCACAGCCGCTTCAATCAGCGCCAGGCTGGCCGTGACGCCCGAGACAATTTTGCGCACCTCGGCTTTGCCTTCAACCTGCAAGCCGTTGGGGCCGTAGTCTTTGAAACGCTCGGGTTGCAAGAGCGCGTCGAATACTGCCAATAACTCGATCCTGTTCAAGGCAGGAATCCTTCGACGGAGAGGTAACGCTCACCGGTGTCGTAATTAAAGCCCAGCACCGTGCTGCCTGGTGGAATGTCAGGCAACTTTTGCGCCATCGCCGCCAGCGTTGCGCCGGACGAAATACCGACCAGCAGGCCTTCTTCAGTCGCGCTGCGCCGGGCAAAGTCTTTGGCCGCATCGCCTTCGACCTGAATCACGCCGTCAAGCAAATCAACATGCAAGTTAGCCGGAATAAACCCAGCGCCGATGCCCTGAATCGGGTGCGGCGACGGCTTGCCGCCGCTGATCACGGGCGATGCAGCAGGCTCGACCGCAAAAACCTTGGTGTTCGGGAACTTGGCTTTGAGCACCTGGGCCACGCCCGTCAAATGCCCACCTGTGCCAACACCAGTGATCAGGTAATCCACACCATTCGGGAAGTCGGCCAATATCTCCTGCGCTGTGGCGCGCACATGAATGTCGATGTTGGCCGGGTTTTCAAACTGCTGCGGCATCCATGCGCCTGGGGTTTGGGCTACCAGCTCTTTGGCCCGGGCAATCGCACCGTTCATGCCTTTTTCGCGCGGGGTCAAATCAAAACTTGCACCGTAAGCCAACATCAGGCGGCGGCGCTCGATGCTCATGCTGTCGGGCATCACCAGCACCAGTTTGTAGCCCTTGACAGCGGCCACCATAGCAAGGCCCACGCCCGTATTGCCAGAAGTCGGCTCAATGATGGTTGCGCCGGGTTTGAGCACGCCAGACTGTTCGGCCGCCTCGACCATGGCCAGCGCAATGCGGTCTTTGATCGAACCGCCAGGGTTGCTGCGCTCTGACTTGATGTAGATGTGGTGTGTTTGGCAGGCTGCGCCAAACAGGCGGTTCACACGAATGTGAGGGGTGTTGCCAATAGTGTCCAGAACGCTGGGGGCTTTCATTCGATGCTCCTTGAAGGTGTTTTTGATTATCGCTATTTGGTTTTTTGCACGCTGTAAGACAAAATGCACAAGTATTGGTTTTGCGGCGACCAGCCTCATATCAAGACCAGGTTCACTTTCAGCCACCTTCATACCCGGCACACCATGCGCAAATTCTGGCTTTTGTTTTCCCAAACTGTCACCGTTCTGGTGGCGGCGTTTTTTGTGGTGGCGACGCTCAAGCCGCAGTGGCTCAACCGCCAGCCGTCCCTGAATTCGGTATCCGTGATTGAAGCGCCCGCAGCGCAGCGCGGCACCGGCCCGGTGGGCAGCTTCAGTTCGGCGGCCAAAATTGCCTCGGCGGCGGTCGTCAGCATCAACACCAGCAAAGCCGCCACCAAAAACCCGCACGCGGGTGACCCGTGGTTCAAATTCTTTTACGGCGACCAGGGCCGTGAAGAGCCACAAGGCGGGCTGGGTAGCGGCGTCATCATCAGCGCCAGTGGCTATATATTGACCAACAACCATGTGATTGAAGGTGCAGACGAGATTGAAGTCGTGCTGCTGGACGCCCGCAAGGCCAAAGCCAAAGTGATTGGCACCGACCCTGAAACCGACCTGGCGATACTGAAAATCGAGCTCGACAAGCTGCCCGTGATTGTGCTGGGCAACTCCGACTCACTGCAAGTCGGCGACCAGGTGATGGCCATTGGCAACCCGTTTGGCGTGGGCCAAACCGTCACGGGCGGCATCGTCAGCGCACTGGGCCGCAACCGGCTGGGCATCAACACGTTTGAGAACTTTATCCAGACCGACGCAGCCATCAACCCCGGCAATTCAGGCGGCGCTCTGGTTGACACCACGGGCGCACTGATGGGCATCAACACCGCCATTTACTCCCGCTCCGGCGGCTCGATGGGCATTGGTTTTGCTATTCCCGTATCCACCGCCAGGCAGGTGCTGGAGAGCATTGTCAAAGACGGCCAGGTCACACGCGGCTGGATCGGTGTGGAGCCGCAAGAGCTCAACGCCGAGCTGATGGAAACCTTCAACGTCAAGACCAAAGAAGGCGTGATCATCACCGGCGTGCTGCAAAACGGCCCGGCAGGGCTTGCCGGCATCAAACCCGGCGATGTGATCACGGCGGTGGATGGCAAGGCGGTGGGTAATGTGACAGAACTGCTGGGTGCAGTGGCTGCGCTCAAGCCGGGAGTTGCCGCACCTTTGAGCGTGCAGCGGGCCGGTAAAACGACTGACGTCATCGTTACACCCGCCAAAAGGCAGCGGCCAAAGGTACAGAATTAGTTTTGATTGCTATATAAAACGTAGCTGCTTGCGCCCGCGCTTATTGACTTATAGCTCTAAAAAATCAAAAAAAAGGCCTGAAAAGGCCTTTTTTTAATGCTCAGGCAAACGCTAGGGTTTGGCGGCTTCTGACTCGGGCGACGGCTCGGGTGCCTTGGTGTTTTTGACGAAAAGCTGCGCCGCAATGATGCCGACTTCATACAACCCGCCCACCACGGCCAGCAGCATCAACATCGACCCCGCGTCCGGCGGCGTCACCAAAGCCGTCACTACGGCAGCTATGACCCAAAAGTAACCGCGGTATTCACGCAATTGCGCCACGCTGAGAATGCCCATTCGGACCAGCAAGATCACGGCAATCGGGACTTCAAAAGCCAGGCCAAAGGCCAGAAACATGCCGAGGACGAAATTCAAATACTCTTCAATATCAGGCGCTGCCGTGATTGACTTGGGCGCAAAGCTCTGGATGAAGGTGAACACCTGACCGAACACCACGAAGTAGCAGAATGCCACGCCTATAAAAAACAGCAGCGTGCTGGAGATCACCAGCGGCATGACGAGTTTTTTCTCATGCGAGTACAAGCCCGGAGCCACAAAAGCCCAGACCTGATACAGCACCACAGGCAAGGCAATCATGAAGGCGGCCATGAACAGGATTTTGATCGGCACGATAAACGGCGAGATCACATTGGTAGCAATCAGCGTGGCGCCTTTGGGCAGGGTGGCCACCAGAGGGGCGGCCATGATGTCGTACAGCGCGCCCGGCCCAGGGTAGATGGCCAGGCCAGCTGCCGCAATGCCAATGGCCAGCACAGCCCAGCTCATGCGGTTGCGAAGCTCCATCAAGTGGGCTACAAAAGGCTGCTCTGTGCCTGCTAGCTCATCAGGCTTTGTGGCGTCAGTGTTGTCTTGCTTGGGGTCTGACATGGGTTTGATTAAAAGTCGCTAGACGCTGGGCGTGACCAGCGACAAAAAATTAAGTGGATTTAACCGGCCTGAACCGTGCCACGCGCGCCGCGCCTGACTGCGTGCGGGTACGCGTGCCTGAGCGTGCTTTGTACCATTGCGGCGTGGCGCCTTTTTTCAGTCGCCACTTCTTCTTGGGATGTTTGTATTCCGGGAAAACAATCATGCCCGGCAAATCGGCGCTTGAACTGGCTTCACCCGTGGCATCAGCCCATGACTTTTCAAAATCGCTGGCGTTGGTCTGGATTGAATTTTCAACGTCGCGGGCAGCACCTTCGACGGTTTCTTTCATCTTTTTCAGCTCGTCCAGCTCAAACGACCGGTTAACCTCCTGCTTGACATCGGCCACATAGCGCTGCGCCTTGCCGAGCAGCGTGCCAATGGTGCGCGCCAGGCGCGGCAGCTTTTCAGGGCCAATCACGATCAGCGCAACAGCGCCGATCAATGCAATTTTGGAGATGCCGAGATCGATCACTCTTTAAAGTTTCTTGGCTTCTACGTCGATGGTGGTTTTGTCGACGGGCTTGTCAGCGGTTTGCGCATTGGTCACCGCCGCCGTTTTGTCGTCAGCCGCCGATGCACCGCCATCCTTCATGCCGTCTTTAAAGCCCTTGACCGCGCCGCCCAGATCGCCGCCCATGTTGCGCAGCTTTTTGGTGCCAAACACCATCACGACGATCAAAAGCACGATCAGCCAGTGCCAAATAGAAAATCCACCCATGATTTGCTCCTAATGCTTCAATTGAAAGTTAACAAATAATCACTTGATTCTAAAGGGATTGTGTAATTCAGCCTTTGAGCCATGGTCTTGGTCCGCCCATCACATGGATGTGCAGGTGATGCACTTCCTGGCCACCTTCAGCGCCCGTGTTGGTGACGATGCGAAAGCCACCTTCGGGGTAGGGTCTGCAACCGTTGTCAAGGGCAAGTTTGGGAGCCAGCGTCATCATGCGCCCCAGCAGCGCGGCATGCTCATCCCCGACCTGCGCCATCGACGGAATATGCAGCTTGGGAATAATTAGAAAATGAACCGGCGCCCAGGGGTTGATGTCATGAAAGGCAAAAATCTCCTCGTCTTCATAAACCTTGCGACTTGGGATTTTGCCGGCGGCAATCTTGCAGAAAATACAGTTGTCAGGGTGACTCATAAGGTAACAGGGCTCAAGGCTGGGGCTGGTTGGTTGCGGGGCGCTGGCTGGTAAAGCGCATCCAGCCACGTATGCAGCGGTACAAATACCAGAGCCAGACAATGCCGTAAGCAATCGCACCCGGCAAAAACAGCAGCAGCCACAAGGGCGACAACACCACCAGCCACAGCAGCGTCCACCAGAAGGTGCTGATCATGTAATTGTGGTGATCGATATAGAGGGCATCTGACTCGTCGGCACGCCGCAGGTAATTGATGATCAACGCAATGATGGCAAACACGCCGCCACTGAACCAGGCCAGCGTATGCAGTGCGTAAAGAATATGCATGATGGTGCGGTCGCCGCTGGTTTTGACTTCAAATTCAGCGAGATTGGTTTCGCTCATGGTTGTTTACTCCACATCAGATACTTAAGAGCGATGGCCTTCATCGCGTTCGTCAATTTTGTCGCGCTGCACCGCCTTGCGCAATGCTTTTTCTTCAATGCCGCTGGTGCCTTCGCGGCGCTCCAGCTCGGCAATCACGTCTGCCGGACTCAGCCCGTAATGCGCCAGCGCAATCATCGAGTGAAACCACAAATCGGCCACTTCGCCAACCAGATTGGCTTTCAGCTCAGACGTTGCCGGGTTGTGGTCCAGGTCTTTGGCAGCCATCACGGTCTCGGTGGCTTCTTCGCCGATTTTTTTTAAAAATGCGTCTGGCCCTTTGTGCAGCAGGCGTGCCACATAGCTGGTGTCAGGGTCGCCGCCATTGGCAACCTTGCGGCTTTCAATGATCTGAGCCAGCCTCGAAAGGGAATCGTTTGAAGTCATAAAGTTATCTATAGATGGTTTCGGGGTCTTTCAAGACCGGATCGGTCGCCACCCACTGGCCATCTTTGTAAAGACTGAAAAAACAGCTGTGTCGACCTGTGTGGCAGGCAATGCCGGGGTCGTGACCGAGCTGCGTGACTTTGAGCAGCACGACATCGCTGTCGCAGTCCAGGCGGATTTCATGTACGGTTTGCACATGACCTGACTCTTCGCCCTTGAACCACAGTTTGTTGCGTGACCTGCTGAAGTACACGGCACGGCCCAGTTCGGCGGTTTTTTGCAGGGCTTCGCGGTTCATCCACGCAAACATCAGCACGTCGCCACTGGACGCCTCTTGCGCAATGACGGGGATCAAGCCCTTGTCGTCCCATTGGATTGTTTCTAGCCAGTTCATGAAAGTATTATCGCCCCCACGTTCGCTAGCTTCGCGTAGCTTTCTGCACCCGAGGGAGCGCTGCGCCTGCGGCTCCGGCTGATAGGCGTATGAAACTACAGCCTGACGGGTATGCCGCGCCCGGCCATGAACTGTTTGGCTTGCTGCACTGTGTATTCACCGTAGTGAAAAATGCTGGCGGCCAGCACCGCATCCGCACCGCCAGTTTGAATGCCGTCGGCAAGATGCGCCAGATTGCCGACGCCGCCAGAGGCAATCACCGGCACGCTGACAGCGTCGCTCACCGCGCGGGTCAGCGCCAGGTCAAAACCTGACTTGGTACCATCTCGGTCCATGCTGGTCAGCAAGATTTCACCTGCGCCACGCCGGGCCATCTCTGTGGCCCAGGCCACAGCGTCAAGCCCGGTGTTTTTGCGCCCGCCATGGCTGTACACGTCCCAGCCCGGACCCCGTGTCTGGGCTTCTTCGTCGCTGCGGCGTTTCGCGTCAATCGCCACCACGATGCATTGCGCGCCATATTTGGCAGAGGCGTCTTCAATGACTTGCGGGTTGGCAATGGCGGCTGAATTAAAACTTGTTTTGTCAGCGCCGGCATTGAGCAGCCGACGCACGTCATCAACCGTACGCACACCACCGCCGACTGTCAGCGGGATAAACACCTGGCTGGCCACAGCTTCAATGATGTGCAAAATCAAATCGCGCCCATCGCTGGTGGCTGTGATGTCCAGAAAAGTCAGCTCGTCTGCGCCCTGGTCGTTGTAACGGGCGGCAATCTCTACCGGGTCACCAGCATCACGCAACTGGGTGAAGTTAACGCCTTTGACGACACGACCACCTGTCACGTCGAGGCACGGAATGATTCGTTTAGCGAGCATGGACGATCTCAGATAGGGATGGGGGTTGGACGCTTTGACGCCCGAGGACAGGTCTAGGCTGACCGAATGAGTAGATTCAAGCAGGGGCCGCGGGACTGGCTTTGCCAGACCGCAGGCGCAGCGGCCCCCTCGGGGCTGAAGCCTGCGGCTCCAAACCTGCTTGAGCAGGTTTGGACAGGCGACAGAAGCGAAGCCTCCGGCGAGCGGCGGCCTGCAAGGTGCAGGAAGCTACGCGCAGCGAGCGACCGTGGGGGCAATATCATCCGTTCAGCTCGTCAGCGCGCGCTTGAGCAGCTTCAAAGTCCAGGTCGCCGCTGTAAATCGAGCGACCGCAGATCACGCCTTCAACACCTTCGTCTTCTACCGCGCAAAGTGCCTCAATATCGGTCATGCTGGACAGGCCACCGGATGCAATCACCGGAATCGAAAGGGCTTGCGCCAGTTTGACGGTGGCCTCCATGTTGATGCCGCTGAGCATGCCGTCGCGGCCAATGTCGGTGTAGATGACGGATTCAGCGCCAAAGTCCTGAAACTTTTTGGCCAGATCAATCACGTTGTGGGTGGTGATCTTGCTCCAGCCGTCTGTTGCAACCTTGCCGTCTTTGGCGTCCAGCCCGACGATGATGTGGCCGCCAAAGGCAGTACAGGCGTCTTGCAGAAAGCCGGGGTTCTTCACGGCAGCGGTGCCGATGATGACGTAACGCAAACCGGCGTCGAGGTAGCGCTCGATGGTGTCCAGGTCGCGTATGCCGCCGCCCAGTTGCACGTCAATCTCAAGGCCGACCTCGGCGAGTATTTTTTTGATGGCCACGTCGTTTTTAGGCTTGCCAGCAAACGCGCCGTTCAAGTCCACCAGATGCAGGCGACGCGCACCCTTGTTGACCCAATTGCGCGCCATGGCGGCGGGGTCTTCGCTGAAAACGGTGGATTGATCCATGTCGCCCTGTTTGAGGCGTACGCAGTGACCGTCTTTCAGGTCAATCGCGGGGATGAGTAGCATGTGGCGGTTAAAAACGGAGCAAAAAAGTTTAAGGATTCCAGCTCAGGAAGTTGCGGTACAGGGCCAAGCCTTGGGTTGCGCTCTTTTCCGGGTGAAACTGGGTCGCGAAAATATTATCGCGTGCAATCGCCGCGGTGAAGCGCTGACCATAGCTTGCCGTGCCCGCAGTGTGGCGCGCATCAGACGGACGGGCGTAAAAACTGTGGACGAAGTAAAAATACGAATCGTTTGGCACGCCTTGCCAGATCGGGTGAGTGTGTACTGACTCGTCAAAAGACTGGCTGACCTGATTCCAGCCCATTTGCGGTACTTTGTAACGGCTGCCATCAGCTTGCAACTGCCCGGCCAGCTCAAATTTGAGCACTTCTCCAGGTATGAGATTCAAGCCCTGCGTACCCACACCGCCGTCGCCCGGGCGGCCTTCAGCGCTGTGCGTCAAGAGCATTTGCATGCCGACGCACACGCCAAACAGCGGCTTGTTGGCGGCTGCATGAAGTACCGATTCAAGCAGGCCTGACTCAGCCAGTTCGCGCATGCAATCAGCTATCGCACCCTGCCCGGGCAGCACGATGCGCTCGGCGGCCATCACGTCTTCAGGCTTTGAAGTCACCACCACATCAAACCCGCTGCCTTGCGCCACATGCTGCACCGCCTGCGACACAGAGCGCAGGTTGCCCATGCCGTAATCGACCACTGCGACGGTTTTGGAAGTTGTCATTGAGTCATTCAATCGCTATTAAATCAGGAGCTTTTTGCGCCCGTATTCATTGGTCTCGAGGCCTAAAACATACCTAAAAACAAGTGTTTTTGGTCTTTTCCCGGCGTTTTGGGCCAAATTTTGATCAGAGCGAGCCTTTGGTCGATGGAATCACATTGGCGGCGCGCGGGTCAATCTCCAAAGCCATGCGCAGGGCGCGGGCAAAGGCTTTGAACACCGTTTCAGCCTGGTGGTGTGAGTTGTCGCCGCGCAGGTTGTCGATGTGCAGGGTCACGAAAGCGTGGTTGACAAAACCCTGAAAAAACTCATAAGCCAGCTGGCTGTCAAAGGTACCGATCATGCCGCTTTTGAACGGCACATGCATCTCCAGCCCCGGCCGGCCTGAAAAATCGACCACCACGCGGCTGAGCGCTTCGTCCAGCGGCACATAGGCGTGACCGTAGCGGCGCAAACCTTTTTTGTCGCCTACGGCTTTGGCCACCGCCTGCCCGAGCGTGATGCCCACGTCTTCAACGGTGTGGTGGCCGTCAATGTGCAGGTCGCCCACACATTGAATGTCGAGATCAATCAGCCCGTGGCGGGCGATCTGGTCCAGCATGTGGTCAAAAAAGCCGATGCCAGTCGACAAATTCGCCTGGCCAGTGCCGTCCAGGTTGAGCTTGACGGTGATTTTGGTCTCGGCGGTGTTGCGTGAGACGTCGGCTGTGCGTGGTGAGAAAGTTGTGGTCATAGGGAAGTTTTAAGCGCCGCCAGCATCAGCAGATTTTCATCGGCTGTGCCAACCGTCAGGCGCAAACAATTGGCGAGCAATGGGTGCATTTTAGAAACGTTTTTAACCAGCACGCCCTGGGCCTTCATGCCTTCAAAGGTTTTGCTGCTATCCGCAACCCACACGAGGATCATGTTGGCGTCGCTCTTCCAGCATTTGACGCCGGGAATTTTTTCCAATTTTTCTAAAAGCATAGCACGCTGTTCAATCAAATCTTGCGCTTGAGCCTTAAACACATCCTGATTTTCAAGCGCAAACAGCGCACATTCGCAGTTGAGCACGCTGATGTTGTAGGGTGGCCGCACCTTGTCGATCTCGGCTATCAGTGCTTTGGGGCCCATCATGTACCCCAGCCGCACACCCGCCAGGCCGAACTTGCTGAGCGTGCGCATCAGCAGCACATGGCTGTGCCGGGTGATACGGTTGATGTAGCTTTTGCTGGCAAACGGCTGGTAAGCCTCGTCTATCACCACCAGCCCGCCCTGCTGGCCGACTGCATGGATGATGTTTTCAATCGCCGAGTCGTCCCACAGATTAGCGGTCGGGTTGTTGGGGTAGGCCAAGTACGTGATGGCAGGCTTGTGTTCAGCAATCGCGGCCAGCATGGCGGCTTCGTCAAGTTCAAAGTCAGGCGTCAATGGCACACCTATGAACAGCAAACCCTGTAATTGCGCGCTCATGGCATACATCACAAAGCCAGGCAGAGGACTCAGAATACTGGCTCCGTGAACATCACAAGCCAGCGCAAGCAGCGAAATCAATTCGTCTGACCCATTGCCCAGCATGATGTCAAAGCCCTCGGGCATTTGGGCATAGTCAGCCAGCGCCTTGCGCAGGTCATTCACCCGGCCGTCAGGATAACGGTTAAAAGCCAGTGCGCCTAGTCGCTGCCCCAGATGCGCCTGCAACGCAGCAGGCAGGCGGTGCGGGTTTTCCATCGCGTCAAGCTTGACCATGCCGGTAGAGTCTTGAACGGCATACGCATGCATGGACTGGATATCCTGGCGAATGCGGGTTTTAATAAGTAGGTTCAGTTTTTCGTCGTTCATGGTGTCAGAGATAAAAGTGACGCATCAACACCTATTGTCACGCGGTTATCTCGGGCACGCATTGAACCTCTCGCAACCAGAATTGCGCCGCCGGGCGTTGCGTTTTATCTAGACTGGCAAAGTGTGTCATCCCGCATCTGCACCGCGCTGTAGTTTTCACGCAGCATGGGCAAGCGCTGTGGGTTGGCTCGATTAAGCAAAGAGCCGACGCAAATAGCAAGCTGTACAAATAATCAGTCTAAAATCAGATGGCAAGGAACCCTCATCTGGAAATGGCATTGCGCAAAGGGGCATTGCGTAAAGGTTTACCTTTTGCGACCCTGAATGCTGACTTAAAAAGCGCGATGACACAAGTCGAAGGTATCTTGGTGTGAACAGATAGCTTATGCCCAGCAACACCGACTTCGCCAACTACTGCTGCGACTTGCTGGCCAGCGCAGGCCGTTGCGTGGCCAAGCGCATGTTTGGCGGCTTTGGCATCAGTACCAACGGGCTGACAATTGCGATTCTTGCAGACTTGGGTGATGGCCAGAAGCTGTGGCTGAAGGGTGATGACAGCACGCGCAGCCGATATGAAGCGGCGGGCTGCAAGATATTCATTTACTTGGGCAAAAGCGTGCCAGTTTCAATGAATTACTTCAGCGCCCCTGAAGACGCAATGGATTCACCTGATGCGATGCGGCCCTGGGCGGCGTTGGCGTTGGATTGTGCTTTGCGGGCGCGGGCTGCGAAGGGTATGGTCAAGCCGAAAAAAGCGAAGAAGGCTGTTGCTAAAACAGTGGCCAAAACAAGACGCAAAAAAACCGGCGTCTGAAAATTGCTACTTCAACCGCATCTGCGCCGCCCGTGCATGCGCCTGCAAACCCTCGCCGTACGCCAGTTCGGCCGCAATCTTGCCCAGCACTTGCGCGCCCTGCTCGCTGACTTCAATGATGCTGCTGCGCTTTTGAAAGTCGTAAACCCCCAGCGGGCTGGAAAATCGTGCGGTTCCACTGGTGGGCAGCACATGGTTGGGGCCGGCGCAATAGTCGCCCAAACTTTCGCTGGTGTAAGCACCCAAAAAAATCGCGCCTGCGTGTTTAAGTAGCGGCTCCCACTTATGCGGGTCCTGGCTGCTGACTTCCAGATGCTCAGGCGCAATGCGGTTGCTGATGTCGCAGGCTTCCTGCATGCTGCGCGTCAGGATCAAAGCACCGCGGTCCGTCAGTGACTTGGCGATGATGGCGGCTCTAGGCATGGATGGCAGCAGGCGGTTAATGGCCTCCTGCACGGCATCAATGTAGGCCGCATCAGGGCACAGCAAAATGCTTTGCGCCAACTCGTCGTGCTCCGCCTGGCTGAACAGGTCCATTGCCACCCAGTCAGGCGGTGTGGTGCCATCGGCCAGAACCAGTATTTCAGAGGGCCCGGCAATCATGTCGATGCCGACCATGCCAAACACGTGCTTTTTGGCGCTGGCAACGTAGGCGTTGCCGGGGCCGGTGATCTTGTCAACTTTGGGGACGGTTTGCGTGCCGTAAGCCAGCGCAGCCACGGCTTGTGCGCCACCAATCGTGAAGGCGCGGGTGACACCAGCGACGTAAGCCGCAGCCAGAACCAGGGCATTTTTTTCACCCTTGGGGGTGGGTACGACCATGATGATTTCTCCCACACCCGCCACGTGCGCGGGAATCGCGTTCATCAGCACCGAAGACGGGTAAGCAGCCTTGCCGCCTGGCACATAAATGCCAACACGATCAAGGGGCGTGACCTTTTGACCCAGCAGGCAGCCGTGTTCATCACGGTAGCTCCAGCTTTCGCCGTTGGCCTTCTTTTGTGCCTCGTGATACGTGCGTACCCGCTGGGCGGCGGCAACCAGTGCATCACGCTGTGCAGGGGGTATCGCCTCAAAGGCGGCTTTGAGTTCAGCCTGAGTCAGTTCAAGCGCGCTCATGGCGGCAACTTCAAGCCCGTCAAACCGCGCGGTGTAGTCCAGTACCGCTGCATCGCCGCGCTTTTGCACATCCGCAAGGATGTCGGCGACGCGCTTCTCGATAGCGGCATCGGTCGCCGCTGACCAATGCAGACGCGCCTGAAACTCAGCCTGAAAAGTGCTTGAAGACGTCGAAATACGTGCGGGAGCAGCTACTAATGTCATAGCGTTCAATTGAATTCCAGTTTACTTGTTAACAGCCAGAGCAAACGCGTCGATGATCTTGCGAATTGGCGCCTGCTTGAGTTTCAGCGCGGTTTGGTTCACCACCAGGTGCGAGCTGATGTCCATGATGCGTTCAACCTCCACCAGATGGTTGGCTTTCAGGGTGTTGCCAGTTGAGACCAAATCGACAATCGCATCGGCCAGTCCGGTCAAAGGGGCCAGCTCCATGCTGCCGTAGAGTTTGATCAGGTCAACATGCACGCCTTTAGATGCAAAAAAGTCGCGCGCAATTGCCACGTACTTGGTGGCGACTGTCATGCGCGAGCCCTGCTTCATCGCAGCCGCATAATCAAAACCTTCACGCACCGCCACACTGATACGGCACTTGGCGATCTGCAAATCAAGCGGCTGGTACAGGCCTTGTGTGTTTGATTCCAGCAGCGTGTCTTTACCGACAACACCCATGTCAGCGCCACCGTACTGAACATATGTGGGTACGTCAGTAGACCGCACAAGTAACACCCGTACATCGGGCTGGTTGGTGTCCAAAATCAGTTTGCGCGACTTGTCCGGGTCATCCAGCACCTCTATGCCTGCGCTTTTGAGCAGCGGCAGGATGTCGTCGAAAATTCGGCCTTTGGACAGAGCAATCGTGATCACTTTTTGAGCCTCTCTATGTCAGCACCCAATCCGCGCAGCTTGGCCTCCATCTGGTCATAACCCCGATCCAGGTGGTAAATGCGATCAATCAGCGTTTCGCCGTCAGCTACCAAGCCAGCAATCACCAGGCTGGCAGACGCGCGCAAATCAGTGGCCATCACGGTTGCACCCGACAACTTTTCAACACCTTCCATGACGGCAACTTTGCCTTCAATCTGGATTTTGGCACCCAGGCGCACCATCTCATTGACGTGCATGAAACGGTTTTCAAAAATGGTTTCTGTGACGGTCGCCGCGCCATGCGACACCGCATTCAGGGCCATGAATTGCGCCTGCATGTCGGTGGCAAAGCCGGGGTATTCGGTTGTGCGAAACGACTGGGCTTTCAATCGGCCACTCGAGGCGATATGCATGCCGCCTTCAATGGCTGTAACTGTGGCGCCCGCTTCACGCAACTTGTCGACTAGCGCATCCTGATGATCGCTTCTGGCGTGCAGCAGAGTCACATCCCCGCCGGTAGCCGCGACTGCGCACAGGAAAGTGCCGGTTTCAATCCTGTCCGCTACCACCTGGTGGGTGCAACCATGCAAACGCTCAACGCCCTGAATGCGAATGCGCCGCGTGCCATGGCCTTCAATTTTTGCACCCATTTTGATGAGCATTTCAGCCAGGTCGCCAATCTCTGGCTCTTGCGCAGCATTTTCCAGTATCGTTTCGCCCTCAGCCAATGTGGCAGCCATCAAAAAATTTTCAGTCCCCGTGACGGTGACCATGTCAGTCGTTATGCTGCAACCCTTCAGGCGCGTCATGCCCTTGGGCAGTTTGGCAATCATGTAGCCATGCTCGACCACTATTTCAGCACCCATGGCCTGCATGCCCTTGATGTGCTGGTCTACCGGGCGCGAGCCAATCGCGCAACCGCCTGGCAATGACACGGTAGCCTCGCCAAAGCGCGCCAGCAAAGGCCCAAGCGCCAGCACCGATGCGCGCATGGTTTTAACCAGCTCGTAGGGTGCTTCAGGCGAAGTTAGTGCGCCCGCGTTGATGGTGACAGTACTTGGCACATCCTTGTTGCGCTCAGCCGTCACACCCATATTGCGGATCAACTTGAGCATGGTCGACACGTCTTGCAAACCCGGCACATTTTCCAACGTGACGGTATCGGCAGTCAGCAATGCGGCGCACAACTCAGGCAACGCCGCGTTTTTGGCACCTGAAATAGTGACTGTGCCGTTCAGCGATTTGCCGCCTTTGATGAGTAACTTGTCCATGATTTGTTTTGAAAATGAGTTCTAAGGGTTGGCCGCCCACTCGGCAGGCGTGAAGGTTTTCATCGACAGCGCATGTACCTCGTTGGTCTGAATCCGAGCACCCAGCGTGGCATAGACTTGTTTGTGCCGTTGGATCGGGCGCAGGCCCTCAAAGCTGCTGGAGACGATGGTGGCGTACCAGTGCTGGCCGTCCCCCGAAAGCTCAATGTGCTCGCATGGCAAGCCTGCAGAAATGATGGATTGGAGTTCTTCGCTGGTCATATGTTTAGCTTCTGATTTTGTAGCCGGTACGGAGCATGTTGACGGCGATAGTGCTGACCACAATCAATGCGGTTGAAACGATACCGAGGCTTAACCACGGTGACACGTCACTCACACCAAAAAACCCATACCTGAAGCCATCAATCATGTAAAAAAACGGGTTCAGGTGGCTGACGGTTTGCCAGAATGGCGGCAGCGAATGAATCGAGTAAAACACGCCACTTAAAAATGTCATCGGCATGATGACAAAGTTTTGAAACGCTGCCATCTGGTCAAATTTGTCCGACCACAAGCCGGCAATCACACCCAGCGCACCCAGCATGGCAGCGCCGAGTACGGCAAACAGCACAATCCAGAGCGGGTAGGCAAAGTCGGGGCGACCAAAATAAACCGTGACCACAAACACGCCCGCGCCTACCAGCAAACCACGCGCCACCGACGCACCCACATAGGCAAAAAACCAGTGCCAGTGCGACAAGGGCGTGAGCAGCACAAACACCAGACTACCCATGATTTTGCTTTGGATGAGTGACGATGAGCTGTTGGCAAAAGCGTTTTGCAGGACACTCATCATTACCAGACCAGGCACCAAAAAAGCGGCGTAGTTGACCGTACCGTAAACCAAAACTCGCCCATCCAGCACATGGCCAAAAATCAGCATGTACATCACGGCCGTCAATACCGGCGCACCTACGGTTTGAAAGCCGACTTTCCAGAAACGCAAAGTTTCTTTGTACAGCAGTGTTTGCATCCCGTTCATGCTGTCACCTCGGCTGATGCTGACTTGCCAGACATGACATCCAGAAAAACATCTTCCAAATCAGCTTTTCGAATTTCCACATCTTCAGCCACCAAGCCAGCTTCACGTATAGCAGCCAGATACTGTTCAATCTCATTCGCGTTGTGCGCGGGGAACTGCACAATGCGCCCGGTGATACGCGCTTTATCCGCCAAATGCTTTGGCAACTCGCTATCAATCTTGAAGCGCAGCACATTCGATGATGCAGCTTTGAGCAGCTCGGACGTATTGGCCAGCGCTACCACTTTGCCTTGTTTGAGCATGGCGATACGGCTGCACAGGGCCTCGGCTTCTTCGAGGTAGTGAGTTGTCAGCAGCACAGTGCTGCCCTGCTTGTTGAGCTTGGCGATGAACTGCCACAGCGTTTGGCGCAGTTCCACGTCAACGCCTGCGGTGGGTTCGTCCAACACAATGACTTGCGGTTTGTGCACCAGGGCTTGCGCCACCAGCACGCGCCGCTTCATGCCGCCTGAAAGTTGCCGCATATTGGCTTTTGCCTTGTCTGCCAGGCCCAGACTGGTTAGAAGCTCATCAATCCATGCGTCATTGTTTTTGATGCCAAAGTAGCCCGACTGAATGCGTAGCGCCTCGCGGACGCTGAAAAACGGGTCAAACACCAGCTCTTGCGGCACCACCCCCAGTGAACGGCGGGCAGCAGCGTAGTCAGCCAATACATCATGGCCATGAACCGTCACGTTGCCACTGCTGGCACGCGACAAGCCTGCCAAAATACTGATAAGAGAGGTTTTACCTGCCCCGTTGGGTCCCAGCAGGCCGAAGAATTCGCCCTGCTGGATGTCAAAGCTGACATTGTCCAGGGCTTTGACTGCTGCGCCTGATTGACCGCGTTTGGTGGAATAGGTTTTGGAAACTGATTTGAAGGATATAGCTGGCATGAACCTGCTATTTTACGGGCTGGAATACTGGGCTGCGAAAGGCCAGCCGGTTGCTGATTCAGGCAGCCGCTGTAATCAACTCCGCTACGCCGTACAAACCAGCCAGCTGACCCAGCTTGGCAGGTAACCCTTGTATAGAAAAGGTCTTGCCAGCAGCCAGCGATTCCCGCCTGCAAGCAAGTATGACTGCCAATGCAGATGAATCGAATTGCATCAAGGCACTGGCATCCAGCACCACACTTGCTGGCTGGCTGGACACTTGTGCGATCAGGCCGTTCGCGACTGCAAGCGCTTGGTCATGTTCGACAACAGCAGGCAAGGTCAGCACTTTTCTGCGCCTTCAGGACTTTTTGGCGATGTTGGCGTTATTGACCTTGTTGCGGTCGGCCAGTGACGCAATCAGGCCGTCTATGCCCTTGGCATTGATTTCTTGGGAAAACTGGGTGCGATAGGTCTCTACCAGCCAGACACCGAGCACGTTCAGGTCATAGATCTTCCAGCCTGTGCCGACTTTTTCGAGACGGTAATCCAGTTGAACAGGGTCGCCACGACCCATGACTTCGGTACGCACCACAACTTCGGTGTCAGCAGCTGCTGCACGAAGTGGCTTGACACTGATGGTCTGGTCTTTGACTTGAGACAGCGCACCTGAATAGGTACGAATCAGCAGGGTTTTAAACTCGTCCTGAAGTTTCTTTTGCTGTTCAGGCGTGGCCTGGCGCCAGCTGCGGCCCACAGCAGATGCCGTCATGCGGGTGAAGTTGACGTTGGGCATGATCTGGCTGTCAACCAGCGACATCACCTTGGTCATGTCGCCGGCCTGCACGGTTTTGTCTGCCTTGATCTTGTCCAGCACGTCTATGGACAAGCGCTTGATCAAAGCATCCGGCGCTTCTTCCTGGGCAAAGGCAACAGGCATGACCAGCATCACTGAACTGGCCAGGACAGCGGCAAGTTGTGCAAAATTTCTACGTAGCATGTATAACTTTCAAAAAATAACTAGGCCTTACCTTAACGCATCAGCAAGACAAGGGTCTACGGCCAGTGTGTGGCTTATTTGGCAGGCGGCGCCGGAAGATCAAATCGCTCTTCTTTGACAGCCGAATCCTTGCCAATAGACGATGCCCTGCGCTGCAGGTACAAATCGCGAGCAAAACTGTATTTGTCCAGGGCGGCTTGGTCGAGTATCTCGGTGGCACCCAGCAACTGGGCGCGCGTATCAACCAAGCGCAGCACTGTCAGTGAATTACGGGTCGGAACGTTGCGGGAAATGGAGACGAGATCAGCGCTGGTGTCAACGACTCTGCCAGCAGTGTCACGAACTGATGACGGTCCAAACAGCGGCAATACAACGTAAGGGCCGGCGTCAAAACCCCAGACGCCCAGCGTTTGACCGAAATCCTGCCTGTTTCTGGGCAAGCCGGCTTCGGTGCCGATGTCAATTACACCGCCAAAACCAAAGGTTGAGTTGACGCTGACACGCATGAAGGTTTCCAGAGATTCCTTGAGCTTGCCTTGCAACAGATTGTTGACCACAGACCAGACATCGGAGATATTGCCAAAGAAATTGCGCACGCCGGTTTTGACCGGAGAAGGCGTGACCTGGTCGTAAGCAGTCGCGACAGGCTGCAAAACAGCGCGGTCAAGGCCGTCATTGAAATTGAAGACGGCGCGGTTCAGAGGCTCCATCGGATCCGCAGGGTTAGCATTGGGCCCGGTTGCGCAGCCTTGAACGATCAACAGGAGCAAACCGAGCGCCATCACGCTCAGGCTTTTCTGGATGGAATTGAATGCGCTCATTTTTTCCCGGTACTCCCTGCTGCTGGTGTGGCTTTGTCGGTGTCAGCTGCCTTGCTGAATAAAAACTGGCTGATCAGGTTCTCAAGCACCACCGCTGATTGGGTTTGCTTGATCACGTCCCCTGCTGCCATGTTTTTGTCGCTCGCCCCGGCTTCAATGCCGATGTATTGTTCACCCAGCAAACCGCTGGTGAGAATTTTCAATGATGAATCTTTGGGGAAAACATACTTGCTTTCCATGGCCAGATGAACGCTGGCCTGATACGACTTGTCGTCGAACGTGATGTTCTCTACCCGACCAATCACCACGCCCGCACTTTTAACGGCGGCGCGCGCTTTGAGGCCACCAATGTTGTCAAACTTGGCGGTCACTTTATACGAGCTGTCAAAGTTCAGGCTGAGCAAGTTGGCAGACTTAAGCGCCAAAAACAAAATGGCAGCGGCACCTATCAGGACGAACAGGCCAACCCACAAGTCATTTTTTGAACGTTGCATCGTTTTTTACTTTCTAGTCCCTAAACAGTGACACATATTTTGGCATGACTAAAACTTCGATGCTCACGCTCAGATGCTGAACATCAAAGTGGTCAGCAAAAAGTCGAGTCCCAGTACCGCCAGCGAGGCCACCACCACAGTACGGGTGGTGGCGCGGGACACACCTTCAGGCGTAGGCTGCGCCTCAAAACCCTGGTACAGCGCCACAAATGTCACAGTAACGCCAAAAACCACGCTTTTGATGATGCCGTTGCCGACATCGAGCCAAACGTCAACACCTGACTGCATCTGGCTCCAGAACGAACCCGAATCCACGCCGATCATGACCACGCCGACAAACCAGCCGCCCAGCACGCCGACAGCACTGAAAACTGCCGCCAACAGCGGCATGGCAATGATGCCGCCCAAAAAACGGGGCGCCAAAATGCGCTGAACCGGGTCAACGGCCATCATTTCCATGGCTGAGAGTTGCTCGCCGGCTTTCATCAAGCCAATTTCAGCGGTTAATGCCGTGCCGGCACGCCCGGCAAACAGCAAAGCCGTGACAACGGGGCCAAGCTCCCGCACCAAACTGAGCGTGACCAGCAGCCCCAGCGTGTCTGCCGCGCCAAATCGCTGTAGCGTGTAATAACCCTGCAAGCCGAGCACAAAACCCACAAACAGACCTGACACACCAATGATGGCCAGCGAATAATTGCCCAAAAAGAAGATCTGGTCACGCACCAGGCCAAAGCGCTTGAGCGCTGGACCCATCATGACAAACAACCGGACAAAAAGGCGCGCTGCATGGCCCAGGTGGCTGAGTTGCTCACGCACCGCAAAGCCCAGATTGGCAGCAAAACTTGATTTGGCTTGAGTCATCGAATACGCCTTCAGGCTTGACGCCCAAAATCAGTGGCCACATCGACGCCGGGATAGTGAAACTTCACCGGGCCTTCAGCCAGCGCATTGACAAACTGATGCACCAACGGGTCTGTTGAATGCCGCACCTCGTCGGGCGTACCCTGTGCTGCAATGCCGCCGTTGGCCAAAATAATCACCTTGTCGGCAATCTTGAAGGTTTCTTCCAGATCATGCGACACCACGATGGACGTGATACCCAGCGTGTCATTGAGCTGGCGAATCAGTTGCGCCGCCGTGCCAAGAGATATCGGGTCCAGCCCGGCAAAGGGCTCGTCGTACATGATGAGTTCGGGGTCTAAAACGATAGCCCGGGCCAAAGCCACACGGCGCGCCATACCGCCAGAAATTTCACTCGGCATCAGGTCGCGCGCCCCACGCAAGCCGACGGCATTGAGCTTCATCAACACGATGTCGCGGATTAAGTCTGGCGTCAAATCAGTGTGCTCACGCAGCGGGAAGGCGACGTTATCAAAGACGCTCAAGTCCGTGAACAGTGCGCCAAACTGAAACAGCATGCCCATGCGTCGACGTGCGGCGTACAAATCAGTCTGCGTCATGCTGCTGATATTTTTTCCGTCAAACAGTACCTGTCCAATATTGGCTTTTTGCTGTCCGCCGATCAGGCGCAGCACAGTGGTTTTGCCACCACCCGATGCCCCCATGAGCGCCGTGACTTTGCCGCGCGGCACTGACAGCGTGACCTTGCCAAGAATGACACGGTCGCCGCTGCTGCCGGGATATGAAAAAGTGACGTCCTTGAATTCAACCAAGGCTGTGGAATCTGGCTGCGACATTGGAGATGAGAAACTTGGGAAGGCGAGATTTGGAAGCGTTTAAGGCAATCATAAAGGGATTGCCGCAAACTCAGGCGCATCTTCTGAACGGAAAAAAGGCTCAAAACCCGCGTTTTGGAGCCTTTTTATGCTGGAAATACCTGCCATTTAGGCCCCTATACCAATGAATACGGGCGCAAACAGCTCCCGTATTTATAGCGAATAGGGGCAGATCAGCGCGGCAAGTCGCTAAAACCCATCAAAAACTCGTCGACCGACCGGGCAGCCTGTCGGCCCTCGCGAATCGCCCACACGACCAGACTCTGCCCACGCCGAATGTCGCCAGCCACAAACACTTTCGGCACATTGGTTGCGTAACCACCGATAAAAGCGTCGCTGGCTTTGGCGTTGCCCCGGTTGTCCTTGTCGATGCCAAAGGACTCCAGAATCGACGCGACGGGGGACACAAAACCCATCGCCAGCAGCACCAGGTCAGCTTTCAGGGTTTGCTCGGATCCGGCGACTTCAACCATCTTGCCGTTGATCCACTCCACGCGAACGGTTTTCAGGCCGGTGACTTTGCCCTTTTCGCCCAGCAACTCTTTGGTAGAAATGGCAAATTCACGCTCGCAGCCCTCCTCGTGGCTGGAACTGGTGCGCAGCTTGACGGGCCAGTACGGCCAGGTCATGGGACGGTTTTCTTCTTCGGGTGGCTGGGGCATCAGCTCAAACTGGGTGACGCTGACTGCGCCGTGGCGGTTGCTGGTGCCCACGCAGTCGCTGCCGGTGTCGCCGCCGCCGATCACGATGACGTGTTTGCCGTCAGCACGCAACTGGCCTTTGACCTTGTCGCCTGCATTGACCTTGTTCTGGCTCGGCAAAAATTCCATCGCGAAATGCACGCCGTCCAAATCGCGGCCCGGCACAGGCAAATCACGTGACTGCTCTGCGCCGCCCGTCAGCATGACCGCGTCAAAGTCTTTTTGCAGTTGCTCTGGGCTGATCGTTTCTTTGGCCCAGTTGGTGACTTTGGAGTCTTTGGGCAAGCTGCCGACCATCACGCCGGTTCTGAACGTGACGCCTTCGGCCTGCATTTGCTCGACACGTCGATCGATGTGGATTTTCTCCATCTTGAAGTCTGGAATGCCGTAGCGCAGCAAGCCGCCGACCCGGTCGTTCTTTTCAAACAGCGTCACGTCGTGGCCAGCGCGTGCCAGCTGCTGGGCTGCCGCCATGCCTGCCGGGCCGCTGCCGACGATGGCGACTTTTTTGCCGGTTTTGTGTTTTGGCAACTGCGGCTTGACCCAGCCTTCAGCCCAGGCGCGGTCGATGATGGCGTGCTCAATCGACTTGATGCCGACCGCGTCGTCGTTCACATTCAAAGTGCAGGCAGCTTCGCACGGTGCAGGGCAAATCCGGCCCGTAAATTCTGGAAAGTTATTGGTGCTGTGAAGCGTTTCAATCGCGTTCTTCCAGTCAGCGCGAAACACCATGTCGTTGAAGTCAGGAATGATGTTGTTGACCGGGCAGCCAGTGTTGCAAAACGGCGTGCCGCAGTCCATGCAGCGCGCGCTTTGCGTTTTGGCCTGCGCGTCGTCCAGGCCAATGACGAACTCTTTGTAGTTCTTCAGGCGCTCGGGCACAGGCTTGTAGCCCTCTTCCAGACGCTCAAATTCCATGAAACCGGTGATTTTTCCCATGATGCTGTCCTGTACGAATAATTTGCTTCAACAAGCCGTTTTAAGGCTGATTCTGGTGTTTTTCAGGTATGTTTTAGTGCTGCAAGCCAATAAATACGTGCACAAGCAGCTCCTGAATTGATAGTAAATTTCCAGGTTTACTTGGCACCGACTGGCTCACGGTTGGTCTGTACCTGCGCCCGCGTGGTCTCGGTGGCGGCGCTCAGGCGGCGATCCTTGCGCTCCAGCAGCGCCCGTTTGTACTCGTTCGGGAAAACCTTCACAAACTTCAAACGCGACTCGGCCCAGGTGTCCAGCAACTCGCGCGCACGCTTGCTGCCCGTCCAGCGGTTGTGGTCTTGCAGCAGACGTTTGAGCAGCGCTTCGTCGCTCTCCTCGGCATGCCAGTCGGACTTGTCATGGGTGTGTTGCTCGGCAGTGGTGACCACTTTGTCCAGACTGACCATCGAGGTGTTGCAGCGCGACGCAAACTGGCCGTCTTCGTCGTACACATAGGCCACGCCCCCGCTCATGCCAGCTGCAAAGTTGCGGCCGGTTTTACCCAGCACGGCCACCGTGCCGCCAGTCATGTATTCGCAGCCGTGGTCGCCTGTGCCTTCGACGACTGCGGTGGCACCTGACAAGCGCACCGCAAAGCGCTCACCTGCCACGCCACTGAAAAACGCCTCGCCGGTGGTCGCGCCGTACAAGACAGTGTTACCAACAATGGTGTTTTTGTGCGACTCGCCTCTGAAGTCAATGCTCGGGCGCACCACAATTCGGCCACCGCTCAAACCCTTGCCGGTGTAGTCGTTCGCGTCACCGATCAAATACATGGTGATGCCTTTGGCCAGGAAAGCGCCAAATGACTGGCCGCCCGTGCCTTCAAGCTGGATGCGCAGCGTGTCGTCTGGCAAACCCTCGGGCCGCACGCGGGTCAGCTCGCCCGACAGCATCGCGCCGACGGTACGGTTGACGTTTCGCGCCACTTCGATGAACTGGACTTTCTCGCCCTTTTCAATCGCGGCTTTTGACTTTTCAATCAGTCGAACGTCCAGTGCTTTTTCAAGCGAGTGGTCTTGCGTGGACGTGTGCAGGCGCGGCACATCTGCTGGCACGTTGGGCTGGTAGAACAGCCGCGCAAAGTCAAGGCCACTGGCCTTCCAGTGCTCAATGCCTTTTTGTGTGTCGAGCAAATCGGCACGGCCAATCAATTCGTCAAACGTGCGCACGCCGAGCTGTGCCATCAACTGGCGCGCTTCTTCAGCCACAAAGAAGAAGTAATTGACGACATGCTCAGGCTTGCCGCTGAATTTCTGGCGCAGCACCGGGTCCTGCGTGGCCACGCCAACCGGGCAGGTGTTGAGGTGGCATTTGCGCATCATGATGCAGCCTTCCACCACCAGCGGTGCGGTGGCAAAACCGAATTCGTCAGCACCCAGCAATGCGCCAATGACGACATCACGGCCGGTTTTCATCTGGCCATCGGCCTGCACGCGAATGCGGCCCCGCAGGCGATTCAGCACCAGCGCTTGCTGCGTTTCAGCCAAGCCGATTTCCCATGGGCTGCCTGCGTGTTTGATGCTTGACCAAGGCGAAGCGCCCGTTCCGCCATCATGACCTGCTATCACAATGTGATCAGCCTTGGCTTTGGTCACGCCAGCGGCGATGGTGCCGACACCCACTTCACTGACCAATTTCACGCTGATACTGGCGCGCGGGTTGACGTTTTTCAAATCATGAATCAGCTGCGCCAGATCTTCAATCGAGTAAATGTCATGGTGCGGTGGCGGTGAAATCAGCCCCACGCCGGGCACTGAATAACGCAGCGCGCCAATATATTCACTGACCTTGCCCCCCGGCAGTTGGCCACCTTCACCGGGCTTGGCACCCTGCGCCATCTTGATCTGAATCTGGTCGGCAGACACCAGGTATTCAGCCGTCACGCCAAAGCGGCCGGATGCGACCTGCTTGATTTTGGAGCGCAGTGAATCACCGTCTTGCAGCGGCAGATCAACTTCCACAACCTTGTCACCAATCACACTTTTTAGCGTTGCGCCCTGCTTGATCGGGATGCCTTTTAGCTCTTGACGGTAGCGCGCGGGGTCTTCACCGCCCTCACCGGTGTTGCTTTTGCCGCCAATACGGTTCATGGCCACAGCCAGTGTGGCGTGCGCTTCCGTGCTGATAGAGCCGAGTGACATCGCGCCAGTGGCAAAACGCTTGACGATTTCTTTGGCCGACTCGACCTCATCAATCGGGATGGCCTTGGCCGGGTCAATCTTGAACTCGAACAGGCCGCGCAGCGTCATGTGGCGGCGGTTCTGGTCGTTGATGAGCTGGGCGTATTCTTTGTAGGTGTTGAAGTTGTTGGCACGGGTGGCGTGCTGCAACTTGGCGATTGCGTCGGGCGTCCACATGTGGTTTTCACCTCGCACCCTGAAGGCGTATTCACCACCCGCATCGAGCATGTTGGCCAACACCGGGTCGTCGCTGAAAGCAGCACGGTGCATGCGCAGCGCTTCTTCGGCAATTTCAAACACACCCATGCCTTCAACCTGACTTGCTGTGCCGGTAAAAAACTTGGCGACGGTTTCGCGACTCAATCCGATCACCTCAAACAACTGCGCGCCGCAGTAGCTCATGTAAGTCGACACGCCCATTTTGGACATGATTTTCGACAAGCCTTTGCCGATGGCCTTGGTGTAGTTGTAGATCGCTTTTTCTGTGCTGAGGTCACCCGGCAAACCGTCGTGCATTTCAGCCAGGGTTTCCATCGCCAGGTAGGGGTGAACGGCTTCTGCACCGTAACCTGCGAGCACGGCAAAGTGATGCACCTCACGCGCTGAGCCGGTTTCGACCACCAGGCCAGCCGTGGTGCGCAGGCCGACACTGACCAGATGCTGGTGAATGGCAGACAGCGCAAGCAGCGCGGGGATGGCGACTTGCGTGGCACTTAAGGCGCGGTCGCTGATGATCAGAATGTTCTTGCCGGTTTTGATCGCGTCAACCGCTTCAGCGCACAACGATGCCAGTTTGGCTTCAACGCCCTGGTGACCCCAGGCCAGCGGGTAGGTAATGTCGAGTGTGTAGCTTTTGAACTTGCCCTGCGTGTGCGACTCGATGTCACGCAGCTTTTGCATGTCAGACACGTTCAGCACCGGCTGAGCGACTTCAAGCCGCATCGGCGGGTTGACCTGGTTGATGTCCAGCAGGTTCGGCTTGGGGCCGATGAAGGACACCAGCGACATCACGATCGCCTCGCGAATCGGGTCAATCGGCGGGTTGGTGACCTGCGCAAACAACTGCTTGAAGTAGTTGTAAAGCGACTTGTTTTTGTTCGACAACACCGCCAGCGGCGAGTCGTTGCCCATGGAGCCAGTGGCTTCTTCGCCGTTGGCGGCCATCGGGGACATCAGGAACTTGATGTCTTCCTGGGTGTAGCCGAAGGCTTGTTGCAAATCAAGGAGCGGCGTGGTGGCTGCGTCGGTAGTTGGTTGCGCTGCAGCAGCCTTCACGTCGTCAAGCTTGATGCGCAAATTCTCAATCCACTGCTTGTACGGCTTGCTGTGCGCCAGCGTGGCCTTGATCTCTTCGTCATCGACCATGCGGCCTTGTTCGAGGTCAATCAAAAACATCTTGCCCGGCTGCAGGCGCCATTTGCGGACGATTTTGTGCTCCGGGATTGGCAGCACGCCCGACTCTGACGCCATGATGACCAGGTCATCATCGGTCACGCAATAACGCGACGGGCGCAGGCCATTGCGGTCCAGCGTGGCGCCAATCTGGCGGCCATCGGTGAAGACAATGGACGCCGGGCCGTCCCACGGCTCCAGCATGGCGGCGTGGTATTCGTAAAACGCCTTGCGGCGCTCGTCCATCGTGGTGTGCTGCTCCCATGGCTCGGGGATCATCATCATCACGGCCTGGCTGATCGGATAACCCGACATGGTGAGCAGTTCGAGGCAGTTGTCAAACGTGGCTGTGTCGGACTGGTCGGCAAAGCTGATGGGGTAGAGCTTTTGCAAATCCGCGCCCAGCACGGGGGACGACATCACGCCTTCACGTGCTTTCATCCAGTTGTAATTGCCCTTGACGGTGTTGATCTCGCCGTTATGCGCCACGTAGCGGTATGGGTGCGCCAGCGGCCACTCAGGAAAGGTGTTCGTACTGAAACGCTGGTGTACCAGGCCAAGTGCCGACACGCAGCGGCTGTCGTTCAGGTCCATGTAGTAGGTTCCGACCTGGTCAGCCAACAGCAGGCCTTTGTAGACCACCGTGCGGCTGGACATGCTGGGTACGTAATATTCTTTGCTGTGCGTCAGGTGCAGGTTTTGAATGGCGGCGCTGGCTGTCTTGCGGATGACATACAGCTTGCGCTCCAGCGCGTCTTGCACGATGACATCGTTCCCGCGGCCAATGAAAATCTGTTTGAGGATCGGCTCTTTTTTGCGCACGGTGGGCGACATGGGCATGTCGCGGTTGACTGGCACATCGCGCCAGCCCAGCAGCACCTGGCCTTCGGCCTTGACGGCGCGCTCCAGTGCCTGCTCACAGGCCAGGCGGGAGGCATGTTCTTTCGGCAAAAACACCATGCCCACGCCGTATTCACCGGGCGGCGGCAGTGCCACGCCCTGCTTGGCCATTTCTTCACGGTACAGCGCATCGGGCAACTGAATCAAAATGCCTGCACCGTCACCCATCAGCGCGTCAGCGCCCACCGCGCCCCGGTGGTCCAGGTTTTCAAGAATCTTCAGGCCCTGCTGCACGATGGCATGCGACTTGTGCCCCTTGATGTGCGCCACAAAACCCACGCCGCAAGCGTCATGCTCGTTGGCAGGCGAATACAAACCGTGGTCTTGAAAATGCTTGATCTCAGCAGCCGTGGTCATGGCGCACTCCTAAATTTATCGGGGAAAGTGATGATAAAGCCCAGCAACAACAATGCCAAATACTTTAATTGGGGTCAGACTCCAATTAACTCCGAGAATTTACCGGTACCGGTAAATTGGGGACACATCAAATACAAGTCAATTTCATATAAAAATCAAACACTTGGCTCAAGCGTCAGCTTTGACGGTGTCTAAAAACGGTCGCCCTGCTTTCGCTTTGCTCACGCGGCGCTCGGTTCTTTTTTGCATATCTGCAACAAAGTCAGGGTCGCCCAGCACCCACCCGGCCAGCGCAGACTTGGTCAGCGCTGCCTGCTGGTCACTGCTAACGCCTGCACGCACCAAATCGGCGTAAGCCGCCTCCCGGCCAAACGGCGTGTTGGCCAGGTCCCAGAACAATGCATGCGGCGTGATGAGCTTGTCAGCCCTCGCGCCCACATAAAAGCCGTGACTTGACCAGGCGTAGTCAAGCGCCTCTGCCACCATACCCGCACGCACCGGGTTCAAGTCGATATAGGCCATGCAGGCCAACAGGTAGCGGTCAGTCTCGATCAGCGTGGAGCGATAGCGCCCCTCCCACAGTGAGCCTGTGCGGGTGTGGCGGTCATTAAAGTAGCGCACATAACTGCGCCCCACCGCCTGCATCAGCAGCGGCAACGCTTTGTCGGTCTGCGGCGTGGCCAGCAAATGGAAGTGGTTGGTCATCAGCGCATAGGCGTGAACGTCAACGCCAAACCGTTTGGCGTTTTCTTCAAGCAATCCCAACAGGTGCTGGTAGTCAGCCACTGTTACAAAAATCGCCTGACGGTTGTTGCCGCGCTGGATCACGTGATGCGGGTAGCCAGGAAGCGTCAGACGGGGGAGGCGGGCCATGATTTTTTAGAGGTTAATTTTGGAATGTGAATTTTAATTGGAGTCTGACCCCCATTGTTTTGCATCGGGGTGGAGACAGAGCCACCGCGCATCACACCAGCACGCGGGCCACCGCTGTGGGACGGGTGCGACGCGCCCATGGGCGAGGGTGTCGAGGTTGAGCCAGATTGGGACGAAGCGGCCCAACCTGCGCCGGACTTTGAGGTCGATCAGCGCATCAGTTGGTGAGGGAAGGCAACAGCGGTTTGGCCAACGCTGCGGGGTAGGGCTGCGCCTGGTGCTGCCCAAAAATGCGCAAACCGAAAAATCTCGGGCGACTGGCCTTGAACAAGCGCTCAGGCAGACCCAGGCTGAAGGCCTGTGATGCCCAAAACATGGGTCATAATCGCCCTCATGCGGTTGGATTTCCTATCCGTAAATTTCCCAACTAATTATATTTG
>JBILXX010000159.1:0-2810 GCA_044378095.1 Polaromonas sp.
AGTAGCTTGGCTGAAATTTGCGGCTGTGCCGATTTGCCGCTGACAGCGGACTTGGTTGTAGTGCGGGGCATGTAACTCCTTTGGGGGAATGGTATGCCTCAAACACAAAATTTCTGACAGGCTCCCTTTGGGTACGACCGACTTGGTGGATTTGAGAAAAAATTTAGTCACTGAAGAGCTTTATTTTAGCAAGCGCAGCAGGTTCTACATATTACGGCCGCGCACCAACTTTCCGTCCGACAGCCTGTCGTTCGACGCCTTCCATAGAAAAGAAAACGGAGGTATGCCGGAATTTAATTTCATCAACAATGACGAGAAAGTTTTGAGTAACTTTGTCAAAATCATTGAAAGAGACGCGGGAAAAGAACCACGTAATTTTTACTATGATGGAAAAACATACAACCTGACAGTAATCGTCATGAGAGGAGGCGACGGTGCTGAACTTGAGATCCGCGAGGGGAGTGCGGACACTGCCACCTCAAAACGTTCGCGTACGGTCCTCCTCGCGAGTATCGGCTGGACCATTGATATTTTTGACGGTAAAACCACTTTGTCACAAGTCGGTAAATTATTAGAGGCAGCTGCTGCCAACCCCACCCAGCAGCATTAGGACGAAAGTACAAAAAGGGGGCAGGTCTTGCAAAGCAACATCGCTTTAAATGACCTGGCCCCATGTCCCGCGAGCCCGCGCTCCTGCCTGATGAGGTGATTGCGAAGACGGCTGCGAAGTATCAGGAAGCTTTGACGCGGTTGATGGCCTAAATGAGGTTACTTGTAGATCGCAAGACTCGATAGTCCTAACTGAATCAGGCGAATAAGCTGCGAGTTTTGTGGGTCAACGCTATCAGTCTTGACGCGTACGGATTTTGTACGGATAATCAAGCGATGAACGCATCCACCCGAGCCGAACGCATTGAAATCAGGGCCACGCTTGAGCTCAAAGCCAGCCTTGAAAAGGCAGCCCAACTGCAAGACCAAACGCTCAGCGCCTTTGTGCTGACGGCCTCCCGCGACGCGGCTTCGCGCGTGCTGGGCGACCAAACACGGTTCATGCTGCCAGCCAAGCAGATGGCGGCCTTTCACAAGGCACTCGATGCCCCCGCGCGCGAGTTGCCTGGGCTCAAGCGGCTGTTTGCCAAGCCCAGCGTATTTTCTTGATGGTTTTCAGTCAACCCGAGCCGCTTGCCGCAAGCCACGACACGTCATTGTTTGATTGCGGCAAAGCGCCGTTGAACCAGTTCTTACAGCGCTACGCTTTGGTCAATCAGGCAAATGGCAGCGCCCGCACCTTTGTGAGCTTGTCAGGAGGGCAGATCAGTGGTTATTACAGCCTGGCAGCTGCGTCGGCCGAGCACGCTGCCGTACCGCCCCGCATCAGCAAGGGCCTGGCCAGACACCCTATCCCCATGCTGCTGCTGGCCCGGCTGGCGGTTGACCTGAAAGCCCAAGGCCAAGGCCTGGGGCGCAGCCTGTTGCAAAGCGCACTGGGTAAGTACTTGCAAGCCAGCGAAGTCATAGGGTGCAGAGCCTTGATGGTTCACGCCATCGATGAGGCAGCCATCGGGTTTTACCAAAGCTACGGTTTTGAGCCGTCGCCGGTAGACGCGGCCCATTTGTACTTGTTGACCAAGGATATTCGCAAGACGCTGGGGTGATGGGACGCCTCTCGCGCTGTCAGAACCAAAACCAGCGCCTCATGGGGCAGGTGAATCCACATGAGCCGCCAAATCCATACTGTCATGTAAAACGCGAAGCACAGTCAAGATGTCCTCGTCTACCCGGAAGACAAAGAAATGCCGAGGTTTTTCTACACTTGCCCTGGTTGGTTTTCTGCGACTGAAGCGCAAGTGATAAACAAAGATACCTTGGGGCATGGCGGGATGATGCCGCACACCCAAGCGTGTTGGCTCGGCCAGCAAATCAGCGAGCGCGGCCTCCATCAACCGGTCATATCGCAGGCTGGTTAACTCGCCAAACTTGGTTGACGTCCAGTCTTGTATCGCTGCCACATCTTGCAGCGCCATGGACGTCAATTCTGGGCGAAGCATTTTCAGGTTGCGGTTTTGCCAGCCCGCAGTGTCTTCAAATGGGCTCCAAACTGCTTTGCTGAACTGAAGCTCACGACGCGCCCAGCTTCAAAATCATCCATCCCCAACTGCACCGCGCCCAACAAAGCCTTGAGCCGGGTGTCTTCTTGCTTGAGCTTTTCTTCATGCAAACGCAAGCTGTCGCGAATGACTTCGCTGACATTGTTATAGCGGCCTGATGCAACCAGGTGCTTGGTGTAGCTCTCAAAATAGGGGGTAAGGGCGACGCTGGTGGGCATGTTTTGGCTCCGATCAAGTCTGTTATTGTTAAACTTTAACATATGCAATCTTGTTCTCGCATCAACGGCAAACCCTGGGACAAAACCCCGCCCGCCCCGCGCCTGCCCGATGAGGTGATTGCGAAGACTGCGGCGAAGTATCAGGAAGCTTTGACGAGGCTGATGGCCTGAAAAAGCCCCGGGTTGGCGTAAAAAGCCGTGTTCACGTCGTTTTTAGGCCGTTTTAGGGCGTCAAATCGGCCTCTAGACCAATGAATATGGGAGCAAGCAGCTATTAAATCAGGAGTGATATTCAAGGCAAGTCTGCCGTGCTACGGTGCGTTAGCCACGGCGTTCGATGCCACTAGCTACCTCAAAGGAATGTCAGCAGTAAATAGAACTGTCCGGTTTTAGAGCAAATAGATTGTCCGCTTTTTCTATTTTGTTTGCGATGACTGCAAAGCTGCGTAGGGCGTAGCCCGAAGCGGCTTTGCAGCCATCGCGC
>JBILXX010000030.1:0-36229 GCA_044378095.1 Polaromonas sp.
AGTAGCTTGGCTGAAATTTGCGGCTGTGCCGATTTGCCGCTGACAGCGGACTTGGTTGTAGTGCGGGGCATGTAACTCCTTTGGGGGAATGGTATGCCTCAAACACAAAATTTCTGACAGGCTCCCCAGGTGAGCAACTGCGTGAAGAATTCATGCTGCCGTTAGGGTTGTGAAGCAACGCCTTAGCGCGGGCATTGCATATGACGCCAGCACGCATCAACGAAATTGTGCGGGAAAGGCGCGGTATCAGCGCTGACACCGCGTTGCGACTGGCGCGGTTTTTTAACACCTCGCATCAGTTTTGGTTAAACCTGCAAAGCAATTACGACGTGAAATGCGCCGAAGATGCGGCGGGCAAAGTGATTTCACGCATTACACCCTGGAGTCAGCTTGCTTCATCACAAGCTGGCGCATGAAGGGCTCTTTGAGAAGATCTGAACAAATCGACCGAGTCTGCCTTGGGACTTTGAATCAGGCAAAGGTGGAGTTGGTACGACGGTATCCACTTGTTTGGACCTTCTGCTGACCAGACTCCTAGAAGATTCCCTCAAACTTCACGACGGCCTGCTGACTACCGTTGCCACCGTGCAGTTCCGCTTTGAAGTTGAAGTTTTGATTGATCTTCAACCCGGCATAAAGTTTGGCGTCCATGTCAGCGCCCCCCCGACCTGTTGTGAGGCTGGCACCAGCATTAAATGCTCCTTTGACCAGCGCGGCGCTAAAGCTCGTGATCAAGTTTTTGTAGTTTTTCTCAGCAGAAGTGATTGCAGCCAGACTGACGTCACCGAGCTTTGCGTTGACGCTCAAGGTAGCATCGCCCTTGCCTGGGACTAAATAAAAATCGATCTCGCCATTCGGGAATTTAAGAACATCTAGGCGAAACCCAACGCCATTTACAAGCTGCATGGCCAACTGTGGATTAGTCAGCGCGAGCGAGCCAGCAAGCGTGCCCAGCAGGGCGATGCGCTGCGTTGGAGGCATTTTCTCAATCTGTTTCAAGACCGACTTGCTTACCTCAGACGCTGGTTTTTTAGCTAGCCCATCCGTGATTTTTGAGAGTGGCATGTCGTCGTTCCAGTCGGCGATACCGACAGTGCACGCAAGGCCCTGAAGTGTGCGCCTGGTTTCCCGCAACGGAATCCCAAGCGCCTTAGAAAGCTGGGGTGTGTTGAGTTGCAGCAGGCTATCTCGATCAGAAAACCCTGCAACTGCACTTCCCAGCTGGTCTGGATATGGCCAAGGATTGAGTGCAAGATTGAAGGCTGGAATCACAGACCCTTTTGGACTCTGGGTTTCCGGTAGCCTCAGCGGCCCGCCCAATCCCAGGGCACCCGACAGTGCAGGCGGGATTTCGGGCACGGTACGCCGGCTGCTTGCGGTCAAGTTGTTACCTGACCCGGGCACTATTTTCGTACTGTCATTCGGCATATTTAGCTCCTGGTTTCTGCTGTTGGTTAGCCGCCAAACTTTCGCGCATGAAAACTTGCCTTCCGGATTTCAGTGTGGGCGGCACAAGCACACAGTGATCTACGGGGCACCACTACCGAGTAATTTCTGAATCAATTTAAGCTTGCCAGAGTCTGTCTTTTGCCCCGCCGCAGCCACGTTGAAAGCCGCGGCTACGCCAGCCTGTTGAATAGGTCCGGTCGACGAAGGGCTGATTCGCTGGTTCATGTTTAGGCTGCCATATTTAGAGCATCCGAGCATTTCCCATACCAGCGAGGACGGCAATGAACTTTTTGAAGACAGCTACAGCGAATGATTTGAGACGCAATTGCGGTCAGTCACGGGGTCACGGGGTCACGGGGTCAGATTGACCCCGTGACCTGACCCAAACTCGTCGGTGCAAGGTGGTGACATTCCACGATTGCAGCACGACCGCTCAGGTTGGTGACGGTTGTCCATTTGTAATGTCCATCATGAGCACCTCAGCTTCAACATATCCATAAATTGCGCCGCAGTGCACCGGCGACATTGCCCAGCGCAGCCACCTGATTCGGGGCAGCGGGGGGGGGGGGCCGATTTGGCCGCCTTCTATGGCGATGTCACGCGCCGTCGGTCTCATCACGCCAAAGGACAAGCCCCGTAGGTCGGGTTAGTAAACGGTAACCCGACATCACCCTGTAGCTTTAGTTGCTTCAAAACGCTATTTATTCAATAGCTGCTTGCGCCCGAATCTATTGGTCTACAGGCTGATTTGATGGATAAAAACGAATCCTAGGGGCTTAAAGATGACTTGAAGTGGCTTCAAAAGAGAGCCTGTTTGCTGGAAAACTGTCTTTTGGAGCCGTTTTTAGGTCTAAAAAGTGGCTCTAGCCCAATGGATACGGGCGCAAGAAGCTACTAATTTAATAGTGAATTGGGAGACGCTTAAGAGTCTTGTCCAGGTACAGATGGAAGGTTCGATACCTGATTGGCGTCAACTTTATTGCTGGATATTGCGAGATCACTCATAGGCTTACCTAGCTGTTCAAAAGAGACACCAAGCAATAACCGCTCCAACGAGCAAAAGCCATTCTCATAACAATCCAGACAAAGACAGAAACTTAAATAGTGAAATTCAACGCATCAGCACCGGCAACAAATTTGCAAGGCTTGGCATAAGCTGCACCAGACGTTCACCCATAAACGCCAGCGCCACCAACAGCAGCCACCACGACAGCGCGAGCTTGATGGGTACCGAGACATCCTGAATCGAAACCTGCGGTGCGGCTTTGTTAATAACGCCCAGTGCCAGGTCTACCAGTAACAAGACCAGAAGAATGGGGGCCGCAAACAGCATGGACAGCACAAACAGGCTTTTGACTTCATAAAACACGAGATTCAAAAACGATTGGCTCATAAGCGGCAGTGCGTGCTGTGCTGGCCACGCCTTGAAGGAGACCGACAGGGTCTCGACAAACAGCATGAGGCCGCCGCTGCTTAAAAACAGCATGATGAAAACCTGCTGCAAAAACGTGCTAGTCACACTGACCTGGTTGCCTGAAAACGGGTCCATAGACTGTGTAAAGGTCAGCTGGTTTTGAAAGTCAATCAACTCCCCCGCCTGGGACAAGGTGTGAAACGGCATGGCCCATAAAAACCCGATGCCCATGCCGATAAGGACCTCTTTCATGACGAAGAATGGCCATGCGCCCCCCGCCAGGCCACTAAAGCCGGGCGCACTGGATGCGTTAAAACCGGCATAGGCAAAGAACACCGCCAGCGGAAACGCAAACGCGATTCTTGCGGTGGCGGGCATGATTTCCTTGAAAAACAGCGGCAACATCCACAAGGCGGCAGCAGTACGCGGGAAAGTCGCGAACACGGCACTGAACCACGAGATGCCCAGCGCCGGCAGGTCAAGCAGGTTCAGGCTGGTGGCGGTATTCATTTGCGCCTGGATTTAAGCATTTCAGCAAACATTTCGTCGCCAAAATGGCGTATTTGCCCGCCTATCCATTCAGCCGACAGCGCAAGCACAATCGTGACGACGATCAGCTTGATGGCAAAGCTGGCGCTGCTGTCTTGCAGCTGGGTTACTGCCTGAAACAGCGCCCAAACCAAACCCACGACAGTAGCCGCCACAATGACAGGGGCCAGCACCATCAGGGCGACCACCAGCATGCGCTGGGACAAAACGATGACTTCACCTGTCAGCATGGCAAGGCCTTTGTAAAAAATTGACGATCAAAACAGGGCGTGCCATGGCTATCGGTATGACAACACCAGCACCTGGAAGAGTTTGGTCCAGCCATCAAGCACCACAAAAAGCAAAAGCTTGAACGGCAACGAAATAATGGTCGGCGACAACATTTGCATGCCCAGCGTCATGATGACGGTGGCCACAATGATGTCAATCAAGATGAAGGGCAAAAACAGCAAGAAGCCGATCTCAAAGGCCGACGTCAGCTCGGTCAAAGTGAAGGCGGGTGCCAGGATGACCAAGTCGTCGGGCTTGATGTCGGCGGCCACTTCAGGCGGCATGATTTCTTTGGCTGTTTTCATAAAAAACTGCCGCTCGCGCTCGCCGCTGTGCTTAAGTAAAAACTTGCGCAGGGGCTCGCGCGCAGACTGTGCCAGCCCGAGCATCTGGGTGGTGTTACCCAGCTGCATGCCATCGCGAGTAGGGTCCTGCTTGCCCAGGGCCTCATAACCGACTGGATACATCACGAAAAAAGTCAAAATGATCGCGATGCCGCTGGTCACGGTGGGTGGCGGCACGTTTTGCAGGCCAAGCGCATTGCGCAGCAGCGAGGTGACGATGATGATCTTGGTATACGACGTGACCATGACGGCCAGTAAAGGCACCATGGACATCGCCGAAAAGACGAGCAGGAGGTAGACGGGATCCATAAATGCAGCCTAGCCGCGCAGCAGTCTGCTGTGTACGCTGGTGACCAACACACCCAAAACACCGCCAATGTCGGTCAACTCCCCAGTCGCAACCTCGCCGCCATTGACCAACAGGCGCACGCCCAAGGGGTCAATGGGTCTGTTCAAGTCAATGGTGTATCCAGGCTTGAGTTCCAGCAATGCATCAAGCGCTATATCTGCCGTGCCTACCTCGAAAACAACCTTCAAGGCCAGGCCAGCCAGCGCGGACTCATGCCGGATGTCTTGGCCCAGGTCGGCCTCACTGGTCTGGGCGGCAGGGGCATGACTACCATTTTGCGGCGATGCATCTTCGTTCTCAGGGGATGGGAAATTCATGGTATTTGCCGTTTCTTGATTGGATGTTTTAAATACGTTCCCCGAATCGCTCTGGCCATGGGCACTTGCCAACGCGGGCACTACAAGCAAGCGTGATGCCTGATCCATATCAGCCCAGGTGCTCCAGTTGATATGCTTTGAACACACCCTAAGCCTGCGCAGCCAGCCGTTGTCTGTGCCGTAGTTATGGCGCAGCCTTATCCAGCTGCCGGGTTGCAGCTGTTTAAGCTCAAGTGCCGTAAGCTCAGTCCAGCCGCATTGCAGCGAAATCTCAAGCGCCAGGCCGCCAGGGCGCAATTCAGCCGATGGCGCTGCGCTGCGCCGATAGCTGTGCAGCCAGTCGTAGGGCATGCGCAACTGGCAGCGCACAGGCTCGGTCATGTGTTCGGCCTGCCACTCAAGCTCTGCGCATACCATGGATGCCGCGCTATGCGGCATCTCAACCGCCATACTTTGCGACAGGGCACTGCGACTGCCCAGCCCGGCCTTGACAACGTCCAGGGCAAAGCCAAAGGACTCCTCCAAAAGATCCAGCAGCCCTGTGCAATAGGCCTCAATAGCCTGTATGCGGTCAATTTCCGGCATGTGCCCTATAGGGCCCTTCAAAAGAGTGCCCAGTGCGGCGGGGCTGTCAAGCAGCAGCCAGGCGGTACGCGCATCACCGACTATTTCCAGCCAGGCGCGTTCAGCAAATGGTGTATTCTTTTTTACCCAAGTCAGCGACGCATCACCAGACACTGCGGGGGCGGACCCATACAAGCGGTTCAACGCCAAAGCGTCGGGCTTTTCAAGGCGAGGGAGTTTGATGGGGTGCATGTGGGTTGCCGCAAGTAAGTTATGTCAACAAGTAGCGCGGGCTAGTTGCCGGCGTTACTTCGGGCAAGCGGGTTTTGCCATAGTTCAATGGCTTCTTCTTCTGCCCGCGCATCGGCTTTGGTCGATATTTCGGCCAGCTTGCGCTTGTAGATCAATTCAATGCGCTCGCGCTCGCGCCTGGCTTTGAGAAAGCCCGCGCGCGCCTCGTCGGCACGCAACTTGGCCTCCAGCAGCTTGTATTCGGCGTCAAGAATTCGGGTTTCACAGATCAGGTCTGCCTTTTCCGAGAATCGGCGCTCGGCCTGAAATTGCGTGACCTGCTGCGACTCCACCAGGCCTGCATTGGTCAGCGCTGAAAACTGCCGAATCATGGCCGCCAGATGTTGCCGACCGGACTCTTGCTCGCGCCGGTGGCCTGCGTGCTCTTCACGCGCTTCACTGACCTCGCGTAGCGTAGTGTCAAGCATCGTTTTCGCCCGCTGCTCACGCTGTTGGCGCAAGCGCAATAGTTTGAAAAGGCGATCAATCATCAGCAAAGTCCCCCGTAGCCCGGTCGTCGCTGGCGTCGTTGTCGTTGTCGTTGTCAGCTTCGTCACTCACCCCGGCATCTTGGAAGTTGTCGTCCGCTTCAAATATTTTCTCAAGGTAAGACAGCTGCGTTCTCAGGCGCCCGTCAATCAGCCCGTCGCTGGTCTGCAAGATCACATCACCATCGTCAAGCTCCAGGCTTTCTTTGACGATCAGCCTTACCCGGTTGAGCGAGCCGTCCCGCGCAGAACGCTGCCGTGTGCGAAAGTCTTCAAGCGCATTGCGCAACATGGGCGCCGTTGCAGGGGACACCATAAAAACCAGCGGTGCGTCCTGCCAGAACTCTTGCACCAGCCGAATGGCACGTTGCTCCACCGCTGCGCCTGGCCCGGTTTCATGCAGCATCTTTTCTACACATGCCACCGCAGCCCACGCGACCTTATGGCGCAAGCGCTCTGTAGTCTGTGCAACATCATGATGAAAATCAAGCGTCAGGCGCGTCAGTTCAGCATGGGCTAGCTGTTCGCCACGCTGCACCGCCGCCTGCACCAGTAGTTCACATTCGCGCTGCGCCTGTAGGCGCATTTCTTGGCACTGGGCGCGTGTTTTGTTAAGCAGATCTGCACATTCATGCAAGGTACCCAGCTGCTCTGGGCTTAGTACGTTGTTGGCCGCTACCAGCCGTACGTTGCGGTCAGACCACAAAAGCATATTGAAGTGCCTCGCAATAAAAAGGTGACATGCCAACGCGTGTCATGCAGCTGCAATCAATTGCCGCGCCCGTGCCTGAAACTCGGTGGGTACCGCCAAACCGGGCTGGGTTTGTGCAAATACCGCAGAGGCAAAACGCGCGTCCTTCACCACCCGAATGTCTTCAGCCCTGGCAGCCGTCAGCAGCTTTTCACCACTCACACCAGACGCATGAATCAGCACCAGCGGCTCTGGGTTGAACTCCGGGTTGTCGTAAAGCCCCAGGACCGAGCCCGTGCCGTCAAGCACCATCACTTGGCAAAACCCTAGGTTACGGTACATGCGCTCCAAGGGGTCATCACCCTGCGCCTCTTTGCGGGCCTCTTTGACCTCCTTGCTGGGACTGTCGTCTTTTTGCTCACGTTTAAGTTCGGTTTTGCTCATGTACTGCTCTTGGTACCAAATACGGCGCTGAATCATGTAGTCGATGATGGCCAGCACAATCAGGCACAGGGCACTCCATAGAAAAGTTTGCGCCATCACATTCACCGCTACTTGCAGCCCAGCCCCAATGCTGCCCTTGGGCAGCCCCAACACGTCCGGCGCAAATGACTTCACGACCAAGTACAGGCACAGGCCAATCGATACCATTTTGGCAATCGCCATGAGTATTTGCGTCAGCGAGCGTTTTGAAAAAAGCCGCTTAAACCCTTCTGCCGGGTGGATGCGCTCCATCTTGGGCATGGCAGCTCCAATAGCCAGCAGCGGCCCCACCTGCAAAAAGTCAAACGCCATCGCTGCGGCCACGACCAGTAGCAGCATGGGCAACAACAGTGTGGCACCCAGCTGCACCGTGTAAAGGCCCAACTGAAGATAGGCGTCTTTTTGCCCCCTGCCGATGGCCCCCATGATGCCATTGAGTAAGGCTCCAACATCCTCCGCAATGACCCGAAACTGAAAGAACAAATAGATGCCGATCGCCAGAAAAGCGACCGTTTTAGGCACGTCGCCACTGCGCCCCACATTGCCTTCTTCGCGAGACTTTTTAAGTTTTCGCGCAGTGGGCTTTTCGGTCTTTTCTTCTGAGGAGCTCATCGTGTGGGTCGGGTCTATAAATCAAAAGCTGGGCTTTGAACCCAATGGCCACTTGTAAATTGCCACTTGCAACTATGCAAATAGGTGGCACCTGAACCCCATACTAGACACGGCCGGTTTAATCGTTTGCTACTCTGTCTTTTAAAAGAACAAGACAGACAAATAAAGCCGTCAGGCCACCACATAAAAAATGTTCTGATGCAGTAGGGCGCTGGAAACCCACTAGCGATTCCCGCAAAACACGCCGTGCTTGACGACGGCTTTCATGCCCTCAGATCCGGATTTCCCGAACCTCCGGGCATGGCCTCATTCACGATGCGATTTGCCAGCGCCTGCTGAGCAGGAACCTGTGGGCAGGGCGTAATACGAGACTTGTCGCCAAACAAAGCAGCACTCAAGATGGCCATGACCGCTTGCACCAGGGTTTGGGCTTTATGCTTGTTATCAGGCAAAACATCAGCCGACACATCAACCGGCTTGAAGGGTGGCTCCACCGCTAAAGGTTTTTCTGCTGCTCGTGCGTTTATTGCAACGTCAGTTGGAATGACAGGTACGTATCTCTGCTGGGCCAGTTCGTGCGCTGGCAGCGGGCGTGTCGTGGCAGGCGAAGGCATAACAGAATAAGACATTTCAATTCCTAGAACGGCCGACATGACATAGTTTTACGGCAACCCCTAGAGATTTGACGCCTTCTATTGGGGTACTTTTTCATCAGGGATGGCGTGATTACTAAACTAAGAAAGTGATGGTGCTATACCAATTACTCGCCTGCACCAATCTGCACCCGCAAGCCAACTTGCAGGTGATAGGCTAAATCTTCATTTTTGAGAGGTTTTGCAACATTTTGCTTTGATTTTTTGTTCCTTTTAACCAGTTCTGGCACCTTGCGGAAATACCTTCTGGATATTGCCCGACTCCATATGCAGACCGTGCATTAGCACTTGAAACAACTGAATTAACTTCTGACATTGAGTTTCTCCTTAAAAGTAATTGAAAAAAAACATAGTCGACCATCAAAAAACTATTTTCTAGACAATCCCAACGACTTGTTGGGTTGTCTGAGCATCACGGTTTTTTGAGTCTTCCTTTTCGTTCACCAAGGCCAGTCGCTTTTGATCCTCAAGCACTGAAGCTGTTTGTTTTACGCGCAAGTAGTCAATTACCAGTTTGAGTTTCTCAACTACCAGTTTGAATTTCTCAACTGGCTTTTTGTATGGTGCGCTACAAGTGGGGGGCACGCTGCTACGCGTCACTCCAGTAGAACCAGCACAATACCCAGCACCGTAACGAGGCAATGACGCAGTTAGCCGGGTAGAGCAGCAGTCATCAATTTGTGGAAAATTTTTTGTGGCCCCTAAGTTGGAGCTCGCCGAGACATCGCCTGGCCGAGTAATACTGAAAGTCATTGGCTGAACTCCTGGTCGAAATGAGCGTTAAGCACTATGGCAATAAGAAAAAGCTGGCCTGTGAACTGGACGCGCTGAAGATACATAATTGCGCATGTAGTACCTGTCAGGATACTTTGTCCAGCCCGGTTTGCGGATCTTTGCCAACGCCTGGTTTCTGAGCGGGTAGCTTGTAAGCCTTGCGGCGTGCGTCGTCAGCTAGCCCACCCGGGTCTATTTTGAAACCGAGACAGGCAAGACCCCACTCAGCCGCCACCGCCACGCACGCTTTAAAACTCCACGGGCTACTCGTGCTCGCGTTAGGGTTATTCGAGGTATTGGGAGTATTGGTATCGGGGTTAATCTGAGTCGGATTCGGATTTGTAGTCGAATCGGCAATGACGGACGGTCTTTTACTTACGGGATTTATGCTTTTTCGCTCTGGAAATTTTGCAGCATTTGCATTTAGAGTTGGGGAAGCATATGACCCACCAATCTTCGTTAAATCCACCATAGTAAGTAACTCCAAAAAACGTTATCCAGCGCGGCTCATACCAACGAGGCTCGCCACGCCACCCAAAATGGCCCCTAAAATGCCGCCGCCTTTTTTCTGGGTCTGTGCAGCCGTAACTGCATTTTGAGCTTGTGCCGCTTTTGCATTGGCAATCGCCGTATCAAGACTTTTGATTGCCTTCCAGCTAATGGGTTCTGCGGGACTAATGTCTGAATCGGCAAAGCGTATAAACTGGGAGGATATTTTCTGGGCTATATCGAAGTAATAGGCGAGCTTCTCTGCTTCGTTGGCCTTAACGACATTTTCTTGGGCCGCATTGGCGTTGTCGATTGCGCGCGCAATTTTTTTATTTTGCCCACCCCCCACTAAAGCTGGAAGCATGGCAAGTCCAACCTGTGCTGCCTGCATTGGGCCAATAACAATTCCAATTGCAAGAATAAACCAATCGGAAAATACCAATTCAGGTAACGCAATCAAGATATATCTCCCGGCAACACAAAGTGATTAAAAGAGGCGTCGGCCCAGCCATCGCATGAGCCCACAATGAGATCAAATCGCTGCAAAAGGGTTACGGCAGTAATGAGCATGACATTAACCATCGTTACGACCAGAGTCCTATGCGTTTTTTTGTTTCTGATGTGGTTAAGCCAGCGCAGTTGCCGTGACCGGTTCACTTTCTCGCGCTGGCACATTTGAAGAACTGCTCGTCTGGCTTGCAGCCACTGGTTTTTGCAGAGCGGCAAGAAGGCGCTCGGCCAATTCCTTGGCAGCCGGATCATTTTTGCCCTCGTGGGCCAAGCCGGTAAGTACCGCAAGAGCGTGAGTATTTCGAACTGCAGATACAGATACTTCTTTATACAACGTCGCCACATCCTGAATAACTTTATCTAACGCGGGGTTGTTCTTAACAAGATCCCCCAGCTTCTTCTGGTCCTTGTAGTTGGTGCCAAGCAGGCCATCATCGTATCGTGAACTCAGATCCGCCAGTGTTGCACCTAGTTCACGCTGGGCATTCTCAAGCTCTGACTGGGCATTTGTGTAGGCTTCTTTAGCGGCATTCACCTTGTCAGGCTTCGCCGTTGTGAACGCGACTCCTGCCCGCTCACTTTGCAGTTTCTTATCCTGCACGTTGGCCATTTTCGAACCGATCGAACCGATCGTTTGCACGTCTACAGCCACCTGTGGATCGACGGCGGCAGGTGTGTTATTTGATGCGGCAATCGTTTGCGTGTCTGTGACGATGTTTGTGTTTGTCTCTGCGGTTTGTGTTGGTTCGGGCTTGACAGGTGGTGTTCCGACTGTGGTTGGGGTTTTAACTTGAATCTTGTCGTAGCCCACGCCCAAGAAAGTGGCCGCGTTTTGCGCCTTGCCGGTAGTCTGGTTACGGCCTAGCAAACCAACATCGGTACCCCGACGCATCACATCTGCCGTGGTATTCCAAATCTCCTGCTTGGCTTGCAGCGTTGTAGCCATGTTGTACTGCGCGCGCAAATGACTCAGCAAATCCGTGATTTGAAATCCGTCCCGCACAGTGGCACGAGTTGTCGCAGCCAATTTCACAGCTTCTTTAATCTCAAGCTTCTTCGCTGCTGCGTCGTTCAGTTTCGCAGCATCGACAGGCGTACCAGAAGCCGCAAGGTCGCCAGGCGCCGGATGCCAATAGGGATTCAGATTGGTCTGGCCGGTGCCCGATATGCTACTGGGTTCCTGCTTGAGTGGTTGCGGTCCAAAAAACATAAGTCAAACCTTTCCTGTGTTGGCCGGAATAGCCCCGGCGCTGCGGCTTGTGCATGCATTGCAAAAATCAGGCCAACATTAGGGCGCAATGCGTCGTGGGTCTGGCAATGCAAGATTTGCGCCGCGGCGGATCACCTCTGACAGGCTTGTGGCTTCCCAATGGACTGGTGCTGCGCTTGGCTATGGTGGTTCCTTCCTATTTGTGGGTTTCATTTTTATCAGCACGGCTCGCCGCCTGCGCAATGTCGCTTTGGTTTTGTCGTGGTTTAAAGAATTCAATGCCGGCCTGTTGGGTGCCTCACTTGCGCGAGTTCTGTCTTTATTCAAGGAACGGCAACTCGCCATCGCAAACCGGCAATCTGGTGCTTAGGCTTGTATGTAACCGCAAAGTCTGGGTTGCGCCGTAGCAAATTTGCCACTTGCGAGGAAATAAATAGTCTGCAAATCAAGAACGACCAGTCATTCAGGCCTTTGCGTATGGCGACGACTTTCAAGCCACAAGGAACCTGCGCTCTGGGTAATCGGGTCTTAGTCGGGCAATTGTCTTTTTTTGGCGCGTTTGGCGATCAACAGAAAACTGTTTGGTGATACTTGCTGATATGCCTCTTCATGGAATGCATCGTGGCATGCATGTTGCGGGTACCTATGCAACGCGCTGGCAATAAACATGCTTTAGACACGCCCTTTAAAAAACACCCTGTAGATAGGCATGAACGCAAAAATCAACAAACTCTTTCTGGCAGCAGGCAAGCAGGCCGACATGGCTTTTGCGGTGCTTACCATGGCCATGGTTGCCTTGTTGGTGATACCTCTGCCTCCTTGGCTGCTGGACATCCTGCTGGCTGTCAGCATGGTGATGGGTGTGGGCATGCTGATGTACGCCCTTTACGCGCACTCACCCGTCATGTTGTCGGCGTTTCCGTCGGTGCTGTTGCTGTCGACCATGTTCCGTATTGCCTTGAATGTGGCTACCACCCGGCAGATTCTTTTAGAGGGCGACGCCGGCCACATCATTGAGGCCTTTGGCAGATTTGTGGTGGGCGGTAACCTGGTGGTGGGCCTGGTTGTGTTCATCATCATTGCGCTGGTGCAACTGATTGTGGTGTCCAAAGGTGCCGAGCGCGTGGCCGAGGTCAGTGCGCGCTTTGCGCTAGACGGCCTGCCTGGCAGACAGATGAGCATTGATGCCGATGTGCGCGCGGGCTCCATGACCAGTAACCAGGCGCAGTACGCGCGGCGCATGCTGCTGGCTGAAAGCGCCATGTTCGGCTCGATGGATGGCGCCATGAAGTTTGTCAAGGGCGATGTGATTGCCGGCATGATCATTGTGGTGATCAATTTATTGGGCGGCATTGCAGTGGGTGTGATTTATGCCGGTATGTCAGCCGGGGCGGCTGTCGATCATTACTCTGTGCTGGCTATTGGCGATGGCCTGGTGTCACAAATACCGGGGCTTTTTGCGGCGCTGGCTGCCGGTATTTTGGTGACGCGCTCGTCCAACAGCACCGCCCCCAATCTGGGTTGGGAAATCCTTCAGCAGCTGCGCATGCAGCCCAAGGCGCTGCTTGTCACTGGCGCCATTGCCACAGCGGTAGGCCTGGTGCCTGGGCTGCCAACCCTGGTTTTTATATGTATTGGCCTTCCGCTGCTGGCTATGGGTGCATGGCTACACAAGACCGAGCTATCGGGCAAGGGGGGCTGGGCAGGGCTGAATACTGAAAACGCGCTGCGTGAAGGGCAACCATCAAAAAGGGCCTTGCTGATTCATGAGCAGTCGGCTGAGTTTTGTACCGTCTGTCTTGAAATACATGACGATCTGGTACTTGACTTGTCGCCCGAGGTCATTGACGCGGCACTTACCCGTTTGCGCGGGGAGCTCAAAATAAGCTTGGGCCTGCCGTACCCGGGTTTGTTGGTCAAGCAAACCGGAAAGCTCGAGCCAGGCGAATACCAGATCACCGTGCTGGGCAATGCCTGCGCCAAAGCGGCTGCACCCAAAGGCTACTGCTACTTCGACGGGCCGGTAGCAACACTGACCGAACTTGGCCTTAAGCCAACAGGCAACGGGCTCCATGCCAAGACGGGTTGCTGGTTGTCTGCTGAAGACGCAGCGGCGGCGCGTGCGGTAGATCGGACCTTGCTTGAGCGCGAAGACGGCCTGATTCGCGTCGTCGGTGACGTGATGCACAAGCAAGCCCATGTGCTGTTTGGCATCCAGGAAATGCAGCTTATTTTGGGCCAGCATGAGGGCATTTACCCTGACCTTTGCCGGGAGGCAGTCAACCTGGTACCGCTGACGCGGATGACCAAAATCCTCAAAGGCCTGCTACGTGAGGGCGTTTCAATCAGGGATATGCGGACGATTCTGGACGCGCTGGTTTATGGTGCCCAGGAGCCGGGCGATGATTTTTCGCTGGGGGAGCTGGTGCGCAAGGCGCTGACTTTGCAAATATGCAAAACGCTCGTAACCCTTAACAATATTTTGCAGGCCGTCATGCTTGACCCGCTGCTTGAAGGGCAATTTCGTGAAAGTCTGCAGCAAACGCCCCTCGGCCCAGCACTACAGCTACCGCCGTCTGCTGCGCAGCAGTTTCAACAGGGCGTGACCCAAGCGATTGAGCGCGTCTCGTCCAATGGTTCAGCCACGCATATCAGTGTGGTAACGGCTCCTGACCTGCGTTTGCACGTACGGCGGCTGCTGGAGCCCAGCCTGCCGCATATCGCAGTGTTGGCCACTGACGAAATTGCAGCTGGCGTGCGTCTTCAGTCGCTGGGCATGCTGCGCGGCTGACATTGCATTCACCACCCAACACAAACAGGTACCTGACCATGTCACCCTCATCACGAACGCCCTGTGGTCATGCAGCCTTGCTGGCAGCGATGGTTCTGGGCAATGGCTATGCATCAGCGCAAAGGCTTCAACCTGCCGCGCCGCAGATGCCCCCATTGCCGTCCTTAACATCCCCTGCGCCTGCTGCCCGCCCCGCAAACTTGCCCGCGCGCGAGCTTTTGCTTCAAACCAGGCTGAACGGTGACAAGCGCGTATCTATCGACTCACGCGACAGCACGATTACCCAGGTATTGACAGACCTGATGGGCGAGTCGGGTGTGCCGGTGATCGTCGATGAATCGGTCAAAGGCACGGTGAGTGGCCGTTTTGAAGGCACAAGGCAGCGCGTGCTGGACGACATTTGCAGGCAGCAGGCCCTGAGTTGGTACTTCGATGGCGCAGCGCTGTACATTACCCGCTTGACCGCCATTTCCACCCGCATGGTCTGGATGGAGCCCGAGGCCATTAACCGCCTGACCAGCCTGGCCACAGAGCTCGGCCTGCTGGACCCTAAATACGTTTACAGACCGGCGGCGGCCGAACGCTACGCCCTCATGACGGGCCCCCCCCGTTACCTGCAGCGCATGCTGGATCTGGCTAAAACCGTAAGTGCACAGCCCAAATCAGAAAGCCAGTCCATGCAGACCAAGGTTTTCAGGCTCAGGTACGCGTCTGCGGCAGACACCACCTTAACCACCAACGGTGGCCCCACCAAGGTAGAGGGGGTGGCCACATTGGTGAGCCGCCTGGCGGGTATCCCGGTCAACGAGTTTCGCAAGCAAGGAAACCGGTCAGATGCGACTCAGCCGGGCCGCATGCCTGGCAAGCTTGGCAAAGACGGCGCTGCCAATGCAGATGCCATGCTGCTCGGTCTTGACAGTTTGCAACTGCCCAGTATGGACGGCGAGGACGTACCAGCACCCTTCACGCCCAGCTTGCTCGGATTTCCCAGAAGCCCGCTGCCAGCACGTGTGCCAGGCAACCCGGCCAAGGCCGATGAAAGGGCCGCCGCTGATGCCCGCCCAGATGCCGGCACTCAGGCTGCGTCGGCCCGACCTGGTGACTCGATCGTCATAGCCGAGCCGCGTCTGAATGCCGTTATCGTCAGGGCAGACCGCAGCCGCATGCCGATGTTTGAGGAGCTGATTGAGCAGCTGGATGTGCCCTCCAAAATGGTAGAGATTGAAGTCGCCATTTTTGATGTCGACTCCACCCGCTTGCAGGAGTTGGGCGTTGATCTGCGCCTGACCGCCCGCAAGTTGGACATCACTGCCGCTGGCAATACGTCGGCAGCAGCGGGCGGACTGGTGGTTGCCGCCGTGCTGGGCGGAGCCAACCAGTTGTTGCAGGCGCGCATACGCGCTCTCGAGCAGTCAGGCGAAGCAACCATTGTTTCTCGACCCCGTATTTTGACCATGGACAACGCCAAAGCGACCCTGTCAAATACCAGCGAGTTTTTTGTCAAGCTCGCAGGCGAGCGGACGACCGACCTGTTCAACGTCAACTACGGTCTGCAGCTGGCGGTACAGCCTACCGTGCTGGGCAACCCGGACGACCCCAGTGTGCAACTGGCGATTCAGATCAGCGACGGTGGTGCGTTGGCTCAGCAGGTCGACAGCCTGCCCAGCGTGACACGTAACGGCTTGACCACCCAGGGCATTGTGCGGTCTGGCGACAGCCTGATGATTGGGGGCTACGCGATAGAAAGAGCCTCGTCCAGCCTCAACCATGTACCGCTTTTGTCAGACATACCGGTTGTGGGCAAGTTGTTCAGCTCCCGCACGCAGACCAACAACCGGCGCGAACGCGTATTTTTGATCACGCCCAGAGTCATTGAGGTTGGCGCGCGCGTCTTGCCAGAAACGACCAAAGCCTTCCCACCGACCGGCATGCCAAATCCGCCCAGCCTGTTTCCACGCCTGAGTTTTGGTGCTGAAGCCGCACCGCCATCCAAGCTGGACACCTCCATGACCCGCTCACTGCGCTTGAGCGATATCGTCAATGAAGGCGCTAATCGGGGCGGCGCCTCAACAGGTAACTCTGGGGCTAGCCCGACACCCGCTTCACCACCGTGAGCAACACCAACGGCATGGCGCCAGGGCAGACGCAACCGCGTGCGCCGTGCGTGGTCAAGGTTCTGTCGGGGCAGCAAGCCGGTGCGCATGAACCGCTGAACAAGGGTGACAGACTGATCGTCGGCGGAGACCTGAGCGACGACCTGGTCCTGGCGGGCGTGAAGAATGCACGCCTGCTGATGCGTGTTGACGACGAAGGCCGCTGTTTGCTCACGGCCTTACGGCCCGGCGTGACCTGCCAGGGGCAAACATTTGTGGAAGGCCATCACCTTGAGCCGCCCCTGCCCGCTTTACTGGACTTAGACGGCATCACGATAGGCGTTGGCCCTGAGCAGACCGACTGGCAAAACCTGCGTGCCGCCTACCAGCAAGAACCAGCCAGCACGGCACCTGTAGTGCCAGCACCGCAGCCAAAACATTTGGGTATTTCAGCCACCACCATCGCGCAGGTTATGGTCACTGGCCTGCTTGCGGCAGCTTTGTCCGTTGGCCTTTACTACACCTATCAAAAAGACGAATTCTCAAAAACTGAACAAGTCTTGCTTGCTGAAAAAACACGCACCGGCATCAGCAGCGCGTGGGCCAAGCAAGCGGGCAACACGTCACCGCTGGAGTGGAAAGCACTGGGGCCTGGCTGGGAGGTAAAAGCGACGGTGGCATCTGACGTACAAGAGGCTCAGCTCAAGAAGTTACTCGCTCCGTTGGGCAATGCCGTGTCATACAAAATATGCAATCGCCAGCAAATGGAGCGTGCCTTGGCAGCCGCACTGGCAGGTGTGAAGCCCATGCACCCGACCCGAGAGATAAAGATCAACTCTCAGCAAACAGACAAAATAACAACCCTCGACATCCCTTGGGAGCTGTTCCCAAAAGTAAAGCCCGTCTTGCTGCGCCTGTCTGTCACTGACTGCGCGTCAGCAGAGCTAGCCATTGAGCTGCGGGGCATGTGGTTCGCAGCCACAAGACAGCCAGCGGTTTTTAACAGTCGTCTTGTCGATTTAAATCGCAGGCTTGCCGAGCCTGAACTGAACGACAACTACTTTGTTTTTTTGCTCGCGGGTGCCAATGCCGTCAGGCAAGTACGACTGGACGCCCCTGCGTCCGTGCTGGTTGGCCCTGTAGCGCTTAACAGGCGGCTTGGGCAGGGCGCAACCCTTACAGCGCCTGAGGGGGGCGCAAAAATTATTGACATCACGAGTGAAGGCATTTACCTGCAATACGGCCCCTGGATTCGTCTGGAGGCGGGTGTTTGAAGCCGCAGAAGAGCCTCAATATCAAACTAAAAAGAAAGCCAAAACCCCTCTCAGATAAGTTGGCACGCTTCATGCTGATTGGACACTAACCAAGCTGATCACCCGGTGATTAAAACGGAGCCAGCAAGGTAAAGGTTACGGGCAGTCAAACATTTTTTGGAGTGACTTATGAGCAATGTAAAACTTGAAACACTAAGCGCTGGCACGACGAAGATGCGTTCGGGTAACGTTGATTTTGAGGTGACAGCTTTAAGCGCAAGCGAGGTGGAAGCCGTGTCTGTCAGAACCGGAAACTACATGTACGCCAGGGCCGAAGGTCGGGTTTTTGCCATGGCAAAAGACCTCAACAACAACGGGAAACTCGACGCGGGAGACTCCGTTATCTACAGCTTTGGGGATCCCCACTTCAATCAGGTGACGCTGACCGGCAATGAGGGATCAAGTCTGAAGGACATCGTTGCGTTCTGCGGCTATGCCACTGACTTCGATGTGCAGTCAAACTACATTCTGCACACCAAAGATGCACAGGCGTTGGTTGACACGGAGGTGCTTTCGGAAACCTATACCATGAACGACAAAATCACCTGGGAGGTAGCTGGCGCAAACGGTGGCAAGGGCGCCCTCTCGTTTGACTTTAATGATACCGGTGGTATCGACATGGGCACGGGTCAGCTGGTGACAAAGCAGAGCCTTGCCGCAGATCCAACGGGTGATGCGACAGTCCAGCTGCTCTATGACCCATCAAAGATTGCGACGGTTTACATCAAGGATGCTGCCGGCGGCGATGCTTTGGCAATAGGAGATGGTGCATTTATTGATCGAAAGGGTATCGACACTGCCAACAAATTAGTTGCCCCAGCGTTCGGTGGATTTGTTGAAGCGAACGGATTCCACTTTGGCGATGGCAACAACGAAGGTGCCGTGACCGCAGGGAAAAAGGAGTCCGTAGATTTCAAATTGACGACTGCTGATGCCGCGCCGGATGACGATGAAGATGATGATAACGAGGTGACTGAAAAGGCGTTTCAATTGACTTTCGATATCAAGGCCAAAGTCCAGCTTTCAAAATAGTTTTAATGGCTGTTTTGAATTAACTAATGTTTTTCGAAATGAAGAGATATCCATCACATGGCATTCTGGAAGTAACAGATTTGGAGCGTCGGTTCAGATTAGCGCCCAAAGAGATAGCGTCCGATACGCTGCGGTTAATACGCAGACGAGTAGCCGAGTTGACAGGCTCGAACTCGAATCTGAAAGAGAGCGAAACTCTGGATCTCTTAAGAGCTTGCGAAAAGAAACTGCGATCTATGACCAAAGATTTCAAAGAAAAGCCATAGCTTGCTTCGAAAAGTAATTGACTTTTATGAGGAGTTTGACGGTATTTTCCAAATGGAGAATTTGAAGCGGTAGTGCAGGTATTAGTTTGGGTGTGTTAGTGAATCAACTTAAATCAACTTAAATCAACTTAACTTAAGAGGTGAATATTATGACTATGACAGTACAAGTTACCGACGGTTCCGCCCTTGTGAAGAGCGAGTCCTATGACCAAAGCAACGGTAAGCTGGTCGGCACCAGCTACGAGGATGTGGGGGGCATGGCAAACGGCGTTGTTGTTGGAGCGTCCATCATGTCAGCCAAACATGCTGACGTTGCAATCCGGGAGGCTGCCCTCCTTGTGGAATCGGCGACCAAAGAGAAGTGGGACGCTGACAAAAAGATGATGGTGAAAGGAACGCTGGAAAATGAGGATATCGCAAAGCTAAATGCGCTCAACAAGGAGGCCTCAATCGCTCTGGCTGCCAATCAGCAGTTTACGGCGCTATTGAACAAGATTGAACGCGTCGTACAGACGACATAAGCTGTTAACCGTGACGCTTCGCTGGCCGGCCATTTGCTGGCCTGCGAAGGCTACGGTAGCTCCACCTCTACAAAACCGACTACATGATCAATGATGAAGCCCTATTGGCCGATCTGGCTTGTTTCTTTGCCAATACCGGCCAAGGCAGTACCAGCCTGAAGTTGCTTGAGGGGCTGGCTAAGTTGACCGGCAAAAAGATTTACATCGCCTATGCAGCGCATGTCAAGAGCAGGTACTTCAAAGGCACAGCAGCCCTAGGTTTGAACTATCTTTTTGGCAAGCTGGGAGGGCAAGTTTTTTCCGAGTATGGCTTGATCATGTTGCTGGTGCCACTGCTACTGAGAGTGGCAAGGTTTAAGGCGGCGTTGGGTTGTTTGAGGGTATTGATTAACTCTCGAAATCAAGCGCTTCGGCAAGCAGCACTCGAAATCAACGCTTCAATTCGCGAAATGCTTCAGTCGCCGCAGACTGTGATTTAGAGGCAGTCAGACTTGGTTGTATTGAGCCGATTCTTCTTCAGTTAAACAAGGGGCAATCATGATGGATTCGATTTCAAGTATCTCTGCACTAACAGGTGTATCAGGTACCTCAAATGTCACAGGAAATGGGGTTGCGGACGGCGGCATGTCCACCCTGCGAGCCAATGCAACAGATGCCGGTCGGCAACCTGAAGTTTCGCGGACGGCGCTAGTCAGCAATACCGAAAGCGTGAGCGGTGTTGGCGGTGTCGGTATACCGGCTGCATTGAGCCAGCCATTACCCCTGTCGTTTCTAAACAAGGCCGAGGGTACCAGTGTCACCGATCTGGTCAATATGCAAATGGGGCTGATGAACTACAGCATGTCCATGACCATCATGGCGCAAAGCCACAAAAAAATCAGCGAGTCCAAATCGGCGCTGATGAATGAAGGCAAGAACGCCTAGCGGCTTCAAAAATATCTCTGTATGCCTGCTTTTACGCGACTTTCATTCCTCAAATGCGTGCTGGTGGGCTTGCTCACGCTGGCGCTTGCTGGCTGCTCCATGCAACTGCACCAAGACCTTTCTGAGGCAGAAGCCAACATGATCATCAGCGCGCTGAAAGTGTCAGGCATTGACGCCAGCAAGCAGGCGATGAAAGACAAAAAGTGGGCAGTGTCGGTGGCCGAATCTGACTTTGCGCCAGCGGTGTTGATTTTGCGTGACTACAACCTGCCACCCGCACCCTTTAACGGCTTGGGCCAGGTGTTCAAGCGCGAAGGCATGCTGGCTACCCCGACTGAAGAGCGTGCAAGGTTGATGCATGCCGTTTCTGAAGAACTGATGCGCACCATTCGCTCTTTTGACGGGGTGGTAGATGCACGGGTGCATGTGGTGGTGCCGTCAACCGAAGCGCTGGTCGACAAGGTGCAGCCTGCGTCTGCATCAGTGCTCGTCAAGACGCTACCGGACTTTGAACTCAAAGACGCCATCACTGACATCAGGGCGTTGGTGGTTAACGCGGTAGAAGGGCTAGACCCTGCCAGGGTGTCTATTGTGCTGGTGCCGGTTGACGCGCGCAGGCAGCTCAAAATAGCACCAGCCAGCGGCGGCGCGCCCAAACTTTTTGCGGCGGGCTTTGCAGGCATGGCGCTGACGGCCTTGCTGATAGGGCTGGCCATGGTGGTACGCACGCGCCTCAGGGCGATAAGCGGCCAGGGCAAAGCTACGCAGGGGCCAGATGCGGCCGACGCGGTGCGTTCGGTCTGATGGGCTTGAAAGGCAAAGTCACGACATGCAAACTTTGGCGGCTACAGACTCGTGAGCAAGGCATCTGACAATCGCCGCGCAAGGGCCAAGCGCACCCTGCTTCGCCTCACCATGGGCTGGCAAGCTATCTATGGCCCGCTGGCGGACTCGCAAGCTGCGTCGTCAGGTCTGCAGGTGCAGCTGCTGGGGCGTAGCCGGGCAGAAAGAATTCGCTTGAAGCACCAGGCGCTTTCGCTTGACCTGTGTGCATTGGGCCCACCGGGCAGTTTTGAGCCGGCTTGGTGGTGGGAGCCCTCAAAGTTTGCAGCATTTACAGGCTCTTTGGCCATAACGCTGAGCGCGCCCAGAGTTCGCGGTGCCATTCGCCGGTCCAGCGTACTACAGCTGGTCAAAGAGCTGGGCAACGACGGCTTTGAGAAGGCCTTGGCAGTGCCGGAGAGTTTTTCGTATCTGGCAGAAACGGCCAAGTCTGCGCCTTTGGGCAGCAAGGTACACACCGCTTTGTTGTTGGCTCTTTCAGCCATTCGTCGGCAAAGCCCGCTGGTAGGCGAGCGTCTGGCCACCCTGCACCTTGGCCCGCATGGGCCGGGCATGCTCGATGAAACGGTGGACACACGGGCTGCCAACCTGCTCGATACGATCGCGGCAGAGGCTGCCTTGACCTGAGGCGCTGGCACGGATGCTCTTGCTCAAACACTACCTTTAACGCCGGAGCAAACCATGAATTCTTTTTTTGCGCTCTTGGGCGTTCTGCTGGCGATTGGCGTGCTGGGTCTGTTGTTGGGTGCCGCCATACCCAAGCTCAAGCTCAAGCACCTGCCGATGTCGCTGGCGTCAATGTGGCGGCGTCGGGGCGTGCGCCTGTTGCTCGTCGTGCTCGTGGTGATGGCGATCGGCCTGAGCGCGATGGCTGTTGTGACTGCACTGCGGGCCAGCGATGTGACATTACCAGCCCTGCAGGCACTGCGCCTTCCCTGGGGCTTGAGCATGCAGGCTGATGCTTTCAATTTGCCAACGCTGCTGCTTTACGTGGTGCTGGGCCTGACCGGCTCGTTCGTGCTGCTTTTTGCGGTACGCGCCATCACGATAAAAAGGCAGCTAACGCGCGTCGTCAGCGCCTTGTCGCTCTCGCCAGCTGCAAGTGCAGCAAGTACGCCTGAACAGATCAGCCGCATCTTCAGCTGGCCTGTGCTCAAGGGCCCGTGGCAAAACTACAGCGCCACATTGGTTGAAACCACAGCTTCGCCAAAACCTGACAGGGCGTGGCGGGCGGCCATACCATCGGGGTTTTTCTTTTCAAGAGACGCGCTGATTGACGACTGGCTGATGGACAGCTTTGGTCGCCACCTGCCGGGCATATTGACTGGCCTGGGAATTGTTGGCACCTTCGCGGGCATGCTGGAGGCGCTGAGCCAGTTTGACCCCACCACAGCAGAATCAGCAGCCCTAGGGCTGAAAGGATTGCTCACCGGCGTTAGCCATGCGTTTGTGGCGTCCATGGGGGCTATCAGTTGTGCCATCTTTGTGACGGCACTGTCGCGCATGGTGATTGCCCATATCCAGAAAAGCGCTGAAAAGATGACTGCCGAGCTCGACCGGCTGTACCCCGCCGGCGCCGGGGAAAGTCAAATGAGCAGCCTTTACGCCAACCTGAATGCCTCACAGATGGCGGCCCGCCCTGACGCGGCGCTGACGCAGCAGTTGATGCAACGCCTTGTAGAGCAGATGGCCCAAAGTCACAGTCAGTCAACGCAAACGCTTGCAGACCTTGAAAGAAAGCAGCAATTTTTTGAAGAGCGCTTGCTCAATTGCATAGAAAGCGCGTTTGCCGGCCTTTCTGCATTGCCAAACAGCGCATCGCGCGATACGGCGAAGTCCGCAAGGCAGTCCGCTTGGCTAGGCGCAGCTGAGGAGACAGCCAGGCGCACAGCTTCTAAACAATTGACGGCGATAGTGCGCCCCTCAAAGCTGAGCGCCGCCGCCACCTCAGCTGTAGACAGCTTTGAAGACCTGTCGGAGATGGATGAAACAACTGAGATGTCAGATATGCAGTCGATGCAAGACATGGACTACTCTGACGATTCGCATCTGCAAGCCGGCTTTGAACAGCGTATTGTGTTTTCAATCAACCGCAAGCTGGACCGTGGTTTTGCGCGCATTGAAAGCAAACTTGATAACGAGTTGCGCAGGACCTTAAAACCCGAAGCAACACCCGAAGCCATGGCAGAGCGCTGAAGCGCTGCCAGGAGTCACTAAAAATGAAAGCCCATTTCTCACAACGCCATACGGCCTCGACAGGAGAAGATAACCCGTTCTGGATTTCTTATTCAGACCTGATGACCGCAGCCATGATCATCTTCATGATCATCATGGCGATAACCATGGCGCTGATTGGCAAGACGGCGCCCGCGCGTGCGGGAACTGACAGGACGCCCGCTGGCGCTGATGTGATGCGCAACATTGAGCAGGTATCTAAAAAATATCCTGGCATTGCGGTGGACGTCAAGACCGGTGTTATCGACGTTGGCGAGCTGGTTCGCTTTGGCAGGGGCCAGTCCGGCGTGAGCGCAGAGGCTGGCGTTACTTTGCGTGAATTCGTCAAAGAAGTACTAGCGCAGCGCACTGCCAATACAAAAGCAGGCTACATCAAAAATATTGTTGTCGAGGGCTATGCCGACCAGGATGGGTCTTATCTTTACAACCTGTCGCTTAGCCTGAACAGAAGCCGCAACGTGGTTTGCGCGCTTCTAGACTCTTCGGCATCAACTGCGGTACTTGATGATGGCGATAAAAACACGCTGCGCCAACTGCTGATGGTTGGCGGATTTTCTTCGAACAGCCTCAGGGAATCCAAGGAGTCAAGTCGTCGGGTCGAAATGAAGTTTGTCTTCTCAACGGCGGCAGAGGCTCCGTTGCCGGCACCACCCGCAGCAAACCCCACAGAACTTGGCAGTTGCAGCAGGGCCTAGAGCGGCCCATGTCGTCATGCAACCGTCTCGCAGCCTCACAGTCATTGAAGCCCGCTCGGCACACATACCCAAAAGCGCAATGTTGCCAATGCGGTCTGACCCAACAGCCATGAGCTGGAGCGAAACACACAAAAGCAAAGGCGACTACTTGCGCCCAGGCTTTAAGATCGTGTTCAGCTGCTTGGCCTTTTGGGCATGCGCGTCCGTCAGCATGGCCAAAAATCTGAACTGCGTCATGAGTGCGGCGCAGCATCATGGCGTGAATCACTGGGTTCTTTCTGGAATTCTCTGGCAAGAAAGTCGCTGGAAGGCAGATGCTGTGCGCAGCAATACCAACGGCACCGTTGACCACGGCATAGCCCAAATCAACAGCGTGCACTTACCCGAATTGAGAACCCATCGCATTGAGGCCGAGGACCTGATGGACGCTTGCGTAGGAACGTATGTTGCCGCCTGGCATCTGCGCAAACAGATTGACAAATACGGGAACAACTGGTTTGCAGTGGGGGCTTATCACTCCCGGACGCCAGAACTCAATCGAAAATATGCGCAGGGGGTATGTCAGGTCGTACGGCACTGGCAGGAGCTCAGCGGTCGGGGAATACACCCTATCGCCTGTGAAAACATGCGAATGACGTCGGGCGTGAACAGGAGGCCTGGGCAAAGCCACACTGCCCGCACCGAGACAGGCGTTCGTGATGGCCCAAGCACATCAGCAGAACGGTAAGTTCACGTCAGAATCGAATCGTCGTTAGCGACAGGCCTGTAAGGGCGGCTGGGTACCGCACGATCTCTTGAACGCTGCCACACGACTGCGCAAAAAAGCAAACACCGCAGACAAAACAAACCGATTGTCTTTTACAAGACAAATTGACGGTCACGTACTCCGTCTCTATGGGAGTATTCAGCTCAGAAGGTCGTCAGACTACGAACCAATACTTGGCCATCCATCAACGGGGTATTTGAAACCTGATTTTTTCAGTGGTCAGCGACGTTGAACGTTGTTGATGTGGCAGGGCGTTGAAGTTATCGCAGGCTCGCGTCAGACACCGTCAACAAAGCGGAGCAGCCTCTGTTTTTCACGCTCGGAGAGATGTATCGAAAGGTTTGGCAATGTTCAGAACAGTTATGTCGCGAGGCGTTAGCCGACTGTCTTCGCTGTCGACAACACTCAGTGCCCTTCTTGACCGTAAGCCGCCGGGCATCAAACTCCGTGAAATTGACTTTGCGGAAGTTCAGGCAGCAATGCTTTTGGTCATTGACAATACTTGCGGAAGTGTGCATCTACGCGTACGCGACCGTGTCACTTACGCCAGTGATATCGAGACCCTCTGGTTTCTAAGGCCCGAAGTCCTGGCTGCGGTCGGCGCGCATGTTGGCGAGGCCGAAGCAATGACGCTATTGGCAGAGATGAGCCCATTGTTTCAGCAAGCCAGGTCAAGTATGGCCAAGCCACGCAGGAAAGGGTACCGGCTGCCACCGCCCAGATAAACCGAGTCAGGGCCCACGATGGCTAGTCCAGGTGACCTACCCCCCCCCTCCCGACGTGCCAATCAAATTGAGGAAGTCCGGGTTTGCAAGGTTAATCGATCTTCATAGCGGTTGATTGCACTTGAGTTGCATCGCCAGCGTGATGAAATGTCAAAGAGGTCATTTAACGACCTATTTGCGCATCGAGTCACATGAATTCATTGGGAGGGAAATTTTGTCGAAATCCACTGTTTGCGGAACGACGCAAAATTCTTTGCGGAAATCACTACTAAATCCATAGCTAAAGAGCTATGGTGCCCGGGGCCGGAATCGAACCGGCACGCCTTGCGGCGCGGGATTTTGAGTCCCGTGCGTCTACCAATTCCACCACCCGGGCGACGCTGCATACAGCCCTAGATTATGGCACATTAGCGATATGAACTACCCAACTTTAGAAGACGCCATTGGCAAAACTCCCTTGGTGCGTATGCAGCGTATTGGCGCAGTTGACAACGCAGCACGCAGCAATGTGATTCTGGGCAAGCTGGAGGGCAACAACCCCGCAGGTTCGGTCAAAGACCGACCCGCTATTGCCATGATCAAGCGCGCTGAAGAGCGCGGCGACATCCAGCCTGGCGACACGCTGATTGAAGCAACATCGGGCAACACTGGCATCGCCCTGGCGATGGCTGCCGCCATCAAAGGCTACCGCATGATTTTGATCATGCCTGAAGACCTGTCCATTGAACGCGCTCAAACCATGAAAGCCTTTGGCGCAGAGCTGCTGCTGACGCCCAAAAGCGGCGGCATGGAAAGCGCCCGTGACCTGGCCGAACGCATGCAAGCCGAAGGCAAGGGCAGGGTGCTGGATCAGTTTGCCAACCAGGACAACCCGCGCGCGCATTACGAAACCACCGGACCCGAGATATGGTCAGATACCTCAGGGCGCGTGACACATTTTGTCAGTGCCATGGGAACAACCGGCACGATTACCGGCGTGTCGCGTTATTTGAAAGAGAAAAACCCGGCCATCCAGATCATTGGCGCGCAGCCGAGCGAGGGTTCACGCATACCCGGCATCCGCAAGTGGCCAGAAGCCTATCTGCCCAAAATTTACGACGCCAGCCATGTGGACCAATTGGTCGAAGTCAGTCAAAGCGATGCTGAAGACATGTGCCGCCGCATGGCACGTGAAGAAGGCATTTTTGCGGGTATTTCTGCAGCAGGTGCTTGCTGGGTGGCGCAGCAGATTGCCAAAACCACGACGGATGCGGTGATCGTCTTCATCGTCTGTGACCGGGGCGACCGCTATTTGTCGACGGGTGTGTTTCCGGCTTGACGCCATTGAACACATCCAAAACAGCTAAAAAGTACCATTTTTAAGTATAAAAAGTGCTTTATGGCCAATAAATACGGGCGTAAAAAGCTCCTGAAATGATAGTAAATTATTTGGCCTTTCAATGACCAACACCTTCAAGTTCTGCCCCCAGTGCGCCACAACGCTTGACATGGTGACGCAACTCGAAGACGGCGGTGAAAAAGCCCGGCTGCGCTGCCTTAGCTGCGGCTATACCCACTGGAACAACCCGACACCCGTATTGGCTGCCGTGATTGAGTACAACGGCCAGATTTTGCTGGCTCGCAACGCCGCCTGGTCAGGCCGCATGTTTGCGCTGATTACCGGGTTCATGGAGGCGGGTGAAACGCCGCAAGGCGGTATTGCGCGTGAAATCAAGGAAGAAACCAACCTGACAACGTCGTCGCTGGATCTGATTGGCGTGTATGACTTTCAGCGCATGAACCAGATCATCATTGCCTATCATGCGGTGTGTACTGGGGATGTGTTGTTGTCGCCAGAGCTGGTCGAGTACAAGCTGTACGACTATGACGCCATCAAGTGCTGGCCTGCCGGCACAGGATACGCTCTGGCTGACTGGCTGAAGTCACGCGGATACACCCCGAAATTTGTTGAATGGCAAAAACCTTAAAATCGGTACTCATCAAGGATTTTCATGAACATCGACAAAGAACTCGACACACGCGGTCTGAACTGCCCGCTGCCCATTTTGAAAGCCAAAAAAGCACTGGCTGAGATGCTCAGTGGCCAGCACTTGAAGGTGGTGTCAACCGATGCGGGTTCAGTGCGGGACTTTCAGGCCTTTGCCCGGCAAACAGGCAATGATCTGGTTGAACAGCAAACGGTGGGCAGTGACTTCATACATGTGATGAAGCGCCGCTAAACGACGATAAATGTCTCTTAACGCCCAGCGCATTCAATCCAGTTGCAGGGTTTTCAGATAACTCCTGAACCGAGAGCCTACTTCAGGGTGCTGCAAAGCCAGTTCGACCGTGGCCTCCAGAAAGCCTTCTTTGCTACCGCAGTCGTAGCGTTTGCCTTGGTACTGAAAAGCGTAAACACTTTCTTCACCCAGCAAACTGGCAATACCGTCAGTCAGTTGCAACTCACCACCTACGCCTGGTTTTTGGCTACGGATGTGTTTAAAAACAGCTGGCGTCAAGATATAACGGCCTGCCACGGCCATTCGTGACGGCGCAACTTCAGGCGCTGGTTTTTCAACCATCGCGCTGACTTTCATCAGATGCTCACCTGTTTTTTCCCCAGCCACAATGCCATAACGACGGGTTTGATCCAAAGGCACTTCCTGAACAGCCAAAACTGATTGCTGAAGCGTTTTAAACTGCCCGGCCATCTGTGCCAGCACGGATTGACCACCTTTGGGGCCGGTCATCAGGTCATCGGCCAGCAGCACCGCAAACGGCTCATTGCCCACCATGTGTTCGGCGCACAGCACAGCATGACCCAAACCCAGCGAACGGGGCTGGCGCACGTATGAAAAATCCATGTCAGTTGCCTGGATGGACCTTACCAGTGCAAGCAACTCCTGCTTGCCCGCGACTTCCAGCTCGTTTTCCAGCTCGTAGGCGGTGTCAAAGTGGTCTTCTATGGCACGTTTATTGCGCCCAGTCACGAAAATCATGTGACGGATGCCAGCGGCATAAGCTTCTTCAACCGCGTACTGGATCAGTGGCTTGTCAACCACCGGCAGCATTTCCTTGGGCTGAGCTTTGGTAGCGGGTAAAAAGCGCGTGCCCAAGCCTGCCACCGGAAAGACGGCTTTGTTCAAAGATGTGAATATTTCCATAGATTTCGTGGCTCAAATGGCTTAAAGTATTGCAGAACTTTCACGGCCAAGGCGTCAGACGAACGCCTGAATAGATGCAGTGCAAGCCCTGGCAAGTGTTGAAAACGCAGACCCATCATCCCAAGGACGCGCAAGTGGACATCTTACTTCTAGACCCTTTGGTTCCCGAAGCCACCGCATGGCTGGAAACCCGGCACAGCGTGCATTACATGCCTGAGCTGGCGGATGACCTGGTGGCGCTGCGTAAGGCTTGCTACAAGACCAAAGGCATCGTATTCCCGCGTCAAAGCGTGGTGACGCGAGATTTCCTTGATTTTCTGCCCAAACTCAAAGCCATCGCCCGCATGCATGTGGGCACCGACAACACCGATCTCGAAGCCTGCAAGGAGCGCGACATCAAGGTGATTCACGCCAGCAGTGCCAATGTGCGCTCGAACGCCGAATATTTGCTGTCCACGTTGCTGCTGCTGTACCGGCGCGGCATTGTGTCGTCTCTGGCAGGGCGCAAACACCCCACGCAGCAAGTGGGCCGAGAGCTGTATGGCAGCACGGTGGGTATTTTGGGTTTGGCACCCACCGCCCACACGCTGGCCGGCATGCTGCACGGTTTGGGTGTGCGGCTGATCGGCTATGACCCAGCGGTACACCACACCGCACCGATTTGGGAGCGCCTGCACATCCAGCCTGTCAGCCTGCCCGAGTTGATGAGTCAAGCCAGCGCCATATCGGTGCAAATGCTTTACGCGGCCCGCTACAAGGGTTTTGTCAACAGCAAGCTGCTGGCAGCGTGCAAGCGCCATCAGGTATGGGTAGGCATCAGCCGCAGTCATTTGTTTGACGAAGGTGCTCTGGCAGCGGCCTTGACCGATGGCCGCATTGAAGCTTGCATCCTGGACGGTGCGGAGGCTGGTTTTGCAGGCGAGGAGTCCCCGCTTTACGGCTTGAAAAACCTGTTCATCACGCCGCGCCTGGGCTCCCACACCCGCGAGGCGCGCTTGCGCGCCAGCTGGTACGTGGCACACCGCATGCACGAGGCGATATTAAATGTTGAAGGTGCCAGCGGCTTTGGCCAGTTGCCAACCAGTGCCCCCATGGATCTGGAGCTGCCCGGGGCATTGCCAACATCACAATGGGGCGAACCTGAAGTGATGATGCGCTAGCGTCAGAAGTTCAGAAGTTCAGAAGTTCAGGCGTTCAGACGTGCCAGCTGCGCGATCAGTTTTTCAATCGTCGCGGTAAAGTCTTCCTGGCGTTTTTGCTCTTGTGCAAGCACGGCGGGGGGCACTTTGCTGACAAAAGCCTCATTGGCGAGCTTGGTTTTGACTTTGACCAATTCGCCTTCCAGGCGTGCAATTTCTTTGCCCAAACGGGCCTTTTCAGCCACCACGTCAACCTCCATGTGCAGGCAAATTTTGGCAACGCCCATGATGGCCACGGGAGCAGCTTGCGCCGCAGCCGCCCAGGCTGACTCGTCGTCAAATACTTTGACTTCGCTCAACTTGGCCAGGGCTTTGATCACCGCACTGGACTGCGTCATGAATTCTGTATCACCCAGCACAAACAATGGCATGCGGGTGGCAGGCGACACCTTCATCTCACCCCGCAATTCGCGAGTGGCATTGACCAGTGCTTTGAGCTTGGTCACATGCGCCTCAGCCGCTTCGTCTATCTTGTTCGGCTGGCTTTGCGGGTAAGCTGCCTGGCCGATATAGGTGGTTTTTTTGATCCCTGCTACGACGGCAACCTGCTGCCACAGTGATTCGGTGATGAACGGAATCACCGGATGCGCGAGGCGCAAAATCGCCTCTAACGTTCGGATCAATGTGCGGCGAGTGGCGCGCTTTTGAGAATCATTGCCGGTCTGGATTTGCACCTTCGCAATCTCCAGATACCAGTCGCAAAACTCGTCCCAGACAAACTGGTAAACACTGCTGGCCACGTTGTCCAGGCGGTAATCTTCAAAGCCTTTGGCCACGTCAGCTTCAACCCGCTGGAGGGTCGATGCAATCCACCGGTCGGCTTGCGAAAAGCTCATGTAGTTGTGAAACTCGCCACCTGGTTGGCATTGTTCCTTTGTGTGGTCAGCCAGCCCGCAGTCCTGACCTTCGCAGTTCATCAGTACAAAACGCGAGGCGTTCCAGAGCTTGTTGCAAAAGTTGCGGTAGCCCTCGCAGCGCTTGCTGTCAAAGTTGATGCTGCGCCCCAGGCTGGCGAGAGACGCAAAGGTAAAGCGCAGTGCATCCGCCCCGTATCCGGGGATGCCTGCCGGGAATTCTTTTTCAGTGTTTTTGCGCACGGCAGGTGCAGTCTCTGGCTTGCGCAGGCCTTGCGAGCGTTTGTCCAGCAGCGGGGCCAGCTCGATGCCGTCGATCAAGTCCACCGGGTCCAGCACATTGCCCTCAGACTTGCTCATTTTTTTGCCCTGCGCGTCCTTCACCAGGCCGTGGATGTAAACGTGTTTGAACGGCACCTGGCCTGTGAAGTGCGTCGTCATCATGATCATCCGCGCGACCCAGAAGAAGATGATGTCGTAACCCGTGACCAGCACGCTGGATGGCAAAAACAGATCAAGCTCTTTCGTCTTTTCAGGCCAGCCCAAAGATGAAAATGGCACGAGCGCCGATGAATACCAGGTGTCCAGCACGTCTTCATCACGGGTGAGTTTTTTACCCGGCGCTTGCAACTGCGCAGCTGCTTCGTTTTCGGCCACATACACCTTGCCGTCTTCGTCATACCAGGCCGGAATCTGGTGGCCCCACCACAGCTGGCGCGAAATGCACCAGTCCTGGATGTTGTTCATCCACTGGTTGTAGGTATTGACCCATTGTTCAGGCACAAACTTCACGTCGCCATTGGCGACCACGTCGCGCGCTTTTTGCGAAATTGATTTGCCCACGACACCTGTGTCGTTTTCTATTTTTTGGTCGGTGTCACTGACTTTGCTCAGCGCCACAAACCACTGATCGGTCAACATCGGCTCTACCACCGCACCCGTTCGCGCGCAAACAGGCACCATGTTTTTATGCGGCACCGCTTTTTCTAAAAAGCCTTGTTCTTCGAGATCTTTGAGCACCGCCTTGCGGCACACATACCTGTCCATGCCCTGGTACTGCGCCGGGCCGTTTTCATTGATCTTGGCGTCGAGCGTGAAGATGGTGATGAGCGGCAGGTTGTGCCGTTGCGCCACCTGGTAGTCGTTAAAGTCATGCGCGCCGGTAATCTTCACGCAGCCGCTGCCAAACGCCGGGTCCACATAGGTGTCGGCAATCACCGGAATCGCCCGGTCGCACAGCGGCAAATCGACCATCTTGCCAATCAGGTGCTGGTAGCGCGTGTCGTCGGGGTGCACGGCCAGCGCGCCGTCGGCCAGCATGGTCTCTGGCCGGGTGGTGGCAATGCGCATGCCGCGCATGGGGTTGCCATCCACGTCCTTCTGCGGACCGTCGCTGAAAGGATATTCAATGTGCCACATGAAGCTGTCGCGCTCTTCGCTTTCAACTTCCAGGTCGCTCACGGCCGACTTCAAAATCGGGTCCCAGTTCACCAGGCGCTTGCCACGGTAAATCAGGCCTTGTTCGTACAGTTTCACAAAGGTCGATGTGACGACCGTGGACATTTTGGGGTCCATCGTGAAGTACTCATGCTTCCACGCCACCGAGTCGCCCATGCGGCGCATCTGCTGGGTAATGGTTGCGCCAGACTCTTCCTTCCATTCCCACACCTTCGCGACAAAGTTCTTGCGGCCCAAGTCGTGCCGCGTCTGGCCAGCGGCTTGCAGCTTGCGCTCCACCACAATCTGCGTCGCAATGCCCGCATGGTCGGTGCCCGGCACCCACAGCGTGTTGTGGCCACGCATGCGGTGGTAGCGGGTCAGGCTGTCCATGATGGTCTGGTTAAACGCATGGCCCATGTGCAGCGTGCCGGTGACGTTAGGCGGCGGCAGCTGGATACTGAACGAAGGCTTGCTCGCGTCGAGTGTTGGCTCGTACATGCCGCTTTGCTCCCACAGCGGGCCAAAGTGCGCCTCAATCGCGGCGGGCTCAAAAGATTTGGCCAGGCTGTCAAGGCCGGGCGTGGCAGGTGTGGTGGTGGCAGCAGAGTCGGTCATAGTGGAATAAAAAACGGCACCGAGGTGATGCCGTTGTGTGAGCAGGTGGGTAGCCTTGATTTTATTCGACGGGAGCGCGCTAGCCAGTCACTACAAAATTAATAGCTGCTTGCGCACGTATTCATTGGGCTAGAGGCCTAAAACAACCCCTAAAACGGCCTAAAAATAGCCAAAATCAGATTCCTGCCGGCTTTTTCAGGCTCAACATGCGGTTTTGGCGTGCTGAAGCTGCTTTAGCAAGCGCTCGGCTCACCTTTACACTCAGGCAATTGTTCAGCACCACTCACCAGATTCGCACTCATCGTACCCATGCAAGGGCAACTTTATACCCAAAACTTTTTGCTGCGTGGCGTGCAGGGGACGGTTGCCTACAAAACGTTTATTAGAGCAAAATGTTTTTTATTCTCAAAGTACCTTGCAGGCCCCATATCAATGCAATATAGAAGCTGATCGTGTAATAAGTGGAGTGTGAAAAATAATTACTAAAGGTCAAACTATGGAACAAATTTCGCTGCTGGACAGGTCCAAAAACATAGCCGCAGCGCGCCCGTTGTTGAAATGGGCTGGTGGCAAAACGCAGCTATTGGACGAAATCCTTGGCAAGATGCCGAAGAGGTACGGTCGATTTATAGAACCCTTTTTTGGTGGCGGTGCGTTATTTTTTGCGGTTCGACCATATTCTGGAATCATTGCAGACAGCAATCCTGAGTTGATTAATCTATACCGTTGCGTTGCTTCAAATGTTGCTGGTGTAATCGCTCAGCTTCAACTTCATGAAAATACTGAGGAGACGTTTTACGCTGTGCGGTCTCTGGATCGCACTATGTTGACAGATCTACAAGCTGCTGCACGGACAATATTTTTGAATAGAACGTGTTTTAACGGTCTTTATCGAGTCAATAAATCAGGGCAATTCAACGTGCCTTTCGGACGATACAAGAACCCCAAAATAGTTGATGAAGCCGCGCTAGAAGCCGCGTCTGAATTGCTCAGTAACACCACAATAATTTGCGCTGATTACAAGACTGTTTTAAGAGAAAACGCGAAGTCGGGTGACTTTGTTTTTCTTGATCCTCCGTATTTGCCCGTTTCTGAATATGCGGACTTTAAACGCTATACAAAAGAACAGTTTTATGAAGAAGATCATGTTGAGTTAGCAGCAGAGGTTAAACGCCTGCATGAAATGGATTGTCATGTTGTTTTGACAAACTCCAATCACCCTTTGGTTCATGAGCAGTACGCTCAATTTGCCATCGAAGTAGTGCAGACAAAGCGTTACATCTCATGTAACGGTAAGGGTCGAACGGGTGAGGACGTGATTGTTACAGTCCCGCCTAAACAGCGTTTTAATTTGCGCCTTGTTCCAGCGCCACTGCCTTCACAGGCTATGAAATATCCTTCGACTCGTTTTATGGGGTCGAAAAATAAATTACTGACTGAAATTTGGGCTGTTGCGTCACAGTTTGAATTTGATACGGCACTTGACCTATTTTCTGGCTCTGGCGTAGTGGGGTATATGTTGAAGTCACATGGAAAAACCGTAGTTAGCAACGACTACATGTCAATGTCATCAACCTTCGCCAAGGCAATGATTGAGAACAACGACATCATCCTTCCGCAGGCCGAGGCGCTAGCGTTGCTAGAGCCAAAAAATTCAGTAGATCATTTCGTTGAAACTACTTTTAAAGGGTTGTACTTTAGTGATGACGATAACCGCTTGATTGACATACTGCGAGCCAACATCAAGCTTCTAAAAAATCCTTATAAGCGTGCAATTGCAATGTCTGCATTAATACGGTCGTGTTTGAAAAAGCGCCCTCGCGGAATTTTTACTTACGTCGGCCATCGTTATGACGACGGTCGCAAAGATCTATTGATGACGTTTCGCGCACAGTTCCTTGAGGCTGTCGATATGGTGAACGCTGCTGTATTCAACAACGGCAAACAAAATAAGGCACGAAATGGTGATGCGATGTCGTTGCAAAGCCGTGAACCCGGTCTTGTCTATATCGATCCACCCTACTATTCACCACTATCTGATAACGAGTACGTTCGTCGCTATCATTTTGTTGAAGGCTTGGCCCGTGATTGGGAAGGCGTAGAAGTTCAAGAACACACCATTACTAAAAAATTTAAATCCTATCCAACGCCGTTCTCTTCACGCAAGGGGGCGTCAGAAGCGTTCGATATGCTGTTTAAGCGTTTTGAAGAAAGCGTATTGATGGTGTCCTACTCGTCAAATAGTCAACCAACTCTGGACGAAATGGTTGCCATTATGGCCAAGCATAAGAGCCGCGTTGAAGTCATACCCGTTGACTACAAGTATTCCATCGGTAACCAAGGTAGCAAAGTAGGCGATAACAAAAACGATGTGCAGGAATACATTTTTGTTGGGTATTGAATTTCAGCTCACATGAAATGGAACACCCTAGCGATATGCACATATAGCGTGCACTTGCTACCACCGCTGCAAGCAAGGTAAAAAATGAGACCCTGGCATCTAGGAAACACTACGCTTCAGAGCCCTAAAACGTGTTGTCATCGGTAAATTTGAGTCATTGGCCATGCAGTACAGAGCGATGCCATTTTCCACATCAATACGTTGTTCACGATCAACAGGCGGATTCCAAACGTCAGCGAGTCTTTTCACGTACGGACACTTAGTCAATTGATGCTGCCATGTGTAACTTGGATCCACCTTAATTTCAACTTCAAGCTCAGAGTTGTCATCAAAAACAAGTCGGCCATCTTCAGCAAGTTTGGCTGCACGATCTGGCTTACAACAAAACAGATTCAGCAGGAAGCCATCAACAAGCTCATCAGTTCCAAGTGGAACCAAAACTCCAAGCCCCGGGACTAGCCTATAGGACGCATACCCGACGTCCGCAAAAGCCTTAATGAGTTCAAGATTAAGGACACTACCGGCCTTAACTTCGTACTGAACCAGCGGTGACTGAGTTCGGAAAAAATTCTTTCCACCTCGAATGATTGCTGCCTCTTCTCCCTCGGCATCAATTTTCACGAAATCTATGCCACTCCATTCGTGATACACCATTGCTTCGTCGAGCGAAAGCAACTCTACAGTCTCTGAAGTGCCCCCTACTGCCACACCGGGCAGAAGGTAGTTCAATTCGGAACAGTCGTTAAGTGACAGTTGAGCTGAACCGGATTTTTCCGAAAGCGCTCGTTGATCGAGCCTGTCAGAAATTTTGTGTTTGAGGCATACCATTCCCCCAAAGGAGTTACATGCCCCGCACTACAACCAAGTCCGCTGTCAGCGGCAAATCGGCACAGCCGCAAATTTCAGCCAAGCTACT